>NZ_ALJP01000001.1:0-1507 GCF_000287615.1 Haemophilus sputorum HK 2154
TGGTTACACTGACCGTATTGGTAAAGAAGCAGCAAACTTAAAACTTTCACAACGTCGTGCAGAAACAGTAGCGAACTACATCGTTTCTAAAGGCGCACCAGCTGCAAACGTAACTGCAGTAGGTTACGGTGAAGCGAACCCAGTAACTGGCAACACTTGTGATGCAGTTAAAGGTCGTAAAGCGTTAATCGCATGTTTAGCACCAGACCGTCGTGTTGAAGTTCAAGTACAAGGTACTAAAGAAGTAACTATGTAATAGTTAGTTCTTAACGGACTTAGCTAAATAAGAAAAACCCGCATTCTTGCGGGTTTTTCTTTATAATGGAGTTCTATCAGCTGGTTTGAGTGATTTATATCAATAAAACGCCCGAATTTTAATCAAATCAATAAAAATTGTTTGATTTTCGTTTTTTTTGTTTGATAGAATGTAACTGTAATAAGGGCTTTTACATATTTCTCATGTTGAGGAATTGAAAAAGGTAATATTCGGCTCATTATGAGCAGTTTTTAGATGACGAAATTGAAATAGAGGATCATCAAAATGAAAAAATCATTAGTTGCATTAGCAGTATTAGCAGCTTCAGCAGCAGCAACAGCAGCTCCACAAGAAAATACTTTCTACGTTGGTGCTAAAGCAGGTTGGGCGGCATTCCACCACGGCATTAAACAAATCGACGACAAACACGCGACCGATGCTCGTTATAATGCTAACACTAGCAAATTCGGTATCAACCGCAACTCTGTAACTTACGGTGTGTTCGGTGGCTACCAAATCTTAAACCAAAACAATTTTGGTTTAGCAACCGAATTAGGTTATGACTACTACGGTCGTGTTCGTGGTAACGACAGAGTTAACAATAGCGATGTTCGTGCTTACAAACACTCTGCACACGGTCTAAACTTAAGCTTAAAACCAAGCTATGCAGTATTACCTGACTTAGATGTTTACGGTAAAGTAGGTGTTGCATTAGTTCGTAACGACTATAAATTCTACGATGTAACTGGTGCAGGTAATCACTCTAAATAGCACAACTTAAAACCATCTTTAACTTTAGGTGGTGGTGTTGAGTATGCAATTCTTCCAGAATTAGCATTCCGTGTTGAATACCAATACTTAAACAAAGCGGGTAACTACTCTAAAGCAGTTCGTAAAGCTGGCGGTCAAGATTTCACTAAATACAGTCCAGATATCCACTCAGTATCTGCTGGTTTAACATACCGCTTTGGTCAAGGTGCTGCTCCAGCACCAGTAGCTGAGCCACAAATCGAAACCAAAAACTTCGCATTTAGCTCAGATGTATTATTTGCATTTGGTAAAGCAAACTTAAAACCAGCTGCAGCACAAGCATTAGATGCAATGCAATCTGAAATCAATGCTTCAGGTTTAGGTAATGCAGCAATCCAAGTAAATGGTTACACTGACCGTATCGGTAAAGAAGCAGCAAACTTAAAACTTTCACAACGTCGTGCAGAAACAGTAGCGAACTACATCGTTTCTAAAGGCGCA
>NZ_ALJP01000002.1:0-32217 GCF_000287615.1 Haemophilus sputorum HK 2154
ATGAAGTTTAGCCACCTCACGGATACCATAATCCTGTTCGGTGACGAGTTTGATAATTTTCAAACGAAATTGATAAGAGTAGGACATAATCTGCACCTCAAATTAGATGTCCAGGTTTTGGGGTGCAGATCAACAAGCGGTCAAATTTTGCAAAAGTTTTGCAGAATCTGACCGCTTGTCCGTTAAAGATTAAGGTAGTTCAGGAAATAACATCTTAATCACATTTTGCGTTAAACGACGTGATTTTCCTTGATATGGAAAAATGTGCATCATCATCATTGGGTTGAAGTTCGCTTCAATAACGCCCCATGAATCTAAATTTGGGCGAGCAGGTTGGCTAAGATCTGGAATAATTAAATCTACACCACACACTTTCGCGCCCATTGCATGCGCAATACCAACCGCCAGCGCTTTATAGCTTTCATGCATTTGGTCGGTCATATCAATCGAATCGCCACCCGTACTAATGTTAGAATTGGCTCGCAGTTGCACAATTTGACCGCTTGCAGGCACACTTTCAGGTGTTAACCCTTGCTCTTTTAGCTGTAATTGTTCTATCTCACCTAACGCAATTTTCTTAAGTGGTGAGCGAGAACCATCGCCACGCAATGGATCAGCATTCTTCGCATCAACCAATTCGCGCACCGTTTTTACGCCATCGCCAATCACATTTGCTGGCACACGAAGCAACACTGCTAACGTTTCATCTCCTAATACAAAGAAGCGATATTCTGTACCGACTAAATAATCTTCCACCATAACTTCTTTATCTTCTCGGAAAGCAATTTCAATCGCCTGACGGAAATCATCTCGATTCGTTAAACCTTGTTGGAAAATAGTAATCCCTAATCCGTAGTTGGTAGATTTTGGTTTAATTACAACCGCCTTACCTTCAAACAACGGATAATGCGCTACTGCTTGTTCCACTGAGGTAAATTCCACGCTTTTTGGCACATTAAAGCCCGCTTTGGCTAGTACTTTTTTAGTGACTACTTTATTTTCCATAATCAGCGGTGAAATATATTGATCGTGGCTCGTCATATTGCCGTTTTTAACATATTCCAAATGATCACCAAATTTCACTGCCAAGAATTGATCATTCTCATCCAAAATTTCAACGTTTAGCCCTTTTTGAATCAAATCAAACAACAATGCTTGAGTTGAGAGCTCCATATTATCGAATGCTGAAAGGGCGTAGAAACGTTCAAACGCTTGTGCTTTGTATTGTTGTGCTAATTGCGCACCCAGTGCTTTATAGCTTCCTGCTTTTTCAATCGCTTGGCGTAAGCGTCCGTTAATCGTTTTACTTGGATCTGCAAATTGCGCCAATTTTGCTTTTACGATCGCTTCAATCTCTTTGCCCGCTTGGATTTGTTCAAGCATCTCTAACGTTGTTTTTAAGATGGCTTCACCTTCTGTTTGTAATGCCGTTGGTGCTCGCGGATCTTCTAAAGCGACTTGGTATAAATATGCTTTGCCCTGTTCAACCGCTTGTTGTCCGCCTGTTTCCTCTAACCAAAGCATAGTTAAGAGGAAATAATGGATAAACTGCGCATCTTCTAGTGTAATGCCATAAGGCGCAAATGGGTTAAGATCAAATAAGCGAAATTCAGCATATTTCACCCCTTTTTCTAGCAATTCACGCGCTTTTTTCGCACCACGCAAACGAACGTTAGAGTAAAACTCTTTTTCAGCCAATAAATCGCCACTGGCTACAAAATGTTCTAGAGATTCAACGTAATCTTTGAGGCTATCGTGGTTAATCACGATATGCGCTGCATTGACATAACCATAAGGGCTAGAGCGTAAACTACGCACTAATTGCCCTGCTGCAAGCGGTGATTTTTCCCCAAAATATTGCGATTCCACTTCTGGCGTTGCGGCAAGCAAGTACACTAAAATCCACTGATAACGTAGGAAGTTATTGGCTAACTTCATATAAAGCGCATTACGAAACTCAATCGGATCAGAATAAGTCTGTTGAAGCGAGAACAGCTTTTCCACAAATTCATCAGAAATTTGAAAATTGTAGTGAATACCGCTAACCATCTGTTTATATTTGCCATAAATTTTCGACAAATGCTCACGATATTCCACGTCCCATTTATTTTCTAATTGTGCCTCTTGAATCTGATCTTCTGGTGGTAAACCTGCTGGCATACTCAGCGGAAAAATATATTCCGATTCAGGTAAAGAACGCAGTGTGACCTCGTGAATGGCTGAAAGCCAACGCAAAGTATCCGAAAGTTTTTCATTCGGTGGTGTAATGAGTTCTAACTGACTTTCAGCAAAATCCGTTTGGATATAAGGGTGATAAGTGCGACTACCAAAAACAGCGGGGTGTGCAGTAGTCACGATATTACCGTTGGCATCAATACGTTGACTCTCCTTTTCGATGCCAAATTTCCCTTGTTGAAAAAGGAGTCCAAGTTGGTGCGTTTTAATCAATTGTTGTAGTTTCATTGCAAGTCCTTGGTAATTAAAAATAGATTTAGTTTGCCAAAATAGCAGATTTTTTCACTCAAGCAATTATTCTTTGGAAGTAAATAGATAAATTAGTTATAAAAAATTAACTAAAACTAAGTAATTTACTCAATTTTTTGAAATTCTTGAACTTTCGCTATTCCTAAGAAAAATTTTGACGTATTATAATAAAAATAGTTCTCAATCATTATAAGGATATCTAATGAGCCACTCATATAAACTTTCAAAATTAACCCTAACAATACTTTCTATCTTTCCATTCGCGACCCTTGCGGAAGAAAATACCACAGCTCATTTAGATGAAATTGTGGTAACTGCTGCCGGTAACGAACAAGCGTTTAAAGATGCGCCTGCCAGTATTAGCGTGGTAAATCAGCAACAACTCAAACAACATCCGGTTAATCGCTTAGAAGACGCGTTACAAGATGTGCCTGGAGTAAATATCAGTGGTAGTAATGCCAACCGAAGCGATGTCTCTATTCGTGGCTTACCTGCAGATTACACCTTAATCATGGTGGATGGTCGTCGCCAAAATACCCGTGAATCTCGTCCAAATGGTAATGGCGGTTTTGAAGGTGGTTTTATGCCTCCTGTGAATGCAATTGAGCGTATTGAAGTGGTGCGTGGCCCAATGTCTTCACTCTACGGCTCAGATGCAATGGGTGGTGTAGTCAACATCATTACCAAAAATGCAACCAAAGAGTGGACAGGCTCTCTTTCTAGTGGCTTTACGCTACATGACAGAAAAGTGTTTGGTGATGGCTATCATGGAAACTTCTTCCTTTCTGGTCCTATTGTCAACAATGTTCTTGGTTTACAAGTTTACGGTGGCGGAAATTATCGTCAGGAAGATAGTTTAATTGGCGCATCTAACAAAAATAAAAACCGTAATATCAACACAAAACTGACCTTTACCCCAACTGAAAAACAAACCTTTATTTTAGAAGGCGGTCGTCATTTCTTAGAAAAAGATGAAACCCCAGGGAAATCTATCGCATTAACGACCACACGTGGACAAAGCACCGTCAATAATAATCCAAGCAAAACGCGTGCAGTACGAAATCATTGGTCTTTGAGTCATCAAGCTGATTGGGATGTAATACGCTCTGAATTAAGCGTTTATCAAGAAAAAGCCAAACGTGAATCGATCATCAATGGCGTGATGGATAGCCGTCAACCAGAAATTACTAATACCGTATTTGATGCAAAATTTATGCTTCCAGTTGCCAACCATTTCTTTGTATTTGGGGGGCAACATCAACATGCCAAATTAGCTGATGATTCAGTGAAAAGTGTCGCAACACGTTCACAAACGGTAAAAGGTAAAACACAAACTTCTTACCGCCCAATTTATGAGCACACAACGAATAAAGTGAAACAATACGCCTTCTTCTTAGAAGATGAAATCAACTTCTCAGATAAAGTCTTACTCACATTAGGGTCACGCTTCGATCATCACCAAAAATTTGGCTCACATTGGAACCCTCGCGCTTACCTCATTTATCATCTTGATGATAACTTCAGCCTAAAAGGTGGCGTAGCAAAAGCGTTCCGCGCACCAAGTATTCGTGAAATTAGCGAAGGTTATGTAACTTCAACTGAACGTGGCGCTGGCGTTATTTACGGTAATCCAAACCTAAAACCTGAAACAAGTGTGAACGAAGAATTAAGCTTGGTTTATACTCGTGATGATTGGAATGCTACCTTCACGCTATTTAACACAGATTTCAAAAATAAACTCACAAGCCACAACTCAGGCACAATTGATCCGCTCACGAATGTTCGTTTATACCAATACAGCAACGTAGGTCGTGCGAACATTAAAGGGGCTGAAATGAGTGCGCATCTTGCATTTAATGAACGTTGGGCGATGGATTTAGCTTATACCTATCAACATTCAAAACGTAAATCAGATGAAGATATTTCTGCTTCTGGCGTGAGTTTAAGAGGCTTACCACTAGACAATACGCCAAAACATAGTGCTAGCGCGAAACTTTCTTGGACACCAAACGAAACCTTCTCTGCTTACACGCGTGTTGCTTATAAAGGTAAACAAATTTGGGCAAACCCTCGAAATGGCGATAATCGCAATGCTTACCGCACCCGCCCTGGTTACACAACGGTTGATGTAGGCTCAACAATTCAAGTGAATAAACATCTTTCATTTAACCTAGCTGTGCTAAATATCGGTAACGAAATTGGTGACCGCGTTGATACTAACGGCGGTAGCTGGACAGTAGAAGATGGCCGTCGTTTCTGGGCAAATATGAATTTGAGTTTCTAAGTTAAATTGTAAATAAGGAAAAGTCTGCAGTGGTTCGCTACTGCAGACTCATAATATGCGTATTTTTTTATTCTGTTTAACATTACTTATGGCACCGGTAATCACTCATGCCGCGCCCGATTTTCAAATTCCTACCATCAAACCCGCCATGAATGCTCATTATCAGTTTCATCAACAAGATCTAAACTTTGAAGGTAAAGCATATCGCTTGTTTATTGCAGAACCTAAAAAACCAGCGCATGCCACACTTTATGTACTCGATGGTAACGCGCAGTTTCCATTAGCCGTAAATGCTGTTGATCCGAATTTGCCGTTACCCTTAATTATTGGGGTGGGCTATGTTTCAGATAAAGCCTATGCTATTGAGCAACGCACTCGAGATTACACATTTCCAGCAACGGGAGAAGCGTTTAAACAAGGCGGGCAAGCGGTCGATTTTTTGCGATTTTTTGCAAATCAAGTTAAACCTTATGTTGTTGAACATTATGGTAAAACCACACCAGAATATTTCTTTGGGCATTCATTTGGTGGTTTATTTGGCTTATATGTGCTATTTCATCAACCGACATTATTTGATTATTACAGCATCGCCAGCCCATCATTATGGTGGGGCCATGGTGAGTTTTTGAAAAGAGAAAAACCGTGGGTATCCTTACCACCTAAATCGGTTTGGGTTAGCCTAGGCGAATTTGAAAAATTCCCAGAACGTGATCCAGAGATGACGCCAGCCCAGCTTGAAAAAATTCAACAGCGACAAAAAATGGCATGGATGAATGCAGAACAGCTCGCTACTGAATTACAGCAACAAGGTGTACCAACTACCTTCCAGCTCATTACAGGAAAAAATCATGGCGCAGTAATTCCTGAAGCGATTGCCGCAACAATGCAGCAAATTCAAAGATAAAAAAATCGCATTTAGAATAACTAAATGCGATTTCTTGTTAAGTGGTTATTTTAATAAGCGTCCTAATTTTTCACCCATTCGAGTTTTTTCGCCCGCTTGTAAGTAAAGCTCTAGCACAACAGCGCCTTTCGGGAAGAGGTTAATCACCGTTGAACCTAATCGGAATGCGCCCATTTCTTCGCCTTTTTTCAAACGAATAACGCCTTCGCCTTCAGTGTTATAGTGATATTCAACCACTTCATCTGGACGCGGTGGGTTAACCACTCCCGCCCAAACAGTGCTCATACTTGCGGTAACTGTTGCGCCAACTAGAATTTGCACCATTGGACCAAATTCAGTCTCAAATTCACAAATTAAACGCTCATTGCGCGCAAATAAATTAGGAACATGCTCAGCTAAGAATGGGTTTACCGAAAATAATTCGCCCGGAACATACACCATTTTACGTAAAGTTGCATCGCATGGCATATGCACACGATGATAATCACTTGGCGATAAATAAGTCGTAATAAAGTCGCCATCTTGGAATTTTGCTGCCATTTCAGTATCTTCAGCTAACAAGGTTTCTAGCGTGAAGAAATGCCCTTTCGCTTGAATCAAACGGTTAGCATCAATTTTGCCTGATTCACTCACTCGTCCATCTGCCGGTAAACACAAGTAATCAGGTGCAGCTTCTATCGGGCGCGCACCAGCTTTTAATGGACGAATAAAAAATTCGTTAAAGGTAGCATAATCGCTTGGTGAAGATTTTTCTGCCTCAGCCAAGTTAACTTGATATTGTTTAGCAAAGGCTTTAATAATGAAATGTGTTACTGAACCCCAACGACGCTCAGCTAACCAACCCGCAGCACGCGTAATCGCTAACTGTGGTAAAAGATAATGTAAGGCAATTTTTACACGTTGCCAGTAACTTGGCGTAGAGTAAGCTTTTAGTGCCATTTCGTTTCCTTATGCAAATAAGAGATAAAATAGAGGCGGATTATAACAAAAACGCTAAAAACAGAAAAGGGAACGTTTCAATCAAGCGTTCCCTTTTCCCATTGTTGTAATTTTATGCTTGCTCTTCTTCTTTGATATGTCCAACATCTAAATGAACAAAATCAACTAAATCAGATGGGCTTACTTGGAATGCTTGTCCGAAGCCTTTGACATATAAGCCTTGGCTTGGTTCAAAACCGAAAATTTTGAAATCCGCATTTTTTGCTAAATCCCAAATCAATTCGCCATGACGTGCAGCAAGTGCTTCTAAACAAGCCTTACCTTCATCACTGTCTTTATCTAAAACCTGTGCTGTCGCATCAAAAGTTAAACGCTTACGCGCAAAAATTTGACGGCTTAAGCTTTCGTCTTCAATCAACATAAGTGAAACTTTTGGTACTTGTTGTAAATTGCGAGCATGACGCGCAATTTCAGAAATTAACACAACATATTTACCATTATGGATAACAAAAGGCGCATAGCTCACATTTGGATTGCCTTGTTCATCTAATGTCGCTAATAAAATAGTTTTCGCTTGGGCTTTAAGTTCTTGAATTTGTGGTCCAAGGCGATTTTGCAAGACCTCTTGACGATCTGTCATTTTTAACTCCTAAATAATTCTTATTGAAAGGTGTTGAAGTGTTCAACTTGTTCGGGAAATAGCTGACGCTGCTCGTCCCGACCTAAATAAATTTTAAAAATGGTTTCTCCGTTTTCTGCAATAAAAGCAATGTTATAACTCTCTTTGCCACGAAACGGTAAGCTCACAAAGGCAATTTGCGCAATGTTATCTAACTTTAAATGCCCGTGTAATGCCCCTTGATCACCTTTCATATTAAGATTGTAGTAACCTCTGCCTACAATCCCCTCTGGGAAACGATCTTTAATTTCAAAAATTGAACCACCTTTTTCAATAATGGTTGTAAAAATTCCCCATTGGGCAACAGATGTCAAAATTTCTTCTGCACGATGTGCAGGAAAAACCCGCACGAAACGTGCGGGAAGTGCGGTTAAAATTTTACCTTCTGGCAGTCCAAAATATGCAGCCATATCAAGCGTAATTGCTTGTGGATGCTCAGTAAGGTAATCTTCAATTTGCTGTGTAAGATTTGTCATTTTTATTTAAAACTCGACCGCTTGTTATTGCTTAATCCCGCCAAATGCACCGCGAGATTGATCAGCTTCATTGGTATATAGACCCGTCATTTCTTTTGCATTTTCACCAAAGAAACCACCTTGGGTTTTAATACCATTCACTTCTCCAGCAAAACTGTTACCAGTGATTTTACCGCCAAAGTTCATACTAGGTACGGCATTCGCTTTTTGTGCGATATTGATATCAATCACTTTATTTGCAAAATCAGCCGTCGCAGTCATTTCACTGATCTCACTATAATTTCGTTCGCCATCTTTCTTATAAACAGCGCCACCTTTATATTCTGCTTTGCCAACTGTTGGAATTTGCGCGATTGCTGTTGGCTTACCTTGAGCATAGAAATATTGATTACCCGTTAATCTATCCACATAAGTACCAAATGCACTAGACTCTAAATTACTATTACTTAAAATAGTTTGGCCTTCTTTACGAAGATTATACTGATCATCGTATTCCTCGTAAGTCCATGGATCCATATCGCCCGCTCTTCTTAGGATATTGATATCCACTAACTTACCACTTTCATCAATAATAGTCAGATCACGGATATCACGAGTTAATGTGCGATTTGCAATATTTTGTTCACCAACTAAAGTACCGCCTGAAATAGTATCTGTCATTTCACCGCTAATACCACCAAAGACTTTATCACTTAATGGAATACGTGCTTTTTCATTAGCTTGCAAATTTTCTAACTGTTTTAAGCGTTCTTCTGCTGCTTTTTGTGCTTCTTCGGCAGCTTTTTTCTCAGCTTCAGTTTGCTGGCTGTTAGCTTTTGCCGTTTTAATTGCCGCTTCAGCTTTTTTTGCCGCTTCTTCTGCTTTTTTATTTGCTTCAGTAATTTTTTGACTTAATTCACTTTCTGCCTGGCGAATTTGATCTGTATTATCTGTACCGCCTTTAGAGCTAGAAGAACAAGCGCTTAATGCCATTGCACAAGAAAGAGCAATGATTGAAAGTTTTATTTTCCCCATAAGAAAATCCTTATTGTTTATGTTTAGGTTAAATGAACTAATTTTGCGTAATTTACTCTAAATAAAAATGATTTGCAATATACTTGTCAGCTTTATTAAACTTTTGTAAACTGTGCTCCGAATTTTATTAAATTAAATTGAATTTCAGGTACAAATATGGCTCGCAAATTCCCTCTTTCTTTAAGCGCGCTTTGTGTGGCAATTGCCTTACAAGCTTATGCTGAAGAACAAACCACATTAGATACGGTGACGGTAAATGCCACCGAGGTTAAAGCAAACCAGATAAAAAAAACTCGTAAAGCTATTCAAGAAGAGCTCATTGCTGATAATTATGACTTAGTGCGTTATTCAACCGATGTGGGTATTAGCGATAATGGTCGCCGCAATAAAGGTTTTGCAATGCGTGGCGTGGAAGGCAACCGTGTTGGAATCAGTATTGATGGCGTGAATTTACCTGAATCAGAAGAAAACTCGCTTTATGCACGTTATGGTAACTTCAACAGTTCTCGTTTAAGTATCGATCCTGAGTTAGTTCAAGGCATTGATATTATGCGTGGTGCAGATTCGTTTAATGCAGGAAGCGGTTCATTAGGTGGTTCTGTAAACTACCGCACGTTAGGTGCAGACGATATTATTCTGCCAGGCAAAAAATGGGGCGTATTGCTTAAAAATGGCTATGCTAGCAAAAATCGTGAATGGACGCATACCGTAGGGACTGCGTATAAAGACGATAAATTTGATGCAACACTTCTCTACTCTTATCGTAACGGGCATGAAATGAAAAGCCGTGGAACTGGGGCAGATATTTTAGGGAGTGCTCGTGGAATTCCAGATCCATCACATCACAAAAATCACAGCTATTTAGCTAAAATTGGCTATTTTATTACACCAGCACACCGCATTAGTGCTTCATTTAATGCACAAAAAGCAGATAACTTTGTCAATGAAAAATCTTATCAGCTTGCTGGGCTTTGGCGTGAATCTCATGATATTAGTAAACGTTATAATGCCAACGTTGCTTATGAATACTTTCCAGAAAATAGCCATTGGTTAAGCTATCTAAAAACGGATTTAGATTGGCAAAAAACGAATATTGGTTCTAAAAACTACAAAGGTGGCTATCGTTATAATGCTGATTTTACCGCATATGCAGGAAAATCTTTAATCGAAATCCAAGATACCAGCATGAACAGTCGTTTTATGCGAGCCTCTTTACGTGCGGATCTGATGCCATGGGAAACTCGTTTTGGTAGCCATCAATTCACCTTAAGAACCGGTATTTCACAAAAAGATTTTGATAACAGTAATGAACATGAATACCCAGGCGTCAATTCAGACGGTAGTAACGCAAAAGATAGCGAATCTATTCAACACCCTGTAAGAACCCGTTCATTCTTTGCTCAATTACAAGATAACGTGGTTTGGAATGAGATATTCTCTAGCCAACTGGGTATTCGCTACGATTGGGATGAATTAGTTCCACAAGATTTGAAAGCGTTTTGCCGTGCTTGTAGCCGTAAACCAGCTTCAAACACCTTCCAAAGTTTAAGTGGCTCATTAGGTTTAGATGCTCAACTTAACGATATTTGGAAAGTAGGCTATAACATTTCTACCGGTTTCCGTATTCCAACCGCTTCAGAAATGTATTTCTCTTTTAATCACCCAGCAGGTAACTGGATTCCAAACCCAAACTTAAAAGCGGAGCAAGCACTTAATCAATCTATCAATATTCAAGCGGAACATCAGTTAGGTACTTTTGGGTTGAATCTTTATCATACCCGTTATAAAAATTTCTTAACGGAACAAGAATCAACCTATAAAAAATGGAACCCATTTTATAATCCGTACAGTGCAAGCTACGGGCAACAAGCTTATTACACAACAATTGCCCAACAAGCTGTCAACATTGATCGTGCACGTATTTCTGGTGTGGAATTAACAAGTAAAGTTAATTTGGATCAGGTCATTTCTGCTATTCCACAAGGTTGGAAATTCTTAGCTAATCTTGGTTATGCAAAAGGAAAATTAACGGGTACAGAAGCAAGCTTGCTTTCTATTCAGCCGATTAAAGTGATTTTAGGCATTGGTTATGAAGATCCAAATGATGTTTGGGGGCTTAACTTCAAAGGTAGCTATCTAGGTGCGAAAAAAGCTAAAGATGCACAAGTCGTGCAATATTCCGCTAACTTTGTTAGAGAAGTAAAAGCCTATCCATATCTTAATGGTTCAGCTGTATTATTCGACCTATATGGCTTCTATAAAGTGAATAAAAACATCACTCTACGAGCCGGTATTTATAATATGTTTAATCGTAAATATCATACTTGGGATACCTTACGTGGGATTAATAAAATAAGCACCACAGACTCAGTCGATAAAGATGGAAAAGGTTTAGAACGTTTTTATGCACCTGGACGTAATTTTGCTGGGGCAATTGAGATTCGCTTCTAATTTTCTTTTCATTTCGTCATGAAAAAGGCGCATTCCTATTTAAGGAATGCGCCTTGTTTTTGCAAAATTTTTCGCAAATTTGACCGCTTGTTAATTGCTATTTTGCTCTACCGTATTTTCAGCAGAATTCGGAGATGTGAGTGCTTTTTCTTGCATTTTTTTCGCTGCCATTTGTTCTCGCATATGTTGAAGCAATGCACGCTCTTCTTCTTTTGGATCTTCACCATATTTGTTGGCACCAATTTGACCTTCTTTGAACAATAAGATACACATGACAACAAATGCAACAAGCGCATAAATCCCCATCATTAAGAAAGGAAAGAACATGGCTTGAGCAAGATCACGCTCACTTGGCATATTCGTTGGCATATTGATCATAAAAATCACTATAATAATAAGCGGTAACACAAATAAAACTAACTGCCACCAACCAGACCAACCTAAATCGTGCAAACGGCGGGCTGTCACACTCAATGACACTAAGAAAATCACGACTTGGTAAAGGAGCAATAAAGCATAAACTACTATCGCTACAATACTAACCCCCATTAGCATGGTTTCTTCATTTCGACCAAGTGCCATACTGCCAGCCGCAGCGCCAGCTATAATCAGCCAAAATACGAGCATAAATGCCATTTGTAATAGATAATTGACTAACTGGAACCAACCATACTCAGAACGTCTAGCACGCCCCTGATAGTTAAATATATTTTTAATTGCGTAAATAAACCATTTCATAAAAAGACCTCTTGTGAAATAAAAAAATTAGAATTCCTGATGCCCAATTTTAGACTGTTCTGTTCCATCTTGCACATTGCTAACATTGTTTAAAACAGGTTCAACTTTTTCAGTGATTGGCGCTTTTGGATCTTCACCATATGCATTGGTAAAACGTTGTCCATCTTTGAAAATTAAGAATAAAAGCACACCATAAACAAAAATTAACAACAATCCGAGTGGAATCAAGATATTACCTGAAAGTAAAAACTCAATAATTTCGTCTTCATTCATTTGATGAACGATGACTGCTGAAATCAGTGAGGCCAAGATAAATGCAATAACAACCACAACAATCACAGTATATGCAACATACCACCAGCCTGATTTCCCTAAATCATGCAAACGGCGTATAGCAATCGTAATACTCGCAGGAAAAATAAGTAAGCTAAATAATGAGTTGATTATCTCAAGTGCAGAAGCTAATTTTGAAAAACCTAATCCATCAGCGAATCCGCCAATAAGCATCAACGAAAACGAGATTAACATGCAGATTAAAGTAAACCAGCCAAATTCAGCGCGTCTAGCTCTACCTTTGATATTAAAGCTATTTTTTAGGGCATAAAGAAAATAATTCATGACAATTCCTTTTATACGTTGAAAAACTTCAGGATTATAACAAAAGTTAGGCGCATTCTCTTAAAGAATGCGCCTTATTTTTGCAAAATCTTGAGAAAATCCAACCGCTTGTTAACTATTCTCGTTGTTTTTCTCCACGCTATGTTCAGCAGAAGAATTAGCCAATGCGCTCTCTTTTACTTTAGGATCTTCACCATATTGGTTTTCGCCAATTTGCAAAAATTTCGTTAAATTTGACCGCTTGTCTTGTGTTATAATGTCGCCTTTATTTTTTATGACTTTTTTATTTACACAAGATTATTTATGTCAACTAACCAATATCCTCAAGAAGTGAATAAGCGCCGTACCTTTGCGATTATTTCCCACCCCGATGCCGGTAAAACGACCATTACTGAAAAAGTATTACTTTATGGAAATGCCATTCAAACGGCTGGTTCAGTAAAAGGTAAAGGCTCAGCAGCTCATGCAAAATCAGACTGGATGGAAATGGAAAAACAACGTGGGATTTCGATTACCACCTCTGTAATGCAATTTCCTTACAACGATTGCTTGGTGAACTTGCTTGATACACCAGGGCACGAAGACTTCTCGGAAGATACTTACCGTACATTAACTGCAGTAGATAGCTGCTTAATGGTGATTGACTCTGCCAAAGGGGTTGAGGAACGTACAATTAAATTGATGGAAGTTACACGCTTACGTGATACACCAATTTTAACGTTCATGAACAAGCTCGACCGTGACATTCGTGATCCAATGGAATTATTAGACGAAGTAGAAAGTGTACTCAAAATTCGTTGTGCACCAATTACTTGGCCTATCGGTTGCGGTAAATTATTCAAAGGCGTCTATCATTTAGCAAAAGATGAAACCTACCTTTACCAATCTGGGCAAGGTTCAACCATTCAAGAAGTCCGTATTGTAAAAGGCTTAAATAGTCCTGAATTAGATGCTGCCGTAGGCGACGATTTAGCTCAACAACTGCGTGATGAATTAGAACTCGTACAAGGTGCAAGTAACGAATTTGACCATGAAGCGTTCATTAAAGGCGAATTAACCCCAGTATTTTTTGGAACTGCATTAGGTAACTTTGGGGTAGATCATTTCTTAAATGGTTTAACCGAATGGGCACCAAAACCGCAAGCACGTGAAGCGGATGTTCGTACGGTTGAAAGCAGCGAAGAAAAATTCTCTGGTTTCGTGTTCAAAATTCAAGCTAATATGGATCCAAAACACCGCGACCGCGTTGCCTTTATGCGCGTAGTGTCAGGCAAATATGAAAAAGGCATGAAGCTGAAACATGTTCGTATTGGTAAAGATGTGGTCATCTCGGATGCACTGACTTTTATGGCGGGCGATCGTGCGCATGCAGAAGAAGCCTATGCAGGCGATATTATCGGCCTGCACAATCACGGCACTATTCAAATTGGCGATACTTTCACGCAAGGCGAAATCTTGAAATTTACGGGCATTCCAAACTTTGCACCAGAATTATTCCGTCGAATTCGCTTAAAAGATCCCCTTAAGCAGAAACAACTTCTTAAAGGCTTAGTTCAGCTTTCAGAAGAAGGGGCTGTGCAAGTATTCCGCCCACTCATGAATAACGATTTAATCGTAGGTGCGGTAGGGGTGTTACAGTTTGATGTGGTCGTTTCTCGCCTTAAAACGGAATATAACGTTGAGGCTATTTATGAAAACGTTAATGTTGCTACCGCACGTTGGGTTGAATGTGATGATGTGAAAAAATTCGAAGAATTTAAACGCAAAAATGAACAAAACCTAGCCTTAGATGGTGGCGATAACTTAACTTATATCGCACCAACCATGGTGAATCTCAACTTAGCCCAGGAACGCTACCCTGATGTAACATTCTTTAAAACTAGAGAACATTAAAAAATGCCCCTCTTTTCAAAGAGGGGTATTCATTGAAGGCTTATTTATTTTTCTAAAAATCTCAAAATCAAATTATGACTATACAAAATATTTCAACTCATCTTTCTAACATTATTCCTAGAGTGCTTAAAATGATTTTAATTATGTTCTTATTAGGGTTAGCTGCGGTGTTAATTGTCGCTTTGGCAAAAATCAGTTACGAACTATTTATGATGGCACTAGGTCCTGCGCCAATTGTGCCCAATCAATTAGCCGAACAAATTTTAGTTTTCTTCCTCTACTTCGGTTTCTTAGGGCTTATTGCACAATATTTCCGCAGTGGTTACCATTTTCCACTTCGATATTTTATTTACACCGGCATTACTGCCATGGTTCGTTTAATCATTGTCGATCATGAAAGTGCAACCAGTACCTTGTTATTTGCTTGCTCAATATTGGTAATGGTTATTGCTCTATGCATTATTCTCTATTCTGATAAAGTAAAAAATATCTAATATGATGACGCTAACTTTCGATCCGCTTTGGCTCTATCTGGCTGTTGCTCTCCTAATTAGCTTAGGTGGGCTTGCGATTTATTGGTTTATTCAGCAAAACCGCTATCAGCAAGGAATGGAGAATTTACAACAGGACTTAACTGAACGCCAACAAGCGCTAGCTCAAGCACAACAAAGCGTAGCCTTGCTGACCCAAGAAAAGCATCAAGCGGAACAATCAGCCGTGCAATTTCGTACGCAAGCTGAATCCTATGCGGAACGAATTAGCGAAAAATTAACAGAATTAGACCGCTTGCAACAACGTCTTGTGCTTGCCGAAGATAACGAAAACGAGCTTGAGCGCTATATCAACGCGCTGAAAGAACGCGTTGGCGCATCACAAGCAAAAGCTGAAGGCCTAGAAGAGCAACTGCAACATAGCTTGCAACAACTCTCGCAAAAAGCACAAGAACAGGCACAACTTACGGCACAATATCAACAGGTTCAAAATGAGCTGACTGAGCTTCGCACTACACTTCATGAAAAACAAGCTAATTTTGAAGCGCAACAACGCAATTTTGTGGAAGTCAAACAGCAACTGAATGTTGAATTCCAACATCTCGCACAACAGATTTTGGAAGAAAAAAGTCAACGTTTTGATCAAACAAACCAAGCTAGCTTAGATGCTTTACTGAAACCATTTAGAGAACAAATTGAAGGCTTTCAAAAACGCGTCAATGAAGTGCATAGTGAATCCCTAAAAGGCACAGCAACCTTAGCTGCAGAAATTAAAGCAGTACTGAAAATTGGCGCCTCAATGTCAGAAGAAGCGCAAAATCTTGCGACAGCTTTAAAAGGAAATAACAAAATTGCAGGGAACTGGGGCGAAGTACAGCTAGAATCTGCGCTGCAATCCGCTGGTTTATTGGCTGGAGAACATTACGTTTCACAAGAAAGTTTTCGCGATCAAGAAGGACGACGTTTAGCCCCCGATTTTGTTTTGCACTTACCCGATAATAAACAGTTAATTTTAGATAGCAAAGTTTCGTTGCTTGCTTATGATGAGGCAGTACGAGCCGAAGATAATCTCAGCATGAACCAAGCATTAGAAGCACACTGCAAATCATTAAGAGCGCATATTGAGGGGCTTTCTAAGAAAAATTATGCCAACTTACCTGGCGTTACAAGCCCTGATTTTGTACTCATGTTTGTGCCTATTGAACCTGCTTATATTGAAGCGATGAAACATGATCCACAGCTATTTAATTTTGGCTATGAACGTAATGTGATTTTAGTTTCTTATACGACACTGATGCCGATTTTACGCACTGTCGCCAATCTTTGGCGAATTGAACGTGGTAATCATGAAGCACGAGAAATCAGTGAAAAAGCAGGAGAGATTTATAATCAAGTTTGTGTGGTGGCAGAACGATTAAGTAAACTTGGAAATACGCTCAACACTGTCAGCAATCAATATAATCAAACCGTCACGTCCTTAGTCGGTCGCCAAGGTTTAATTGGTAAAGTTGAGCGATTCCAACAACTTTCCACTAAGGCTAGCCAAGCAACTCCGCAAGTTGAGTTGCTCAGCAATGACCACGAAACAATGCGATTAGAGTCCGTGGTAGAAAAACCGAAATCTTCGGCTTAAATTCTCGAAAGCTGGTTTCGGAGAGAGCGCTTAAAGGCTTCTGCTAAAACTTCACAAGCTAAAGCGCGCTCTAAATCAGATTTGATCTTAATTGAAGGTTTCTGTGCTAACAGTTGATTTAAGTGCAGAATATTCAAATCAGGATAAGGCCGTTGCAAGCGGTCAATTTTATCTCCTTTTTTACAAATTCCCCCTTGAATAACTCGCACATACCAACCGCTTAAACCCGTTTCCCGAACAAGGCTTTGGGTTGCTTCGCATTCACTATTTTTTGATAAGCGCTCGCACGGTTTACGCGGTTGAGAAACTTCTACAATAACTTCGCCAATTTGATAGCGATCCCCAACACAAACATTTGTTTCATTTAATTCTGAAACGATAAAATTCTCACCATAAATCGCAGTGCCTTGCCAGTCAAAATCCTTACCAATAAGCGTAGTGAGTTTTTCAAAGGTTTGATCTGCCATAAAAAACAATGCTTTATCTGGCCCACCATGATGTGCCTTTAAGCCGACATCATTCCCTTCAGCACCTAATTCATGAATACGCACCTGTTCAACCGGCTTTTTACGAATCGCCGATTCTAGCGTGGTGCCATCTGCAAAAGTAACGGATTCAACCAATCCAATTTTAATGGTAAGAATTTCTGCTGCCATGTTTGTCCTTTTAAAATTGAAAAAATAAAAATGCCCAATAAATATTGGGCATTAAATCGGAGAAATTATAGGTCGTCAATCACAACGTAAATTTTAGACACTGGACCATGAACCCCAACAACCTTGATTAACTCGATATCTGCAGTTGCACTAGGGCCTGAGATAATGTTAATACAAGATGGCATTCTTTCGCCTGCTTGTGCTTTCTCATGTAACACTTGCGCAAGTTGTGCCACGCGTGGCAATACTTTGCTCTTACGCACAACCACCACAGATGTTGTTGGTAATAAGCTGGTTGAACGGCCATTGTCTTTAGTTGCATATAACACAATACCGCCAGACTCAGCTAAACCATATTCTGCATGAACAATACCTATGTTTGCTTCCGCTGATTTTGCAATGTTTTCACGATCTAGGTTGAAATCCCAAACGAAACTATCATATTTCGCTTTTACTGCATCAGTAATACCTAATTGGTTTAAACGATCATCGTTGTTTAATACGATGTTACCGCCACCATATTTTTCGCAAACATCTAACACTGCTTGCGCCACATCAGCTTCTTTTGTTTCTACCACATCAACTAACAATACTTTCGCAAAGCTCATAAACTCGTTACAAAGTTCATTTTGCGATAAGTGTGTTAAACGCGTCGTTGGATGGTGGTTAACTTGCTCTTCCATTTGGTCTGGCACTAATTTACGCGCACGCCCCATTTTTGCGGCAAGTTTATTTAAGAAATTTTCTCTGTTTTGTTGATCCATTGTTTTATCCTTTTTGCTTGCCATTATTTACGGTTTTTGAACCATTCACGGAAACTTTCGCCTTCTATTGAAGGTAAATCACGTGCTTTTGTCCATTCGCCTAATGCACCGAAATGAATAGGTGCTTTACCGTTTTTAATGAACTTACCTGCTAATTTCGCACCGATCTTCACGCTTGCATTCCAAACTGAAGGGCGAGCATTTGCGAAGGTAAAGCCTTTAATTGCAAGTTGCTCTGATTTAGGTGTAATGCCTGCTTCCACCATTTTCTCACGGTGTTTTAAGATAAGCTGCGCAAGTGGAATTTTCACTGGGCATACGCTGTTACACGCATTACATAATGAACAGGCATACGGTAACTCTTTGAACTCATCATAACCACCTAATAATGGCGAGATAACTGCACCAATTGGGCCCGGATAAATTGAACCATAACCATGACCACCAATTTGGCGATACGCTGGGCAAATATTTAAGCATGCACCACAACGGATACAACGTAAAACTTCTTCAAACTCGCTTTCTAAAATTTTTGAACGACCATTATCTACGATAACTAAATGGAAATCTTCAGGACCATCCACTTCGCCTTCTAAGCGCGGGCCGGTTAACCAAGTGTTATAAGCTGTTAATTTCGCGCCTACTGCACTACGGCAAAGCATTGTAATTAAAGCATCCACTTCTTTAAACGTTGGGGCTAAACGCTCCATTCCCATGACTGCAATATGCGTTTTTGGCACAGTAGTTGCTAAACGTAAGTTACCTTCGTTAGTCACTAAACAAACTGATCCAGTTTCTGGCACGGCAAAGTTACAACCTGAGATACCAATATCTGCTTCTAAGAAATCTTTACGTAAGGTTTTACGCACAAAAGCATTCATTTCTTCTGGCTGTTCTGTTCCTTCATAGCCTAATACTTCATGTAATTCTTTACGGATACGATGACGATCTTTATGAATTGCCGGCACAACGATGTGAGATGGTTTATCGCCTACGATTTGTAGTAAATATTCCCCTAAGTCGGTTTCAACGACTTTAATGCCTTCTGCTTCTAAAACATGGTTCATACCGATTTCTTCGGTTACCATTGATTTAGATTTCACGATGGTTTTCGCCTTTTTCTCAAGTGCGACTTTACGAATGTAAGCGGTCGCTTCTTCTGCAGTTTCTGCAAAATAAACATGACCACCGTTTTGCGTGACTTTTTCGCTTAATTGATAAAGGTAAGCATCTAAGTTTGCTAATACGTGGTTACGGAACTGTTTAGAAAGATCACGCCATTCTTCCCAGTTACCTAACTCATCAACCATTTTTTGACGGTTTGCGCCGATGGTTTCTTGTGCTTTTACCACCGCTTTACGCATAATTTCGTTATTAACTTGTTGTTCTACACGCTGTTTAAACGGTAAATTACTGGTTTGTAAATGCGACATTAGGCTTCTCCTTCTTCTTGCATTAATACTTCAGCAATATGCATAACTTTCACATTTTTGCCTTCACGGCTTAAACGGCCTGCAATATTTAACAAGCAGCTTACGTCTGCACCTACAAGATAATCTGGATCAACTTCAGAAATGTTAACTACTTTTTCTGTTACCATTTCACCTGAAATTTCAGCCATTTTGACAGAGAATGTTCCACCGAAACCACAGCAAGTATTTTGGTTGTGAATTGGCATTAACTCTAAGCCTTTTACATTTTTTAATAGCGCTAAAGGCTCATCAACAACCCCTAATTTACGGGTTAAGCTGCAAGATGGGTGATAAACCGCTTTACCTTTTAAGCGCGCACCCACATCTGTTTTACCTAATTTGTTAACAATAAAATCCGTTAAATCACAGAAACGCGCTGCCACTTTTTCAGCACGTTTTGCCCATTCAGGCTCACCGAAACGGGTAAAGTATTCCGGATAGTTTTTAATTGCATAAACACAAGAACCTGCTGGCGCCACGATTGGGTAATCATTCACTTCAAAGGTTTCAACTAAAGATTTCATCCCTGCAACAGCTTCTTTTGCATAGCCACTGTTAATTGCAGGTTGTCCACAACAACCTTGTTTTTCAAGGAAGATTACATTACAACCGAGTTTTTCAAGCAGTAAAACACTGTTTTTTGCCACATTGCTTTTTGCAATATCAGCGATACAGGTTACATAAAAATTTACGTTCATTGGAATATCCCACGTCTAAATAAAAATAAGAAATAATCGTATTTAAAAAGCCATAAATGACAAAAGGAAGCTTATCGCTTCCTTTTTAAATGACTTTGCAAGCGGTCATTTTTTGCAAAACTTTGACCAAATCAGACCGCTTGAGAATTTACCAAATTATACATTAAAGAATAATGGAATCACAGTTAAAGCAACCACTGCAGCAATCACACCATAGATAAACATTGGCACGACAGTTTTCTTAATGATTGCACCTTCTTGGTTTTCAATACCTAATACTGAGTTTACTGCCACGATATTGTTGATACATACCATGTTACCCATTGCACCACCTGCTGATTGTAACGCAAGTACTAATGATGCAGAGATACCCGTAATTTCAGCGGTTGATAATTGAACACTACCGAAAGTTAAGTTAGATACTGTATTTGAACCTGAGAAGAACGCACCTACTGCACCTAAGTATGAAGCAAACACAGTCCAGTATTCACCTGTTGCATGTGCAAAGCTACGACCGATGATTTTAACCATTGATTCATCACCACCCACTAACATTAAGTTCACCATGATTAACGCACCAATCAATGCGACGAATGGGTTACGAACTTGTTTGAAACTAGTTGAGAAGATACCTTTCACATTGCTTGCAGACATTGAGAATACAGGAATTGCAATTAATACAGTGATTACAAACGGAATTAACGCTGGTACATAAAGCAATTTATAGCTTGCATTCATGCCTGTTCCGAAGATGTTTTTCAAGCTGAAGATTAAACCATTACTAATTTCAAAGTGACCTAATGAACCTAATTGTGCACCGAACCACTCTGTTGCATCGTTCATCATTGCTTTGAATGGTAATTGTTTAACACGAGTTAAGATTAAGAAAACAATTAATAAACCTGTTGGTAACAATGCTTTTGCAACTTCTTTACCTGTTACGGCGGTGTTATCTAAAGTATTTTCTACTTTCGCTAAACCAATGCCTTTATTTGCTAAGAAGATTGATAAGAACATACCAATTGCACCACCTACTAATGATGGGAATTCGTAGTTTACTTGAGCAAGTAAGAAATAAGGTGCTACGCAAGCTAATACGCTTAAATAGATGAAAACAATATTTTGACGAATTTCTTTCCACGTTACGATAAAACTTAACGCAATCACAGGAATGATAAATGCCGCAATCGAGTGAATAGTTGCTGTCATAGAACCAATCTCTAAGATTTTATCTTCTGGAAGGTTTAATGGGCCAAAACCGAACCAGGTTGGCGTACCTACCGCACCGAATGAAACTGGTACTGAGTTCATAATTAACGCAAGAATCGCTACACGAATTGGGTTAAAACCTAAACCAACTAAGATTGGCGCTGCAATCGCTGCCGGTGTACCGAAACCACTCGCACCTTCAATCATGAACGCAAACGCCCAACCGATGATCATCAATTGTGCAACTGGGTTCGGGTTAATGTTACCTAACCATTTACGTAAAGTGTTGGTTACACCAGAAACTTCTGAGAAACGGTTGAAGAGAATCGCGCCGAAAATAACAGTTACTGGTGTTAACACATCAATAACAGCTGAAGCAATTTTCGCACTGATAATTGTCACATCAGTTGCGAAGAAAATAAGATGAATAATAAGCACTACTGCTGCAATCCAAGGAAGCGCAACATAAGATGGAAGTGCATTACGTTTTACCATTAAATAGATTAGTAAAACAATTGGAAAAATACTAAGAAACAGCGCCATAGACGACCTCAAAATAAATGAAAAAAAATTCCAAAATTGAGCCTCGCATTCTAGGGAGTTTTCTAAAAAAAGATAGAAAAATGTTAACGATTTGTGATCCCTGTCACACTATTTACTTCTAAAGTAGTAATAAATTTTTTTTGAACAAGCCCAATAAAGTTACGCAATCGTTTGCGCAAGAGGGTAAACAAGCGGTATAATTTGGAAAATCTTTTACCAAATAGGAATTTGATTATGCAAATCAGCTTAAAAAAAATTTATTCTGGCAAGGTACGTGACCTATATGAAATTGATGACAAAAGAATGCTCATGGTGGCAAGTGATCGTCTGTCTGCTTTTGATGTCATTTTAGATGACCCCATTCCACATAAAGGTGAAATCCTGACTCAAATTTCTAATTTCTGGTTTAACAAACTTTCTCATATCATGCCAAATCATTTTACTGGCGATTCCGTTTTTGATGTTTTACCTGAAGAAGAAGCAAAAGCGATTAAACATCGCGCTGTAGTTTGCAAACGCTTAACACCTGTGAAAATTGAATCCATTGTACGAGGTTATTTAACGGGTTCTGGTTTAAAAGATTATCAAAAAACTGGCACCATCTGCGGTCTCGAATTACCAAAAGGATTGGTGGAAGCAAGCAAATTACCTGAGCCCATTTTTACCCCGTCAAGCAAAGCTGAAGTGGGTGATCACGATATCAACATCTCTTATGCTGAATGTGAACAACAAATTGGTGCTGCGCTTGCTGCGAAAGTTAAAGAATCTGCATTAGCACTTTATACTGAAGCAGCTAAATATGCTCTAACTAAAGGCATCATTATTTGTGATACAAAATTTGAGTTCGGTTTAGATGAAAATGGGACATTAACCTTAATGGATGAAGTATTAACGCCAGATTCTAGTCGTTTTTGGTCTGTGAATACTTATCAAGAAGGTACCACACCACCTTCATTCGATAAACAGTTTATTCGTGATTGGCTAGAACAAAGCGGTTGGAATAAACAAGCACCAGCGCCTAAAATTCCAGACGAAGTCATCAAGAAAACGGTAGAAAAATACCAAGAAGCATTGAATTTACTCACTAAATAATAGCAGCAGGCTAATCATGAATGGTTAGCCTATTTTTTTATCATTCTTTGAAAGATTGGTTAGGAAATTTTAGATATAAAAAAAGCACCTCATGGTGCTATCTTTTAAAATGGAGCGGGAAACGAGGCTCGAACTCGCGACCCCGACCTTGGCAAGGTCGTGCTCTACCAACTGAGCTATTCCCGCATATTTGGTAATTTAAATGGTGCCCGAGGCCAGACTTGAACTGGCACGCCCCGAAAGGCGAGGGATTTTAAATCCCTTGCGTCTACCGATTCCGCCACTCGGGCAACACCTTGTTGTCTCGTCGTAACGAATCAACAAGGCGCATTATAAGGATTTTCAGCTAGGCGTCAAATAAATTTTTCAATAAAAATCACGTTTGCCTAAAAATTTAGCGATATTTCTAAAAAAACATCAATCTGCTAAAAAAATAAAACCACCTATCGGTGGTTTTATTCTTAATTAGTCATCTAAGAAGCTACGTAATGTTTCTGAACGACTTGGGTGGCGCAATTTGCGTAATGCTTTTGCTTCAATTTGACGAATTCGCTCACGCGTTACATCAAATTGTTTACCCACTTCTTCTAATGTATGGTCGGTATTCATATCAATCCCGAAACGCATCCGTAATACTTTCGCTTCACGAGGCGTTAATCCTTCGAGTACTTCATTTGTGGCTATACGTAAACTTTCCGCGGTTGCAGAATCTAACGGCAATTCAAGACTTTCATCTTGAATAAAATCGCCTAAATGTGAATCATCGTCATCGCCAATCGGTGTTTCCATAGAAATTGGCTCTTTGGCAATTTTCAACACTTTACGGATTTTATCTTCTGGCATATTCATACGTTCTGCCAATTCTTCCGGTGTCGCTTCACGCCCCATTTCTTGTAAACATTGACGAGAAATACGGTTAAGTTTGTTAATCGTCTCAATCATATGCACTGGGATACGAATCGTACGCGCTTGGTCTGCGATAGAACGAGTAATCGCCTGACGAATCCACCAAGTTGCATAAGTTGAGAATTTATAACCACGGCGATATTCAAATTTATCCACCGCTTTCATTAAACCAATATTCCCTTCTTGGATTAAATCTAAGAATTGTAAGCCACGGTTGGTATATTTTTTCGCGATCGAAATAACTAAACGTAAGTTGGCTTCTACCATTTCTTTTTTCGCACGACGAGCTTTTAATTCACCGTTTGCAATACGTCCGCCAATTTCACGAATTTGGGCGATAGTTAAACCAGAACTCTGTTCAAGCTCTTGTAATGCAGCAATATTTACACGAATTTTTTCTATATAATTCGCAAGTTTAGGCGCCCCACCTTTTTTCGCATTGATAGCTTTTTCAATCCACTCTTCAGAAGTTTCATTACCTTGGAAGGCTTTTAAGAAATCACCTTTTTTCATACCTGCATATTCAACCGCATAACGCTGAATTTGACGCTCTTGTGCACGCACTTGCTTCATTAACTTCTGCATCGTTTCAACTAACAGGTCAAATTGTTTTGGTACTAAACGAAACTCACGGAAAATATCAGAAAGAGCATGAATTTGCTCACGTGCTTTTTTATGTGTTCTACCGTGTTTTTGAATTGCTAATAAGGCTTTTTCGTGCTGCTCTTTAAGTTTAGTAAATTTCTCACGCGCCACTTCAGGATCGATTGAATTATCATCACTACTATCCGAAGAATCAGAAGCATCTTCGTCTTCCTCTTCTTCATCTATATCTGCAGCACCTTCAACTTCTGCATCATGGTGTAAATCAGGATCTAAATGCTCTTCAGTGGCAGCTTCTAAATTTGGATCAATAAATGCCGTCACTAAATCTGCCAAACGCATCGTGCCTTCTTCTACTTGCTCATAGCAAGCTAAGACGCCAGATAATGCTTCTGGATACTCTGCAACAGCGCATTGTACTTCATTGATTCCTTCTTCAATGCGCTTAGCAATATCAATCTCACCTTCTCTGGTTAATAGCTCAACGGTTCCCATCTCACGCATATACATACGCACAGGGTCTGTCGTACGGCCTAACTCAGATTCTACGGTAGAAAGCACTTTGGTTGCTTCTTCTACCACATCTTCATCAGCAATATTCTCAGCCAACATGAGTTCGTCCGTATCTGGCGCGACTTCAAAAACTTGAATCCCCATGTCAGTGATCATTTGAATAATATCTTCGATCTGCTCAGCATCCACCAATTCTTCTGGAAGATGGTCATGCACTTCAGATAAAATTAAATAGCCTTGTTCACGACCTTGCGCAATCAAAAGTGCGATTTGAGATTGCTGTTCTAATTGTTGATCTACTAATTGTTGTTCCATAATTTTGTTCCGTTTTTGAGCAGTCAAAATAGTGTTGAATTATATCATTATTTGTCAAGAACTTGATAGCCTTGCAAAATTTTTCACAAAAATAACCGCTTGTTAGCGCGCTAATAACAAGGCAAGCTCTTGCTTTTCAGCGGCATCTAGCTCTAGGCCGGTTGTTCGTTCTTTTGCCATTAAAACTTCAATACGTTTTTCTACTAATTTGGCATAAAGAAAATCAAGCGTTTCGATAAATTCTTTTTCCATATTTTCAGGGCTTACCATATGATCCCAATTCGCTAGAATTTCAAGTGTACGGTACTCCGATTTATCTCGCCAATGCTCCAATAAGGCGCCCATACTTATCCCCACATGCTGTTGGCAAGTCGCTGCTAACTCTACAAACAGATCAAAACCTGCCTCATTTAGGCTTTGCAAAGGTGATAAATCTGGCACATGTTTTGCAAGCTCTGGATTTTGCAGTAATAGCGCAATCAACAAACGCATTGGTGTTCGTTTAATTTTTTCCGTAGGGTTTGCTTTTGGCTGTGTTGGCATTCGATTAGGCAACATCGCCTCTAGTTGGCTTGGATCAAGAAGCCCCAATTTTTGGCCGAGTAAATTACGCAGATAAATCCGTAACATTTCCCCAGGAATACGGTTAATCAAAGGCACAGCAAGCGAAGCTAATTTAGATTTGCCTTCTTGACTTGATAAATCAACTTGCGCAAGTAACGAATCAAATAAAAACTCGCTTAACGGTTTTGCCACTTCCTGCACATATTGTTCAAATTGTACTTTCCCTTGCTGACGAATAAAGCTATCTGGATCTTCCCCATCTGGTAAGAAAATAAATTTTAACTGGCGCCCGTCATATAAATAAGGCAGCGCATTTTCAAAAGCTCGCCACGCGGCATCTCGTCCTGCTCGGTCACCATCGTAACAACAAATAATTTGTTCAGTCACCCGAAACATTTGCTGAATTTGCTCACTTGTTGTTGCTGTACCTAAAGAAGCGACTGCATTATTTACCCCAAACTGAGCAAGCGCAACCACATCCATATAACCTTCTACAACTAATAACGAGGTTGGATTTTCATCTTGTTGCAGTACTTGGAACAAGCCGTAAAGCTCACTCCCTTTATGGTAAATTACCGATTCTGGTGAGTTGAGGTATTTCGGGCGTTCATCGCCCATCACTCTTCCGCCAAATGCAATAACTCGTCCACGCTTATCTCGAATAGGGAACATTACTCTATGTCGGAAACGATCATAAACTTTGCCATTTTCATTGCGTGAAAGCATCCCTGTATCAATCAATTTTTGGGTTTCCTCAGCTGAAGAACCAAACTGTTTAAGCACCGTATCAAAGGCATTCGGCGCAAAACCAATCTCAAAACGATGAATGATCTCTTCAGACAACCCTCGTTGTTGCAAATAACTTTGGCTTGGAATATCACTAGTTAACTTTTGCTGATATAACTTAGCAATCGCATCCATCAAACCATATAAGTCTCGTTTGGTTTGAAAACCTACTTGTGGCCGGCCATTATGATTTCGCACATTTTCACGTGGAACTTCCAGCCCGTGCATAGCAGCAAGTTCTTCAATCGCTTCAGGGAACTCTAACTTATCAAATTCCATTAAAAAACTAATTGCATTGCCATGCGCGCCACAGCCAAAACAGTGATAAACCTGCTTAGGTTGACTCACAGAAAAAGAAGGGGTTTTCTCATGATGAAATGGACAGCAAGCCTGATAACTGTGCGCACCAGATTTTTTTAACTTCACGCGACTGTTAATCAGCTCGACAATGTCTGTACGGGCGATGAGATCATCAATAAATGAACGTGGAATAATGCCTTTGATTATGACCTCCGATGCAGATAGGAAAAATGCCTTTTATGCAAATTGAACGTTTAAGCATTCTCGGCATAAAATGCTAAAACCGTGATTCCAAATGGTTTCACGGTTTTAGTTAAGATTTGTGAATAACGTTACAAATTAGTATAAACGTGTATTACGAGCGTTCTCACGAGCATTACGTTTAGCGTGACGTTTTGCTAAAGATGCTTTTTCGCGTTTACGAATAGTCGTTGGTTTTTCGTAGAACTCACGTGCGCGAACTTCTGCTAAGATACCTGCTTTTTCGCAAGAACGTTTAAAACGACGTAATGCAACGTCAAAAGATTCATTTTCACGAACTTTAATTACTGGCATATGCCATCACCTCAAGGAATTAAATATGTTTAAATTAAGCCGCACACTATTTTTGGCGACATAGAACTAAAAAAGGTAGCCAATTCTACCCCAGCTAGGCCGATAAGTAAAGGGATGATTTAGAATTCTTCTCTATTCTTGCTTGCCTAATAAGATCGGCGATCTGTTTTGGCTCTATTGCGCTCGCAAAGACATCTCGCCAATCGCATAGGCATTTATCTTGCCTGTCTGTTCTAACAAAAGTTCGCCCTTGTCATTGATGCCTTGTGAGATCCCATGGATTTCAGTATCTCCTGCAAGGAGCTTAACTGGTTTACCATAAAATAAATCATAGCTTTGCCAGCGTTCAACATAATTTTCAAAGCCAACAAGCGGGTAAATTTTCAGATTTTTTTGCAATTGCGGCACAATTTTCTGCAACAATTGATTACGTTCTAAATGATAGGCTGAAAGATCAGCATAAGGTTGATTGACCACATTGAGATCAACCTGATCCATGCTCAAATTCAAGCCAATTCCGATCACCAAATAGTAGTCATTATTTTCAAAGCGGCTTTCAATTAAAATGCCACCTAACTTTTTCCCTTGGTAATAGACATCATTCGGCCATTTAATTTGAATATCTGAAATGCCCAACTCAGTAAAGCTTTCTGCCAAAACTAAAGCGACCACCAAACTTAATGCGCTGACCTGACGAACTTCATCTGCGCTATAACGCCATAACAAAGAAAAACAAAGATTCTGGCTTTTGCCTGAATACCATGAGCGTCCACGGCGACCGCGCCCAGCGGTTTGATGCTCAGCCGCGCATACTGAGCCTACTGCTAAATGTTTATATTCACGTAATAAGTATTCATTAGTTGAATCAATTTCATCGAAAATGACCGCTTCTCCGCATAATAATGCGGCTTGTAAATCGGGCTGGTTGAGTTTCATTTAACGAGTCACCTCTTCGCTATTTACTTCACCATGTTTTCCGATAAAACGCACTTCTGGATGAAGCTCAACCCCAAATTTCTCACGCACGCGTTTGCGTACTGCTTTAGCTAAATCTGCTACGTCCTGACCTGTCGCATTATCTTTATTAATTAACACCAATGCTTGCTGAGTGTGGACAGCTGCACCGCCAACTTGAAAGCCTTTTAACTCACATTGATCAATTAACCAACCTGCCGCTAATTTTACACGACCATCCGCTTGCGGATAATTTGGAATCTGTGGGAAAGCGGTCTGAATTTGGGCAAATTTTGCAGCCTCAATAACAGGATTTTTGAAGAAACTTCCTGCATTTCCAAACTCATCAGGATTAGGCAATTTGCTCGAACGCACCGCACATACTTCATTAAAGACTTCAAGCGGTGTCACTGTAGCTACATCAAACTGCGTTAATGAACCGTAACTGAGTACAGGCTGCCATGCTTTCGGCAATTTCAAGCCGACTGCCACAATCGCATAACCTTCGGCATAACGGTGTTTAAATACACTTTCCCGATAGCCAAATTCACATTCTGCCTTTGTTAAGCGGAAGAGCTCACCTGTGCGCAAATTCAATACTTCAACAAAATCGCATGCACGTTCAAACTCGACGCCATAAGCACCAATATTCTGAATCGGTGCTGAACCGGCTACACCCGGAATAAGCGCCAAATTTTCTAAACCCGCAATGCCATGCTCTAACGTCCATTTCACTAAAGCATGCCAGTTTTCGCCACCTTGCACGGTTAAATAATGGAAATCCGCATCTTCATGATGTTCAATGCCTTTAAGCTGATTCACTAAGACCACACCTTCAAAATCATCTAAAAACAGCATATTTGAGCCTTGCCCTAAAATAAGGATCGGCTGATTTGTCAAAGTAGCACGTTGCCATTCAGCTAAAAGTTGTTCTGTTGAAGTAAAAGGAATAATCTGGCTTGCCTGTGCAGGCAGATGAAAGGTATGAAACGGGGTTAAACTCTGCATAATCTTATCTAGTTTATTGAAATAAGGCAGATTCTAACACAAACAAGCGGTCGAAAATCATGAACGTTTTGCAAAATTCAATGAAAACTCGACCGCTTGCGAGAGATTATTTATGGTTGTCTTGATATAACCACTCAGCAACTTGTTTCGCAAAATACGTCAAAATGCCGTCTGCCCCTGCACGTTTGAAACAAAGGAGAGATTCCATAATGCACTCACGTTCTTTCAACCAACCATTTTGAATCGCAGCCATATGCATCGCATATTCGCCAGAAACTTGGTAAGCAAAAGTTGGCACACCAAAATTCTCTTTTACGCGCCATACCATATCCAAATAAGGCATGCCCGGTTTAACCATGACCATATCTGCGCCTTCTTCGATATCCATTGCCACTTCGTACAATCCTTCGTTTGCATTGGCTGGATCAACTTGGTAAGTATATTTATTGCCACCTTTAAGGTTACCTGCTGATCCAACTGCATCACGGAAAGGGCCGTAGTAGTTCGAAGCATATTTCGCTGAATACGCCATAATTTGTGTATTGATGAAATTCTCAGCTTCAAGTGCTTCGCGAATCGCACCAATTCGTCCATCCATCATATCACTTGGCGCAACAATATCAGCACCCGCTTCAGCATGAGAAAGCGCTTGTTTCACTAGAACTTCTGTTGTGATGTCATTTAATACATAGCCATCGTCGTCAATAATGCCATCTTGCCCGTGTGTGGTAAATGGATCGAGAGCTACATCTGTCATCACACCCAATTCAGGATACGCTGCTTTTAATGCACGCACCGCACGTTGAGCAAGCCCTTCTGGATTGTAGGCCTCTTCTGCCATTAACGATTTACGCTCATCGCCCACTACGGGAAATAATGCAATTAAAGGCACGCCATATTTCACCAATAAGCCAGCTTCTACCAATAATTGATCGATGGTTAAACGTTCTACACCCGGCATAGACGGAACAGGCACACGTTGATTTTCACCTTCAATCACAAAAACAGGATAGATCAAATCGTTTACCGTTAATTGATTTTCTGCCACTAAACGGCGGCTAAAATCATGTTTACGTAAGCGGCGCATACGGCGCACAGGAAATTGAGATTGAATAATTTGCATATTTTATTACCTTATAATTTCAGAAAATCTAGCCTATTGTACTGGAAAACGCTAACTCTCGAAATGATTCCGCCAACTATAGCGAGTTTAAAACTCTTTTCTTAGCCATTTAACGAATGTTTTGATCATTAAAAATGCTATGGCTATATTCGCAATAATAAAAACTACTAGCCCAAAAGTCGCTAATTCTGGGATTTGATATAAGTAAGTTGCCCCATTTGCCATAGAAGCAAGACCGAATGAGAATGACCAAAAGCCAACATTAAAACCTTTTACGACAATCCAACCGAATAAGCGCAATAAGAAAGCTAATTGTAAGAAGCCATAGCCCCAAAGCATTTTAACTACTAAATCAACTTGTCCGCCAGTTACCACTAAATAAGCCGCTGAGCCGACAAAGGCTGGTGCAAGAATAATTCCGAACGAAGCTCTTAACGGAACGGGGGTTTCATTTAAACGTAAACGCTGTAATAAAATCGGTTCAAACATAAACCATGCAATAAAACCAGCACCAAGGAAGAAAATGGCTAATTCATTATGGCCAATAAGTGTCAGTGATGTTGCTGCCGTAAAGTTAGTTGCCACTGTTGGCAAATAAAATGGCGGTAGCGCGGCAGTGTCGGTAAAAATATTCCCTTGCCATAATGCACCAATACGAATAAGTGCATAAAGCAGCTGCCCGATAGCGCCAAGCCAAATCAATGTTTCACCTAATATGGATGACCAAGCTAGTAAAATATCCCCCATCAACATCGTTGTAATAGGAATTAACGCGAAGAAAGAAAAACGAATTGGGCAGTTATATTCTTCTTTAATGGTATCGAAATGTTTAAAACAACGAATAATAAACAAACTAATAAATAACAACCAAAGCACAAAAGCAACGCTGCCTAAAACGAAACTTACTTGTGGGGCATAAGGTGTGATAGATTCTGCATGACGCCATGCAAGGGACAATGCACTTACTCCTAGCGTGATCGCAAAGTACCCTGTCGGTAAAATAAATTTCATAATACCTTCTTAAATAAAATAAAAATCCCCACTCTTTTACAAGATTGGGGATTCTCTTAGCTATTTGCTTACATCAAATTATTTGATGATTTTCGCAACAACACCAGCACCTACTGTACGGCCACCTTCACGAATCGCGAAACGTAAACCTTCATCCATCGCGATTGGGTGGATTAATGATACTGTCATTTTGATGTTATCGCCTGGCATTACCATCTCTACGCCTTCCGGTAACTCGATTGTACCTGTTACGTCAGTTGTACGGAAGTAGAACTGTGGACGGTAACCTTTGAAGAATGGAGTGTGACGACCACCTTCTTCTTTTGATAATACGTAAACTTCTGATTCGAAGTCTGTGTGTGGAGTGATTGAACCTGGTTTCGCTAACACTTGACCACGTTCGATTTCTTCACGTTTAGTACCACGTAATAATGCACCAACATTCTCACCCGCACGACCTTCGTCTAATAATTTACGGAACATCTCTACACCAGTTACTGTTGTTTTCGCTGTATCTTTGATACCTACGATTTCAACTTCA
>NZ_ALJP01000003.1:0-170151 GCF_000287615.1 Haemophilus sputorum HK 2154
TAGCTTTGCTTTATTTGCATATTCGTCTTGATTTTGACCAACGTATTTTTGCCAATAGTCAAAATTTCAACGAATTTGATCGTACTTTGGTCACATTGGGCTTGCTCAAACAGACCAAGACCCGTAGTGTCACAGAACGCGCTAAAGGTGCGATTCACTTGTGGTATAGGGCTTTCTTTCCAACCTTAGCTCAGCTGGGATTGTGGCTTATTTAGGAGATCGTCTTGAGGATTACAGAGTTCTACGTTCAGCTTATGAAATGAATAGGTTTTAGTGTTTTAAAAATATCATAAAAAAAGTGCGGTCAAATTTAACGGTATTATGTAGCAGTTGCACAAAGCCCCAAATTTAAACAAAATCGCACAAAAAATTATTATAATCTAAATTTTAGAGATGTGGATATAAACAATATCTTGATAAGATAAATCTCAGTGAGTTTAGACTCTAAATAGTTTTTGTTCATTCTATCAGTATGGAAAGGTGTATTATGAAAATCAAGGTGATTTTATTAGGTGTGATGGGGTTATTGCTATCTAACATTGTGCTAGCTAATCATGAAATTAAATTTGATGATATTTGGAATTTTAAAATTTCCGTTACTGAAATGAAAGGGAATAGAAAAATTCACTTAACTGGTTTATTAGGAAATAGTGCAATGGGAATATCAGATAGCAAAATAACAATTCATGATGATGAATTAAATATTGTTTTGTTTGAGGCATTAGCAAAGGGTAAGTATTCAGGTGATTTGAATAAAGAAATTATCATTGAAAAACCTATTAAGAAAATTACTTTTGGTTCTGATAATAAAGTTATATGGCAAAATTAAGCGGGTTTCTTACTTTTGAATCATTATAAATCAATAATAGTTTCTGAGTTAGACTTGATTTTCGAACTGCTTAAAGTAAAAGTGACTTAACTAAGATAGAGAATATATAATAATGAACGAATTAATTAACATTTACATGAATAATGGATTCAGCTTATTTAAACAGGGAGAAAATACAGTCATCATTCCAATAAAATTATCTATTAGGGTTTTAGCTATTCTTGATGGCTTGAATCTTTTTATTCTAGGTGGTGACATATATCGAAAAGCAGATGATAATTTTGAACATACATACGATAATTGGTATTACGATGGCAATGTTCAAAATGAAAGTGTCATGACTGCTAGAAAATATTTGGATAGTCTAAGAAATCAGGAACTGTACGTATCATTTGTTTTAAAATAAATAAAACTAATAAGATACTAAAAATTTCTTAGTGTAGAACAAACGACCTTTACTTCAAGTGTAGTTTAGACTCGAAGTTTTGAATAGCTTTAATGTTAGATTTAGTGCCACCAAGTGCAAATGAACTTTGCCAAGCAGCCCGTAAATTAGACCGCTTGCAAACAGAAAATAAACAGGTACTCGTAGCTTGTGAATTAGGTTATGGGCGCAGTGCTGCGGTCGTGCTGACATGGTTGTTAGCGACTAATAGAGCAACTAACCTCGAACAAGCGATAAATACAGTCCGAATGGCTCACCCTAAAATGGCTATTTCTCATAGGGGTTTGCGAGCGGATTGAGCTGGCAAGTCAGCAATTTCATCTAGAGACAAAAAATGGAATTTGAACAAACTACAATTAAAACAACGGTATATTTTTTGGCAACCGCACGTTATATGGCACTACTAAATTTAGTTTTGTTGATAGCAAGCCTAATTAAAGAGCATTGTATTGTTTTCAATCTGTTATTAGCGGTAGCTTTGCTTTATTTGCATATTCGTCTTGATTTTGACCAACGTATTTTTGCCAATAGCCAAAATTTCAACGAATTTGATCGTACGTTGGTCATATTGGGCTTGCTAAAACAGACCAAGGCACGTAGTGTCACAGAACGTGCTAAAGGCGCGATTCGCTTGTGGTATAGAGCTTTGTTTGCCACCTTGGCTCAGCTTGGGTTATGGCTTATTTAGGAGGAAGTATGCAATTTTTCTCACGTTTATTCGCACGGCTAATTGATAGCGGATTATGTTTTTTCGTATCTTTCCTCACAGGAATTCGCCCGCAATCAGAAAAACAATTTCCTTTCACCCCTAATAAAAAAGTTTATTACGCCAATCATAGTAGCCATGGAGATTTTATGCTGGTGTGGGTATCCCTTCCGCAAGCATGCCGAATGGTTACTCGCCCAGTGGCTGCACAGGAGTATTGGCAGAAAAATGCTTTACGCCGTTTTATTATTCATCAAGTTTTTAATGGTGTGCTGATTCCTCGCCAGAGTGAACATCCTGAGCAGGCTGTTCAAACGATGAGTGATGCTTTGAAGCAGCATTCGTTAATTCTGTTTCCAGAAGGCACTCGAAATACCGATGAGTCCCAGCAATTGTTACCCTTTAAATCCGGCATTTATCATCTTGCTCAGCAAAATCCAGATGTTGAGTTTGTACCAATTTGGATAGATAACATTAATCGCGTGTTACCTAAAGGTAAGTGGTTGCCGATTCCGTTATTGTGCGACATACATGTTGGCGAATCGTTAAAATTAGCTGAAAATGAAGAGAAGCAGGCATTTCTCGAACGTACGCGTAATGCGTTGTTAGCGTTAGATCCAAATGCTAAAAAGGAGAGTGAAAAATGTTAGCTCAAGCCAATTTTATTTTTGTTGTCGTATTCGGTTTGTTAATTATTGCCAGCGCTATCGGTAAATTACTTACTCGAAAATATGGCGAAGAAAATAGCACGATTACTAACCTAGTCGCGCGCATTAACGCTTGGTGGGTGATGACAGGCGTATTATTTATCGCTTTCCTATTTGGCAGAATTGGCGCGACCATTCTGTTTTTCTTAATTTCTTTTATTGCATTGCGGGAATTTATGACTGTGATTTATCGCAAAAGCTGTGACTATTACAGTATGGTGACTTGCTTTTATCTATTATTGCCGATTCAGTATTATTTCGTGATTGAGCAGTGGTATGGCATGTTCTCTATCTTTATTCCGGTTTATGGCTTTTTGTTGTTGCCGATTGTGGGTAGTTTTAGCGGTAATACAGAACAATTTCTGGCGCGTATGGCTAAAACACAATGGATGGCGATGAGTTGTATTTTCTGTATTTCGCATGTACCAGCACTGTTGTTTCTTAATTTAGAGAATTTCTCCCCTGAAAATAACATTTTATTAGTGATTTTTATGATTGCGACCGTGCAATCTAGCGACGTATTGCAATACATTTGGGGAAAATTAGTCGGTGGACCAAAAATTATGCCAAGGCTTTCTCCTTCTAAAACGATTTCTGGTACAGTTGGAGGCATCCTTTCTGCAACGTTGGTTGCAATGCTCATGGCGCCGATAACCCCATTTACTTATTGGCAAGCTGGATTGATTGGGTTGATCGTCTGTATCATGGGCTTTTTAGGCGGGTTAGTCATGTCTGCTATTAAACGCGATCACGGGGTAAAAGACTGGGGTAAAATGATCAACGGACATGGTGGCATGCTTGACAGAATGGACTCTGTTTGTTTCTCAGCACCAATTTTCTTCCATATCATTCGCTATTTCTGGAATGGATAGATGTGGTTCAAATCATTTTTTTAATCAGGCAAAGAGGGAAATGCGCAAACATTTCCCTCTTTCGTTTAACCGCTGATTATCAGTGCAATGAGTAAAAGTAGATAAGTTAAAAATTCAAACATACCGATTTGTTTTACATTCCAACTTAGGCTTGGCACGATAATACTGCGCCCGAGCGCAAATAAGTAAACCGCAAAAAGTGCGATAAAGCCGATTTCCCAATAAAGGTATGCGAATACTAAATGTAGTGCAATGCTAAGCTCCATATATAGCGGATTTTTCCGTTCTCTTACCATACTTTTAATATAAAAAGTTGTGGCAATAAAAAATAGGCTAGGATGGAGTAGATAGTGAAAATTCAGCGTATCGCTAGCTAAAAAGCCATTTGCAATACCAATAATGCCAAAAGTCAGGATGCCGGCAATATCATTGAGTAAATTTCGTTCATCTCGCTTTTTCGCAAAATAAAATTGAATGAGTCCTAGTGGCAGCATTGGCAGAATAAAATAGAGGAGTCGAGGTTGATAGAAAAGGGCAGGTAATGCACTTATTAGGCTTAACGCAAAATAAATAATTGTCCATTGACGGTTTCTAGCGGTCGGTTTTTTACTAATATTTGCAAAAAAAGGATAAGAGAATAAATAAAGTAAAAACCAAGAAAGACCGAAGGAAAGATGGTAAAAACCAGCCTGGTGATGTTCAGCAAATTGTGCGTATAAAAATGGTAAGAGAGCCATGACCAACGCACCGTGTTGGTTGGAAATAACCGGTTTAGAATACTGCATAATGAGAATGATGATTGATAATATTAGTCGGAATTATGCGTAAAAAAAAGCGGTTTTTCAACCGCTTGTGATAAGTTTTTAAGATTAGAATAATTTGCGAGATGCTTCAAATAGCTCTTCTTTAAATGGACGACGCATATTTTTGATAGCGTCAACGATATCATGGTGAACCAATTTCTCATTTTGGATGCCCACACAACGACCGCCGTAACCTTGTAGTAATAATTCCACCGCATAAACGCCCATGCGAGAAGCTAAAATACGGTCGAAAGCACAAGGTGAACCACCACGTTGGGTGTGACCTAATACGGTTGCACGAGTCTCGTGTCCAAAGCGTTCTTCGATTTCGCGTGCTAATTGGTGCACATCAGTCATCAACTCAGTAATTGCAATGATAGAGTGGCGTTTACCTTTTTTAAAGCCATTATCAATGTTACGCATGAGCGATTCTTTATCTAACCCTTTCTCTGGTACGACAATGTATTCACAACCGCCGGCAAGCGCTGCACTAATAGTTAAATCGCCACAATGACGACCCATGATTTCAACAATAGAAATACGTTGGTGCGAGCTTGATGTATCACGTAAACGGTCGATTGCTTCAAGCGCGGTTTCTAATGCGGTTTGGTAACCGATAGTGTAATCAGTTCCCACAATGTCGTTATCAATCGTGCCTGGTAATCCAATGCAAGGATAACCAAATTCTTCAGTTAATAATTTTGCGCCCATGTAAGAACCATCGCCGCCGATAACTACTAATGCATCAATATTATGTTTTTTTAGTGTTTCTACCGCTTGTTTACGAACTTCGTATTCTCTAAATTGTGGAAAACGTGCTGAACCTAAGAACGTACCGCCGCGGTTGATGGTTTCTGATACTGAGCGACGGTCAAGTGGAATAACATGCCCTTCACATAAACCATAATAGCCGTCTTGTATGCCACAAACTTCTAAACCTTCGTTTAGAGCAGCACGAACAACACCGCGAATAGCAGCGTTCATGCCAGGTGCATCACCGCCGCTAGTAAGTACGGCAATCTTTTTAATTTCTTTAGCCATGGGAATATCCTCAAAATTTAATTTTCAAAATATTAGTAAATTGGTGCAATCAATACCTTGTTCGTATTAGGCATTTTAGCATATTTTCGGCTTTTTTTAACTTAAGACGCTAAAATATCCAAGGCCTGATCTAAGGCATTAAAAAAGGCATTGAGATCAGCTTCATTATTGTAATGTGCCAAAGAAAGTCGTAGCGTGCCACTTTGTTTTAAGTAATGTAGATACGGTTTGGCGCAATGTTCTCCTACACGAATCGCAATCTGCTGTTCAGCGAGAATGGCAGCAATATCTGCATGATGCTGATGTTTAAAAATAAAGCTGATAGTCGGGCTATGTTGTGAGCCAATGATTTGCAAATCAGCATAATTTTTTAACCGCTTGTAAGCTTGCTCAACTAGCATATAAAGCGATTGATTGAGCATTTCAAAATCCCACTCATTGAGCCAAGCAAGTACGGCGCCAAAGCCAATGATTCCAGCAATATTCGGCGTGCCAGCTTCTAATCGATAAGGTAATTCTGCTAAGGTGAGCTGTTCAGTTGAAACAGAGGTCAGCATTTTTCCGCCATAAAAAAGCGGTCGTAATTGATTTAAACTTTGCCATTTGCCTGTAAGCACGCCCACTCCGTTTGGGCCATACATTTTATGTGCCGAGAACGCATAAAAGTCGGCATCTAATCGCTGTACATCGACTTTTTCCGAACAGACGGCTTGAGCAATATCAAGTAAAATTTTTGCTTTTGAATTAGCGCGAATAATCGGAATAAGCTGTTCAACAGGTTGGCGCACACCAGTAATGTTCGACACTAAATTAAAGGCAACCAATTTAGTTTTCTCAGAAAGGGCTGCTTGTAGCGTGCTTTCATCAATTTGATAGGCGGCATTAAGTGGTAACACAATCAATTTTGCTTGTTTGCGTAAACAAAGTTGCTGCCAAGGAATGAAGTTAGCATGGTGTTCGGCAACAGAAATAATAATTTCATCGCCAGCGTGAATATTCTCTTCTAAGCCTTGAGCAACAAGATTAATTGCATGCGTGGTACCACTTGTCCAAATCACTGCCTCACGTTTTTCTACGTTAAAACGTTGTGCGACTAAGTCGCGCGCGTGTTCATATTGTTGGGTTTGAGTATAGTCGTATTGGCTGCGATGTACCGAACCAGCAGATGCATAAAACGCAGCGGTGCTATCAATTAACACTTGTGGTTTTAAGGTTGTCGCAGCTGAGTCTAAATAAGTCCAATGAGCTGATTGACTAAAAAAAGGAAAATGTTGGCGAAATGTTGTGTTCATAATGCCTCTCTATGGGCGTTGCTGTTTGCGATAAAGTCGATTGCAAGGAATACCATCGCGATTGCCATCCATATCTTTTGCATGACAAGCTTGGAAATACCGATTCGCGCTGTCAAAATCACGAAAATCATTACAACTTAATTTAGCTTGGCAGTTGATGGCTTGTGGACGCGTATTGATTGTTGAAAGGCTATTTTCTAAAGTAGGTTGAGCTCTTTGTTGTTTACGCCAATCGCTAGGTGAAATAGGATTTGCATCTTGCCATAAGCCGATTCTATTTTGCCGAGCATTGGCTTCTGCTTGTTCATAAATGGGTAGGCTTTTTGAATAAGCCCAAGCCATTCCTTTTTCAACTAAAATAAGGTTGATATTTTGGTTACTCTCGTAAACTTCCGCTAACAAGCGGTCATATTTATCGTAACCTTTGCTAATGACTTTTACATGCTTTTTAAAGACAAGTTCTGCGAGCGTTTGTTTTGCTCGATTTCCGAAAGCTTGACGAGATTCAGGGGCATCAATATGTAGAAGTCGAATTTTAATAGGTTTCCGTTCAAAAAGACAAGTGAGGGTATCGCCATCACTAATGCCAACGACTTTACATTCAAAACTTCGACTAGGCGCTTGAGCAGCACAATGTGTAGAAAAAAATAAACTGAATAATAGAATAAAGGTGTGTAATTTTCTCATAATGGTATGCAGAAAAAATGTGGGCAAATGCGCCCACATTTTAATGGATATTGCCAAATTAGGCGATTTCTCCTTTTTTCAAGCGTTGGAAATAATCGCGGGTTTCACCAATAATCACTTTACGTAATGCTACTAAAGCAATGAGGTTCGGGAATGCCATTAAGCCATTAACAATGTCAGCAATCGCCCAAATGGTTTCAAGTTGTAAAAATGGTGCGAAGGCAATCAGTAAAATAAAGAGCATACGATAGAATTTAATCCCTTTAGTGCGACCGCCTGTGAGGTAAACTAAGCAACGTTCGCCGTAATAACACCAACCTAAAATGGTGGTAAATGCGAAGAAGACTAAGCCAATACTAACAATCGAGCCACCTAATTGGCTGCCAAGCCCTTGATTAAAGGCAATGTTCGTGAGTTCTACACCTTTTGCAGTACCTTGCCATGCACCAGTAATAACAATCACTAAACCGGTTACGCTACACACAATAATGGTGTCTAAGAATGTTCCAGTCATCGAGATTAAGCCTTGGCGTACTGGTTCTTTCGTTTGTGCTGCAGCTGCTGCAATTGGGGCAGAACCTAAACCGGCTTCATTAGAGAAGATACCGCGCGCGACCCCAAGTTGAATCGCTTTCATCATAGTAAAACCAAAGGCGCCACCTAATGCGGCTTGTGGATCAAATGCCGCTTGTACGATAAGCGAAATTGCACTTGGAATTTTTTCTGCATTGAGCGCAAGAATAGTAATACCAATCACCACATAAGCTACCGCCATAAATGGCACCACAACCATCGCAATTTTAGAAATTCGTTTTACCCCACCTAGAATAATGGCTGCGACAACTAGCGTCAGGACGATAGAAATCAGTGGAATAGGTAAATGAAAGGTCATTGAGATAGATTCGGTAATCCCGTTGACTTGTGGGAAAGTTCCGATACCGACTAATGCTACCATCACACCAAAAAAGGCAAACATTTTTGCTAGCCAACGCCATTTTTTACCCATGCCCATTTCAATGTAATACATTGGGCCACCCGCAATATAACCAGCACGATCTTTGCCACGGTATTTAATGGCGAGTACACCTTCAGCATATTTCGTTGCCATGCCAAATACGGCAATTAGCCACATCCAAAAAAGCGCACCCGGGCCACCTTGATAAATGGCTGTTGCTACCCCAACGATGTTACCTGTGCCAATAGTGGCTGCAAGCGCGGTAGAAAGGGCAGCAAAAGCGGAAATATCGCCACTTTGTCCTTCGCCTTTTTCTGGCTTAAACATATAAATGAAAGCTCTAACAAGCTGAGTGATCTGAATGCCGCGTAGCGCGAAAGTCAAATAAATTCCAACACAGGAAATTAAAATGAGTAATGGTGCACCCCAAATAAAACTGCTGATGGCGCTAAGCGTATCATGCAATGACATGTAGTAAGTTCCTCGTAATGATGGGTAATCCCTTTTATACAAGGAAAGAAAAGCGACGCAAAGCGGTCGATTTTTGCAAAAAATTTGCAAAATCTTACCGCTTGCAAGTGAATGGTACTTTTCTCCCCTGTCCTTTTGCCTGAGCGTTTCATTCAAAGCCATGAATTTGCGCCTTCGGCGTCCATTTTCGCTCTATGTTTTGATTAAAATGAGCGATTGGATCTCTCCAAGGGTTCGTCCAGTAACTGTCCTTACATATTGCTATGCACCTGAAAGATTTTACCTCGTCGGTTAAGCGTTGATTCGCTTATCTCCAGCTACCTTCATCCGAACGTGCTTTTTCAATAAAAAAGCGTTGCTTATTTTAGCAACGCTTTGTTAATCGTCAAGCGGTTAATGCATTTTGTTTTGTATCTCTTCGGTATCACTTAACAAAATGGCATAACGGCGAGTAGTTGGATTAGATTCAAGCCCCATTTTTAGCGCCATAGTCAGTGGAACGGAAAGTAGCATACCCACCGTACCCAGTAGCCAGCCCCAGAAGAGTAAAGAGAGGAAGACCACTAAAATTGAAAGCCCAAGTCGTTTACCCATGATTTTAGGCTCAATGATATTCCCGATGAGCACGTTAATAACTACAAGACCAACTAGCACAATAATTCCTTCAGTAAAGCCATTAAGTAGTAAGGCTTGAAGAATAATAGGAATGGCAGCCAAAATAGAACCAATACTTGGAATATAATTTAATAAGAAGCCCAGCACCGCCCACAAGACTGCATATTGCACGCCGACAATAGTGAGCAACAACCAAATACAAATAGCGGTGAGTAAACTCATGGTAGTTTTTACGCCTAAATAACCTATCACGCCGTTAAGTACCTGATCGATATAAAATTTTTCATTGGAAAGATCATCATCCGGACTCATTGCCACTGCAATTTTATATTTTGAATTAGGTGAGTCAATCAGCATAAAAATGACTACCAACAAAATAATAAAAATGTTTGAAAGTGCACTAGAAAAACCGAGTAATAAGCGGCTGACCCAGTTCATCACATTGCTTGGATCGAAATGTTGAGCAATGTCGTTAGGATGAATATTGAATGGAATATTAAAACGTTCTGCCAGTTCGGCTACGCTTTGTAAGCGGGTAAGCAATAACGTTTTATATTGCGGAATAGAGGCAGTAAATTCTGTAATAGCTGCGTTAATCATGCCTGCTAAGAAAAAGAAAATCAGAATAATTAAGCCTAAAAGTAAGCCGATGGCAATACCAAGCGGGATGCCGCGTTTGGTCATTTGCTTGATAATTGGCGAACAGATAATCGCAATAAAAAGCGATAATAAAAACGGGATGATAATTTCTCCTGAGAGTTTAACCCCCGCAAGAATGATAATAATAGCGGCAATTGCCACTAAAATGTTTGTGAAAGAAGTTTGCTGTTCCATAATGTTTAGCAAGGTAAAAAGGGAACATCATTATAGCAGAGCGTTTTCAACAAGCGGTTAGATTTTAAGAACATTTTGCAAAAAAAACAGCGCCCGAAGGCGCTGCGATAGAGAGAGATTATTCGGCTTTTTGTTTGATAGTGGCATACACTACGCCAGTTATTAAAGAGCCAATTGCAATGGCTGCTAAATACATCAGTGGTTGCGAAACAAATGGAATCACAAATAAACCACCGTGCGGCGCTTGTAGTGTAATCCCTAAACTCATCGAAAGTGCACCTGCGGTTGCGCCCCCTAAAATAGAAGAGATAATAACGCGTACTGGATCTGCTGCCACAAACGGTAACGCCCCTTCTGAGATAAAGCATAACCCTAACACGAATGAAGCTTTACCCGCATCTTGTTGGTTCGTATTGAATTTTTTGCGTGCAAGTAAAGTGGCAATCGCCATTCCGATTGGTGGCACCATACCTGCGGCCATTACGGCTGCCATTGGCATATATTGTTGAGAAGCAATTAATCCCACACCGAATGTATAAGCGGCTTTATTAACTGGGCCACCCATATCAGCACACATCATCGTCCCTAAAATGATACCGAGAATGATTGCGTTAGTTTGTCCCATGGTATTTAACCAGTGTACTAACGCATCCATTAACGATTTAACTGGCGGATTGATGAGGTATATCATAGCTAAACCGACAATTGCAGAGCCTAATAATGGCAGAATTAAAATCGGTTTAAGCGAAGTTAAGCTTGGTGGAAGTTGGATAATTTGGTTAAGGAATTTCACTGTGTAGCCTGCAAGGAAGCCCGCTACGATACCGCCTAAAATCCCTGCGCCTGCAGTTGTTGCCAGCATACCGCCAATTAAACCAACCGCTAAACCTGGACGGTCTGCAATGGAGAACGCAACATAGCCAGCAAAAACCGCAATCATTAAGTGGAAAGCAGCGCCGCCACCAATATCCATTAAGGCTTTTGGTAAACCAGCAAAGTCGTCAGTTTTGAATGCCTCAATACCAAACATAAATGAGATAGCAATTAACAAACCACCTGCCACGACTAATGGCAACATGTGCGATACACCCGTCATTAAGTGTTTGTACACGCCTTTTTTCTCTTCGGTTTTGCTTTCAGCTGCCGCTTGTTGGCTTTCACCTTCGTAGATTTTGGCTTCTTTAAAGGCTTTATCAAACTCTTGTGCAGTTTTTTTCAACGCTAAACCGGTTGAAGTGCGATACATTAATTTGCCTTTAAATTTATCTAATGGCACATCAATATCTGCTGCAACAAAAACTAAATCTGCTGCTGCAACTTCTTCTGGGCTGATTGGGTTACCCGCACCCACTTGTCCGCGGGTTTCCACTTTTACCGTCCAACCTTGCGCTTTCGCATAGTGTTCAATCGCTTCTGCAGACATAAACGTATGCGCCACACCTGTTGGGCAAGCTGTCACGGCTACAATATTTTTTGTGCCACTTGCAGAAAGCGTATTGTTGCTTGTGGCATTAGCAAAAGTTTGCGGATTTTCGACCGCTTGTTTTAAGGCTTGTTCAGGATTTGCAAAAGCCGTATTGAGATCTAACACCGCACCTTGTTTGCCTGCAGCTTGGGCAGGAATATGTTCATCAAATAGCACCACGAAATCAGCTTGTTGGCTTTCAACAACCTGATGACCTTGTTGCTTCGCTGCCGCTGATAAGACTTCAGTTGCTAAGAAGCGGCGAGCTTGTCCTAATGATTGAGGGAAAATAAATGAAAGATTCATTCTGTGTTCCTTGCTTTAAAATTTAAATATTTTTTGAAATAACGGTGATTTCAGTTTGCGCAAAAATAGTATCAAGCGCTTTACGATCTGAAATGCCCACATTACTTTGTGAAACGGCAAGCGCTGAGGTTGCGCTGGCAAAGCGTAAGGTTTTCTCTTTATCCCAACCTTGGGCTAAACCATAAATAAGCCCTGCAACCATCGAATCTCCCGCGCCTACTGTGCTGACAACATTTTCACAGCGTGGCGGTTTGGCTTGCAGTACTCCTTCGTGATTTAACCAAAGTGAGCCTTGTTCACCCATAGAGATAATCACATTTTCAATGCCGTGCTGGCGTAGTTGTTCGGCGGCTTCAATAATTTCTTTACGGCTATTGAGTGGGCGACCGACCCAAACTTCTAATTCACGACGATTAGGTTTCACTAACCACGGATGCGCTTTTAAGCCTTCAGTTAATGCAGCGTTAGAGCTATCTAGCACCACTTTTAAACCTTGCTGATGTAAAGATTCTAACCATTGTGCAAATTGTTGTGGACTAATTCCACGAGGTAGAGAGCCGCACACCGCAACTAAATCAAATTGATCTTTCCATGTAGCAGATTGTTCGATGAATTTCTGCCAATCTTGGGCGCTTACTTCAAAACCGAGGAAGTTTAAATCAGTCACATCAGCTTCAGTTTCGGTAATTTTGACGTTAATACGGGTTTTCCCGCCAATGCGATAGAAATGATCTGTTAATCCATTTTGTGCAAAATTTTGCACGAAATCGCCTTGATTCTCTTCACCTAAAAAACCTGTCACAGTAGGCGGTGTACCTAAATCAGCTAATACTTTTGCTACGTTAATCCCTTTTCCAGCAGGATAAAGCCCAAGGGTTTCCACGGTATTCACTTCGCCAATTTCAATACGTGTTAGTCGACCAACCAAGTCAAAAGCAGGGTTTAGCGTTACGGTTGCAATACGTTGTGTCATACACGACTCCTTATTCACCTAAGCCAGCGTCGATTGCTGCACCAATGCCATCAAGTGCCGCTTGCGCATCTTCACCGGTAGCTACAAAGCGAAGGGTAGTGCCTTTTGTTGCGCCAAGTGCGACGATTTTCATTAAGCTTTTGGCACTAACAAGCGGTGAGTTTTTATCAAGATTTTGCACTTCGATTTTGGCTTGATATTTTTTCACTTCATTTACTAATACCGCACTTGGACGAGCGTGTAAACCGTGTTCATTTTTAATCACGAAGCTTGCATCCAGGCTATCGCTATTTGCATTTTGTACGTGATTTTCGACCGCTTGTGTGGCGACAGGTGCTGCGCTTACTGCTGCTGCACCACCTTCAATGCTATCTGGTGTTTCAGGTACATAAGAAACGCTTTCGCCTAAACCACTTTCAAAGGCTTTTGCAAGGGCTTCAATTGCTTGTTGAGCGTCTTCGCCTTCAGCAACAAAGCGTAAGCGAGCACCTTTTGAGGCACCTAATGCGACGACTTTCATTGTGCTTTTTGCGTTTGCAGGAGTAGTGCCACGGTCAAGATTTTCTACATTGATTTTAGCAGTGAACGGTTTTAATGTTTGAACTAACACCGCACTTGGGCGAGCGTGTAAGCCGTTTTCATTGCGTACAGTAAAGGTGCCAATAACTTGTCCGCTAGCTTGTGCAGGCGTAGCAACTTCAACAGATTGTCCATTAAAAATCGCGATGATTTGTTCAGCATTTGCTTGCGTTAATTGTTGGCGTACTTCTGGTTTTAGCAATAGGGCGATGGTGCTTTCTAAGCTATTATCTACTGCAGCTACGCTAATTAAGGTTTTTCCGTTAGAGGCACGCGCTAGGGCAATACCGTTAGCTAAATTGCCTTTAGCACTATCAATAATGTAGAAGTTTTCTGCTAATGATAATGGTTCAGCCGCAATGGTGTCGCTGATATAGCTTGAGGCAACATAGCCTTGTTCTTGTAATTTGCCTGCGTTAATCGCAGCAAGGGTGAGTAAGCTGTTTGTTTCTACGTTTAAAGAAAGCGTTTGAGGGGAGAGAGTTGGTAAACTTTTTTTACCGCTTAGAATATCAGCAAAGGTTTGGATATCTTGGGTTTTGGCTAATTCAGCGGCGGCATCTTCGTCGCTTAATACAGTAGTCAGTTGGCGTAGTAAGGTTAAATGTTCATCTGATTTGGCTGCAATGCCGATGACAACATAAGCTGTATTTCCATCACCCCATTGTACCCCTTGCGGGAATTGAATGATTTGCACCCCAGTTTCTTGAACTAAATGACGAGTGTCTAAAGTTCCGTGCGGAATAGCAATACCGTTACCTAAGAAAGTGGAGGTTTGTTGTTCGCGTGCAAACATCCCATCCGCATAGCCTTCAGCAACATGGTTGTTAGCAACCAAACCTGCGGCAACTTGTTTAATCGCCTCTTCTTTATTGGCTGCACTGCCATTTAAACGGATATTTTTTGCCGATAAATTAAGCATTTTAGCTCCTTATTTAAGCGTAGGTTTAAAAATAATCACTACGGGGGATTGTACCTCATTTTAGCTAAACCGTTCTAGCAAAATAAAAAAAGATTCTCCTTATTTACATTAAATGCTTAAAGGAGAATCTTCTTTGTAAAATTTCAGTGAATGGTGTGTTAAAGAATTTCGTTTGGACTGAAGAAATAGGCAATTTCGCGTTTTGCAGAGGCTTCAGAATCAGAACCATGCACACTATTTTCTCGTCCGCTAATAGCATACAGTGCACGGATAGTTCCCGCTTGGCGTTTTTCAGGATCGGTTGCACCCATCAATTCACGATAATGGCTGATTGCATTTTCCCCTTCAAGTACGACTGCAACAATAGGGGCAGAAATCATAAATTCGATCAGGGGTTCAAAAAATGGTTTCCCTTGATGTTCGGCATAGAAACCTTCTGCTTGAGCTTGATTCAATTGCACTTTTTTCAGGGCTTTAATGGTTAAACCGTTCTCTTCCAAATGGCTTAAAATTTTGCCGATTAAGTGACGTTTTGTGGCATCTGGTTTAATTAAACATAGTGTTTGTTGAATCATAAACTTTCCTTTTAAAAATATGAGATAAAAAACGGCTCATTTTTCGTCATTTGCAAAAATGCCGAAAAAATGAACCGCTTGTTAATTTTACTGAATCGCTGTTTTCGCTTTGGCAGCTTTTTTCACTTTCACTGCTTTATGAGGCAGAATTTCGATCCCCATTGGTGGTTGTTCAAGTGCAATAGCAAGCACTTCATCGATAGTTTCAACCGGATGAATGCTGAGTGCGGCTTTCGCATTGTCTGGGATTTCTTCCAAATCTTTTTCATTTTCTTTTGGAATAATCACCGTAGTAATGCCTCCACGATGCGCGGCTAATAATTTCTCTTTTAGCCCGCCAATTGGTAGGACTTTACCACGTAAGCTAATTTCGCCAGTCATTGCCACTTCTTTACGCACAGGGTTACCTGTTAAGCTAGAAATAAGCGCGGTACACATTGCAATACCTGCACTTGGGCCATCTTTAGGTGTCGCACCGTCTGGTACATGAACGTGAATATCGCGTTTTTCGTAGAAGTCTTCAGCAATGCCTAGTTTATCTGCTCTTGCGCGAACGACTGTCATTGCAGCTTGGATAGACTCTTTCATCACATCGCCTAATGAGCCTGTGTAAGAAAGTTTACCTTTACCTGGTACAGAGGCGGTTTCAATAGTTAATAAATCTCCCCCAACTTCTGTCCAAGCTAAGCCTGTCACTTCACCAACGCGATTTTGGTTGTCCATTTTGCCGTAATCAAAACGTTTTACGCCCAAGTAATCGCCAACGTTATTTTCGTTAACCGTAATTGATTTTAATGTTTTATCTAACACTAATGCTTTTACCGCTTTACGACAAATTTTGGCAATTTCACGCTCTAAATTACGTACGCCTGCTTCACGCGTGTAATAACGAATAATGCTTAAAATGGCGCTATCTTCAATCTTGAGTTCGCCTTTTTTCAAGCCGTTATTCTCTCGCTGTTTTGCAATTAAGTGATCGCGTGCAATATGCATTTTTTCATCTTCGGTATAACCTGAAAGACGAATCACTTCCATACGATCTAATAATGCTGGTGGAATGTTCATTGAGTTAGACGTTGCCACGAACATAACATCAGATAAATCGTAATCCACTTCTAAATAGTGATCATTAAAGGCTTTATTTTGCTCTGGGTCTAACACCTCTAATAAAGCAGAAGCAGGGTCGCCACGCATATCTTGTGCCATTTTGTCGATTTCATCGAGTAAAAATAGCGGGTTTTTCACGCCAACTTTTGCCATTTTGCTCATCAAAGAACCCGGCATAGAACCGATATAAGTACGGCGATGACCGCGAATTTCAGCTTCATCGCGCACGCCACCCAGTGCCATACGTACATATTTACGGCCGGTTGCATTCGCAATAGATTGTCCTAATGAAGTTTTCCCCACTCCTGGTGGGCCAACTAAGCAAAGAATTGGGCCTTTTAATTTATTTAAACGGCTTTGTACTGCAAGGTATTCTACGATGCGTTCTTTTACACGTTCTAAACCATAGTGGTCTTGATCTAACACAGCTTGTGCTTTAGTTAAATCTTTTTTCACTACTGATTTTTTATGCCACGGCATTTGTAAAATCCAGTCGATATAACCACGAATAACTGCCGCCTCTGAAGAGCTTTGAGGCATCGCTTTTAGTTTTTTGAATTCGTTATCGACTTTTTCAAATACTTCTGCCGGCAATTTAGCTTCATCAATTTTTGCTTTAAGTTTATCTAGTTCACTTTGTTCAACATCTTCGCCATTGCCAAGTTCTTTTTGAATCGCTTTAATTTGCTCATTCAAATAGTAGTCGCGCTGATTTTTTTCCATTTGTTGTTTTACGCGATTACGGATACGACTTTCGGTTTCCAATGAATCCATTTCAGTCGCCATGGCGACTAATAGCTGTTCGAAACGTTTACCTAATTCCGTTTCTTCTAAAAGCTGTTGTTTTTTCTTCACCGGTGCAATTAAGTTAGCAGAAATAGTGTCTGCCAAGCGGTCATTTTCGGTAATTTTTTGCAATTTCGGCAAAATTTCCGCTGGGATTTTTTTATTGGATTTAATGTAGCTTTCAAACTCACTTAAGGTGGCTTTTGCTAAGGCGTTGATTTCGTCTTCTTCTAAGTTAATTTCAGTATTAAGTGGTTGAACCTCTGCCCATAAACCATTTTCATCATCGTGACCTTTCACAATTTTGGCGCGAGTTTGACCTTCAACTAACACTTTAACCGTGCCATCTGGTAGGTTGAGCATTTGAATAATGTTAGCCACCACGCCTACAGTATAAATATCATCTGTTGTTGGGTCTTCAGTTTGAGCATCTTGTTGAGATACCAAAAAAAGTTGTTTGTTAGCATCCATCGCTGAGCGAAGAGCTAAAATAGATTTTTCTCGTCCGACAAATAGCGGCATCACCATATAAGGAAATACCACCACATCCCGCAAAGGAAGAAGCGGTAATTCAATTGTTTTTTTCTTTCTTGGTGCCATAAATTTGCTCTCTTATTTCTATATTCCAAAATGATAATTTTCCAATTATGGGGCTTAAAATTGGAAATACAAGGGAAAATTACGATATTTATTTTATTGCAATAAATCCGATTTTTACACTTGACTTTAATAGAGTTTGGTCGCAGAATTTAACAAAATTTTAATCTTCAGGGCAGGGTGAAATTCCCGATCGGCGGTAAAGTCCGCGAGCTAATAAAACGTTAGCAGGAACTGGTGAAATTCCAGTACCGACAGTATAGTCTGGATGGAAGAAGATAAAAGCACCGCGCAAGCGGTGGTTTTCTATGTCTTTTTTGCAAGCCTTGAGATCGTTTGATTTCAAGGCTTTTTATTTAAGCATCTCTTTTTTAGGGCGTGCAATACACGCTCGATCCTGCCTTGAAAATAAAGGGTGTATTTCTTATGCCTAATCAACATATTTCACGTTTAAGAGAATAAGAAAATCTATGACTGACGCTGAATATATGCGACGCGCCATCAGCTTAGCTGAAAAAGGACGTGGCTGGACAAATCCTAATCCATTAGTAGGCTGTGTGATTGTTAAAAATGGCGAGATTGTTGCACAAGGGTATCACGAAAAAATTGGTGGTTGGCACGCAGAGCGTAATGCGATTTTAAACAGCCAAGCTGATTTAACGGATGCAACGGCATACGTGACTCTTGAGCCTTGTTGCCATCACGGGCGCACGCCACCTTGTTCAGATTTGTTGATTGAGCTTGGCATTAAAAAGGTTTTTATTGGTTCTCAAGATCCTAATCCGCTTGTTTCCGGCAAAGGTGCAAAACAGTTACGTGCAGCGGGCGTTGAGGTGATTGAAGATTTTCTTCGAGAAGAGTGTGATCAGTTAAATCCTATTTTCTTTCACTACATTCAAACTAAACGTCCTTATGTTTTGTTGAAATACGCGATGACAGCTGATGGCAAAATTGCCACAAGTACAGGTGAATCAAAATGGATTACTGGTGAATTAGCCAGAGCTAAAGTACAAGAAACGCGCCATCAATACCGTGCGATCATGGTGGGTGTAGAAACGGTGCTGGCTGATAATCCAATGCTAAATAGCCGCATGCCAAATGCACGTCAACCTGTGCGAATTGTGTGTGATAGTCATTTACGTACGCCATTAGATTGTCAGCTAGTACAAACAGCAAAAGATTATCCAACGATTATTGCAACCATTTCGGATAATTTGCAAAAAATTGCAAAATTTGAACCGCTTGGTGTGGAAGTGCTTCTCTGTAAGGCAAAAAACAGGCGGGTAGATTTGTTGGATCTTTTGCAAAAGCTCGGTGAAAAACAAATTGATAGCTTGCTGATAGAAGGCGGTGCTAGCTTGAATTTCAGTGCGTTAGAAAGCGGTGTAGTTAATCGAGTGCATTGCTATATTGCGCCGAAATTAGTGGGCGGAAGAATAGCAAAAACGCCGATTGGTGGTGAGGGAATTAGCGATTTATCTCAGGCCGTGAAGTTAAAGATGAATTCAATCGAAATGGTAGGAGAAGATGTTTTGATTGATTATGAAGTTATTCACTCTCTTTAACAAAAAAGGACGGGAGATTTGGCAGAAATGAAAGCGAAGCTCATAAGAAAAATAAGCATCGTAATCAAATCTCCCCTAACCTCTCTTTTCTAAAGAGGGGGACTTGATAGGAGAATAAATGATGTTCACAGGCATTATTGAAGAAGTAGGAAAAATTGCCCAAATCAATAAACAGGGCGAATTTGCAGTAGTCACGATTAACGCAAGTAAAGTGCTTGGTGATGTGCATTTAGGCGATAGCATTGCAGTAAATGGCGTTTGCTTAACAGTCACGAGTTTTACGCAAAATCAATTTACGGCTGATGTGATGTCAGAAACGCTTAAGCGAACATCATTGGGCGAATTAAAACCTAATAGCCCAGTAAACCTTGAGCGGGCAATGGCAGCTAATGGACGTTTTGGTGGACATATTGTTTCAGGTCATATTGATGGCACGGGCGAGGTAGTGGAGATTATTCCTGCGCATAATTCCACTTGGTATCGCATTCAAACAAGCCCAAAATTGATGCGTTATATTATTGAAAAAGGTTCAATTACCATTGATGGAATTAGCTTAACGGTGGTGGATAGCGATGAAAATTCATTCCGCGTTTCCATTATTCCTCACACGATTGCGCAAACCAATTTAGGTAGTAAAAAAGTCGGCAGTATCGTGAATTTAGAAAATGATATTGTTGGCAAATATATTGAGCAGTTTTTAATGAAAAAAGAGCCAGAGAGCCCGCAAAGTAAAATTACAGCAGATTTCCTGAAAAATGCAGGGTTTTAGGAAAATAAAATGCAAGCCTTAATGTTGATTGATGTGCAAAATGCATTTTTAGATTCGAAATGGGGAAAGCGGAATAATCCGAATGCTGAACAAAAAATGCTACGATTGTTGCAACATTTTCGAGCAAAAAGACAAAAGATTATTCATATTCAACACATTTCAGATAATCCAAATTCGCTGTTTTATCAAGGTGAAACCCAAGCCTTTCAAACGGGGTTTGAACCACAAAATGATGAAGTAGTTTTTCAGAAAAAGGTAAATAGTGCCTTTATTGGTACTCATTTGTTGGATTATTTGAAAAGCCAAGGCATTACGGAGCTAGTCGTTGCGGGTTTAACTTTACCGCATTGCGTTTCTACAACGATCCGAATGGCAGCTAATTACGGCTTTTTAGTAAAACTGATTGAAAATGCGACCGCTTCCTTCCCGTTAAAAATGCCTGATGGTGAAGAAATTGATGCCGAGCAAATTCATAAAATCAATATTGCAACGCTAAATGAAGAGTTTGCGGTGATTTTATCCACTGATGAACTGATTGATTGCGTAGAATCACATAATATTTAAAGAAAGAGAGAAAAATTATGTTTCAATTTTCAACTGTAGAAGAAGCCTTGGAAGCAATGGCACAAGGTAAAATTATTTTAGTGACCGATGATGAAGATCGTGAAAATGAAGGCGATTTTATCTGTGCAGCAGAATTTGCGACACCGGAAAATATCAACTTTATGGCAACATACGGCAAAGGTTTGATTTGTACGCCAATTTCGCAAGAAATTGCGGATAAATTAGGGCTTCCGCCAATGGTCGCTAAAAATACGGATAATCATGAAACTGCATTTACGGTTGCCATTGACCATATTAGTACAGGGACAGGAATTTCTGCATTTGAGCGTTCCATTACCGCCTTAAAAATGGTCGAAGATGGTGCTAAACCTTCAGATTTCCGCCGTCCGGGTCATATGTTCCCACTGATCGCCAAAGAAGGTGGCGTATTAGTGCGCAATGGGCATACTGAAGCGACTGTTGATTTGGCTCGTTTAGCAGGGTTAAAACACGCAGGACTTTGCTGTGAAATTATGGCAGAAGATGGCACCATGATGACTATGCCAGATTTGCAAAAATTTGCGACAGAACACAATATACCGTTTATTACGATTGCGCAGTTACAAGAATATCGTCGTAAATATGATTGCCTTGTAAAGCAAGTTTCAGTCGTGAAAATGCCAACCAAATATGGCGAATTTATAGCGCATAGTTTTGTTGAAGTAATCTCAGGCAAAGAGCATATAGCTTTAGTCAAAGGTGATATTTCAAATGGCGAAAATGTATTAGCGCGTATTCATTCTGAGTGTTTAACGGGTGATGCTTTTGGTTCACAACGTTGTGATTGCGGTCAACAATTTGCTGCAGCGATGGCACAAATTGAACAAGAAGGTAGAGGTGTATTACTTTACTTACGCCAAGAAGGTCGTGGGATTGGGCTCGTCAATAAATTACGTGCCTATGAATTGCAAGATAAAGGCATGGATACCGTTGAAGCGAATTTAGCGTTAGGATTTAAAGAAGATGAGCGCGAATATTATATTGGCGCACAAATGTTCCAACAGCTTGGCGTAAATTCAATTCGTTTATTAACGAATAATCCAAGTAAAATTGACGGCTTAAAAGAGCAAGGTTTAAACATTGTTTCAAGAGAGCCAATTATCGTAGAACCAAACAAAAATGACATTGATTACCTGAAAGTAAAACAGGTAAAAATGGGACATATGTTTAACTTCTAAACAATAGCTTACTTAATTAAAGTGGCAAATAAACAAATTTTATTTCAATAAGGAAACTTTCAAAATGGCAAAAATTACAGGCAATTTAGTGGCAACTGGCTTAAAGTTCGGTATCGTAACGGCTCGTTTTAATGATTTTATTAACGATAAGTTATTAAGTGGTGCAGTCGATGCATTAGTGCGTCATGGCGCATCAGAAGATGATATCGATACTGTTTGGGTACCTGGTGCATTTGAAATTCCACTAGTGGCGAAAAAAATGGCAGAAAGTGGTAAGTATGATGCAGTGATCTGTTTAGGGACAGTTATTCGTGGTTCAACTACGCACTATGATTATGTTTGTAATGAAGCAGCAAAAGGCATTGGCGCAGTGGCATTACAAACTGGTGTGCCAGTGATGTTTGGTGTATTAACCACAGAAAGCATTGAACAAGCCATCGAACGTGCGGGTACCAAAGCGGGTAACAAAGGCGCAGAATGTGCATTAGGCGCGGTAGAAATGGTAAATGTGTTAAAAGCACTTTAATTAAGATGAACACAAAAGACAGGCTTGCCTGTCTTTTGTTTTTTTTGCGCATAAATTTGCAATTTTTTCGAAAAATTTGACCGCTTGTAGTTTGAAGGAAAAGCGCAATCAGTCAGTGGATTCATCAAAAAAAGAAACCCACGATATGTTTAATATCGTGGGTTTTGTTGTTTAAAAGACCGATGAAAATTTTATTCACATTTCCTTACTATGTAGCAAGATTTTTATTCATTATGCAGATAACTCATTATGCAGATAACCATCCTAAGTTTTTTTAGAAGAATCTTAGTCTTAAAAACGGCGCTAGAATACACTAAGGTCCAACCACTTTGGGTCAATTTGTGCAAAGAATGGTGAGTGAAAGTGTAAATGTTTGCGTAAGTTTTATGGTGTGTTTGGAGCTTATGTCAGTAATGTGGTCTTTTTTAACAATGCGGAGACAAAAGCGTGTATTTGTAAATGAGCAAAAATTTTTCCTTTCAAACAAAATTACCAAGAGAAATTTTCTGGCTTTAAGGATAAGGCACGCCATTTAATGGGATTTAGTATATAATAAGCCAATTTTGCAGTAGCAAACAGATTTAATGAAAGGACAGGATAAATGACTCCAGTAATTGCTCTAGTGGGCAGACCTAATGTGGGAAAATCCACATTATTTAACCGTTTAACCCGCACACGTGATGCGTTGGTAGCGGATTTTCCAGGGCTTACCCGAGATCGTAAATACGGACATGCCAATATTGCCGGCTTTGATTTTATTGTGATTGATACTGGCGGTATTGATGGTACAGAAGAAGGTGTAGAAGAAAAAATGGCAGAACAATCGCTACTAGCGATTGAAGAAGCGGATGTGGTACTTTTCTTAGTAGATGCTCGTGCCGGCTTATTGCCAGCTGATATTGGCATTGCGCAATATTTACGTCAACGTGATAAAACGACAGTTGTAGTCGCAAATAAAACTGATGGAATTGATGCGGACTCACACTGTGCGGAGTTTTATCAATTAGGTTTAGGCGAAGTAGAACAAATCGCAGCAGCGCAAGGCCGTGGTGTGACTCAGTTAATTGAGCAAGTGTTAGCGCCATTAGGCGAGAAATTAAATGCCGATCAAGCGGTCGAAAATGAAGAGGATTTTGCAAATGAAGAAGAAAATCCGACCGCTTCTTTAGACGAATGGGATAACGATTTTGACTTCGAAAACGAAGAAGATGCTGCATTATTAGATGAAGCGCTTGCCGAAGAGCAAGAAAGTGTGTTGGATAAAAACATCAAAATTGCCATCGTTGGACGTCCAAATGTAGGTAAATCTACGCTAACTAACCGTATTTTAGGTGAAGAGCGCGTGGTGGTTTATGATATGCCCGGCACCACACGAGATTCGATTTATATCCCAATGGAGCGCGATGGTCAGCAATATACGATTATTGATACCGCGGGTGTACGTAAAAGAGGGAAAGTAAACTTAGCGGTTGAAAAATTCTCAGTGATTAAAACGCTTCAAGCTATTCAAGATGCGAATGTGGTGTTGTTAACAATTGATGCGCGTGAAGGTATTTCTGATCAAGATTTATCACTACTTGGCTTTATTTTAAATGCAGGTCGCTCATTAGTGATTGTAGTGAATAAGTGGGATGGGTTATCGCAAGATATTAAAGATCAAGTGAAGTCTGAATTAGATCGCCGTTTAGATTTTATTGATTTTGCACGCGTGCATTTTATCTCTGCTTTACATGGTTCTGGCGTAGGGAATTTATTTGAGTCTGTACAAGAAGCTTATGCTTGTGCAACTCAGAAAACCTCAACCTCAATGTTAACGCGTATTTTAAGAATGGCTTCAGATGAGCATCAACCACCATTGGTTAATGGTCGCCGTGTGAAATTAAAATATGCACACCCAGGCGGTTATAATCCACCAATTATTGTGATTCACGGTAATCAGGTAGATAGATTAGCCGACTCTTACAAACGTTATTTATCGAACTATTTCCGTAAGAGTTTGAAAATTATTGGTAGCCCAATTCGTATTCAGTTCCAAGAAGGGAATAACCCATTTGCGGGCAAACGTAATAAATTAACACCAAGTCAGTTACGTAAGCGTAAACGTTTGATGAAATTTATTAAGAAGTCAAAAAGATAGTAGAAAGATGGGCTGTTAGCCCATCTCATAAATGCATAAAGAGAACATTATGATGATGCAATACTCTCCAAAATTTAATCATGCAAAAGTGTTGGTGTTAGGCGATGTGATGTTAGATCGCTACTGGTTTGGTGGTACGAATCGTATTTCGCCAGAAGCGCCAGTGCCAGTGGTAAAAGTACAAGAAATTGAAGAACGTGCAGGTGGTGCGGCAAACGTGGCAATGAATATTGCTGCGCTTAATGTGCCAGTAGCTTTACATGGAATTATTGGCCAAGATGATGCGGGACGGGCATTGGATACATTGTTAAACAACCATCATATCCAAAACCATTGTGTAGCGGTAAGTACCCATCCAACGATTACCAAATTACGTATTCTATCTCGCCACCAACAGCTTTTGCGTTTGGATTTTGAAGAAGGTTTTCATAATGTTGATAGCACAGATTTACTTGCAAAACTTTCGCAAGAAATTACCGCTTACGGTGCGTTGATTTTGTCAGATTATGGTAAAGGTACATTAGAAAGCGTACAACAAATGATTCAAATTGCACGCCAGGCGAATGTGCCAGTGTTGATCGATCCAAAAGGTACCGATTTTGAACGTTATCGTGGGGCAACACTTTTAACCCCAAATATGTCTGAATTTGAAGCGGTGGTAGGGCATTGCCAAAGTGAAGATGAGATTGTTGAAAAAGGCTTAAAAATGATTGCCGATTTTGACTTGTCAGCTTTATTGGTAACGCGTTCTGAAAAAGGGATGACACTTATTCGTCCAAATCAAACGCCATTTCATCTACCTACACAAGCTAAAGAAGTTTATGATGTGACCGGTGCAGGTGATACAGTAATCAGCGTATTAGCCACAGCAATTGCAGATGGCAGACCTTATGAAGAAGCGTGCTATTTAGCGAATGCCGCTGCAGGCGTGGTGGTAGGTAAATTAGGTACTTCAACAATTACCCCAACCGAGCTAGAAAATACTATTCATCATCGTGAAGAAACGGGTTTTGGTGTGATGGATGAAACTACGTTAAAAGCGATTATTGTTGAAGCAAAAGCGCGCGGTGAGAAAATTGTCATGACAAATGGCTGCTTTGATATTTTACATCCAGGTCATGTTTCATATCTTGAAAATGCGCGTAAATTAGGTGATCGCTTAATTGTAGCGGTAAATACAGATGAATCCGTTAAACGCTTAAAAGGCGAATCTCGTCCAATTAATGACTTGAACGCAAGAATGGCAGTATTAGCTGGTTTAGCTTCTGTTGATTGGGTCGTTCCATTTGCAGAAGATACTCCGCAACGCTTAATTGGTGAAATCTTGCCAGATTTATTGGTAAAAGGTGGCGATTATAAACCGGAAGAGATTGCAGGTAGCGAAGAAGTGTGGGCAAATGGTGGAGAGGTTAAAGTATTAAACTTTGAAAACGGTTGTTCAACTACCAATGTGATTAAGAAAATTCAATCTTTATAGAAAATTGAACCTTTTATTCTACAATGCTTCTAAACAAGCAAATATTTTAGGTCATTACAAAAGGAAACTAGCATGAAATTAACTTCAATCAAATCATTGATGATTGCGATGATTGCGACTTTAGGAACAGTACAATCAGCATCGGCAGAAAGCGTGATGGCGGTTGTAAATGGTAATATGATTATGGAAAGCCAAGTGCTTAAAGCATTAGGTAAGAAAGCCAATACAGAAGAAAACCGTAAAGCAGCATTAGAAACCATCATTGATGATACTCTAGTACAAGAAGCGATTAAAAAATCTGGTGTAAAAGTTGACTGGAAACGAGTTGACCAAGCCGTTGAAGAAGTTGCTGCGCGTAACGGGTTAACTTATGGTCAATTATTAGACGCATTAGATTATCAACGCATTAGTTTAAGCCAATTCAAAAATCAAATTGCACAGCAAATGATGATGGAAGCGGTACGTCATGATGCGATTGGTCAATCTATTCAAGTTGCACCTGAACAAGTTCAAGCGCAAGCACGCGATATGCTAGAAAAAGATAAAGCAGCGGGTAAAGTACAAAAAACCACAGGTCAAGAGTATCGTATTAGCCATATCTTGATTAAAACAACCCCAATTTTAGATGATGTTCAGGCTAAGGCAAAATTGACCCAATTAGTTGCAGACATCAATGCTGGAAAAATAAGTTTTGAAGATGCAGCGAAAGCAAATTCGGTTGACTATGCTTCAGCGGCAGATGGCGGTGATTTAGGTTTCAACTTCTTAGATATTTACGATCCAAATTTTGCGCAGGTTGCTGCAAAAACAAGTAAGTCACAAATCAGTGCACCATTTAAATCACAATTTGGTTGGCACGTATTAAAAGTAACGGATTTGCGTGAAGGTGACCGTACCGAAGATGCTTATGCGCAAAAAGCTTATGAGCAATTAGTAAATCAGCAAGCGCAAGAAGCTTCTAAAGACTGGGTAAAAGCCTTACGTAAAACGGCTGAAATCCAGTATGTTAACGGAAAATAATCATATATTTTGGCACAAATTCGTTTGTGCCTTTTATCATTTTAAATTAAGAAACACATAATGAGCCATTCTAATTCTAAAAAGCATTTAGGTCATACCGCCCGTAAACGTTTTGGGCAAAACTTCTTACATGATATGAACGTGATTCATAACATTGTTTCAGCTATCAACCCACAAAAAGGACAATTTTTATTAGAAATCGGCCCGGGTTTAGGGGCATTAACTGAGCCAGTGGCAGAACTTGTTGATAAACTTACGGTGGTGGAGCTAGACCGAGATTTAGCAGAACGTTTACGTCATCATCCATTTATCAATCAGAAATTAACCATTATTGAGCAAGATGCTTTACGTTTTAATTTCCGTGAGTATTTTGAGAGTTTAAATTTAGGTGAAAATGAAGGTGTACGTGTATTTGGTAACCTACCTTATAATATTTCAACGCCATTGATGTTTCATCTGTTTAAATTTCACGATTTAATTACCGATATGCACTTTATGTTGCAAAAAGAGGTAGTAAAACGTTTATGCGCAGCGCCGAATAGTAAAGCTTATGGCCGTTTAACCATTATGGCGCAATATTATTGCCAAGTGATGCCAGTTTTAGAGGTTCCACCAACGGCGTTTAAACCTGCGCCGAAAGTAGATTCTGCGGTAGTGAGATTGATGCCTTATAAGGAGTTACCACATCCAGTAAAAGATATTTATTGGTTAAATCGTGTGACCACACAGGCCTTTAACCAACGCCGTAAAACTTTACGCAATGCGCTTTCAACCTTATTTAGTGCAGAGCAGTTAGAGGGATTAGGCGTTTCATTAACAGCACGCGCAGAAAATCTCAGTATTGCTGATTATGCGCGTTTAGCAAATTGGTTGTGTGATAACCCACCTGAATCGTTAGAGGCTCTTGAGCCTATTGATGATTTGCAAGATGCTTAACATTTAGAATAAAAAATCGATCAAGCGGTGAAATTTGTAAACTTTTTTGCAAATTTCACCGCTTTTTTGTAAATCTCATGGATAATCTTCCGTCTAGGCAGGCTAAAAGCTGATTTTCTAGTAGAAATTGAATAAAATAATCTGATTATTATTTTGTTTTTGGAATAGGCTTCAATTATGCGCTGTACTTCTTTTTTTCGTCTTCTTTTAGGGATTATGTTGAGTGGCTTTATGCTTAATGTACAAGCTGAAGATCTTTCTCAAATTCAACAACGGATTAAACAGCAGCAATCTAAAATTAACGAAAACCGTCAAAAGCGCAATGTATTGCAATCTACGCTTAAAACCCAAGAAATTGAAATGGGTAAGGTGATCAATAAATTAAAAGATACAGAAACCTCACTAGCAGATATTCGTGCAGCCATTAAGCGTACAGAACAAGAAATTAAACGCCTCGAACAGCAAGAAAAAAAACAAAAAGAGAAATTAAAAGAGCAGCTAGACTCTGCTTATCGTTCTGGTATTCATCCTTCTGTTTTAGAACGATTGATGTCTGAGCCGGCAAAAGATGCGGATCGAATGGCTGCCTATTATGAGCATATCAACCAAGTGCGTATTGATGCCATTTATGAACTTCGTCGCACACAAGCAGAATTGAAAGCACGTCGAGATGAGTTACAAGGCCAGCAAAAAGGTCAACAAACTCAGTTAACAGAGCAGAAAAAACAAGAAAAAGATTTAAAGAAAGTACAAAACGAACGTGAGCTTACTTTAAAATCGATTGATAAAGTCCTTGAGCAAGACGAAAACCGTTTAGATAGCTTAAAAGCAAATGCCGAGTCTTTAAAACAACAAGTGGCTAATGCAGCAAGAGAAGCTGAGCGTCAAGAAAAACAAGATTTAGCGGCACTAGAGGCGAAGAAAAATAAAGAAGAAAACCGTAAAGCGACTGAGCAAGAAAAACAGCAAGTTCGTGCGGGTTCTGGCTTAAAAGGTGGATATAGCATGCCGGTTTCAGGCAAAGTCGTACAATCGTTTGGCAATGGTTGGACAGGTGTGGTGATTTCAGCCAATGCGGGTACGCCTGTAAAAGCGATTGCAAGCGGGCGAGTTATTATGTCTGACTGGTTGCAAGGTTATGGGAATATGGTTGCGATTGACCATGGAAATGGTGATATTTCACTTTATGGTTATAATCAGAATTTAAGCGTGCGTAAAGGAAGCCGTGTTGCTGCAGGCCAAACTATTGCAACGGTAGGCAATTCAGGCGGCCAAACTCGTTCAGGGCTTTATTTTGGGATTACCCGCAAAGGCAGTCCAGTTAACCCGATGAAATTGGTGAAATAATGGCGATATTTAAGGCTGACAAGCGGTCGTTTTTCGCGATAGTTTTGCTGATGTTTATTGGCTTTTCTACAGCGAGCTTCGCGCAATCTGTAGGGAAATTGGCGATTGTCATTGACGATATCGGTTATCATCCAAAAGAAGATGTCGCAATTTTGGCTTTACCAAAAGCAGTTAGTGTCGCAATTATTCCTAGCGCACCTTACGCACTCTCGCGCGCAAAAGAAGCGCATAGCCAACAGCGTGATATTTTGATTCATTTACCGATGCAGCCGCAAAATCCGAATATTCCAATTGAGGCTGGTGCATTAAAAGTTGGGGCAAGCTATGCAGAAGCAGAGCAGTTACTTAAGCAAGCAAGACAACAAGTGCCTTATGCGATTGGATTAAATAATCATATGGGTAGTGGCGCTACGGCAGACTTAGCAACGATGATACGCTTTATGCAAGCATTGAAAGCAGAGCAACTTTTCTTTTTAGATAGCAAAACTGGTAAAAGTGTGGCTTATCAAACCGCACAGAAACAAGGCATTTCAGCGTTAGAACGACACATTTTTTTAGATGATAGTAACGAATTAGCTGACGTTACGCAGCAATTTCAGCGAGCAATACAATATGCTCGTCAACACGGTGTGGCCATTATGATTGGGCATCCGCGCAAAAATAGTGTTGCCGTATTGCAAAAAGGCATTGCTGAACTGCCTTCAGATATTCAACTGGTCAGCATAGGGCATCTCTGGCGCCATGAAAAAATTGAACCGGTTAAACCTTTTATTGTCATTTTTGAGGGTGCGCCAGCACCAACCTCGATTGCGCCATTTAATAATGTTACGCCTTTATTACGCGGCATTCCAAAAGAATAATCCTTATAAGGAACAGAACGTGAATATGAAACTTCGTTTTTTAACTCTTTGTTGTTTGATGGCTTGGAATCAACTTAGTTATGCCGAGGAAGCCCCAGTATCTGAAGAGGATTCGGTCGCTTCCGCTGAATTGGAAGAAGAATCTGATGAATCAAGTGAAACGGAAGAGGCGTCTACGTCAGAAACTGAAGAGAGTCAGGAGCAAAATAATCAACAAAGTGATGAAGAGAAAATAGAAGCGCAAGTTGATGTAAGCGTTGAAGGTATTAAGAATAAAGATAAAGCTGCTTGGAATAACGTTAAGGTTTATCTTGGTCAAATTGCGAATGAATATGCTGATGGCTCAGAGCGTCATCAGTATTTGGTGCAAACAGCAGTAGATAAAGGCTTGCGTGCCTTGGGATATTACAATACACAATATCATTTTGAGCTAGTGCCGCGCGCGGGCAAAAAATCATTATTAAAATTGAATGTGATTTTAGATGATGAAAAAGTCAAACTTGATGAAGTAGATATTCAAATCCAAGGCCAAGCTAAAGAAGATTCAGAGTTTGTTAAGCTAGAACAAAATGCACCGAAAAAAGGTGCGGCGTTAAGTCATGAAGCTTATGATAGCTTTAAAAGTAATATAGAAAATCTCGCTTTTAGAAAAGGTTATTTTGATGGCCATTGGATTTACCATCGCCTAGAGGTTTATCCACAAGATCATCAAGCAGACTGGCGCTTAGGCTATGATAGTGGCGATCGTTATCATTATGGAGAAATCCGTTTTACAGATAATCAGATTCGAGAGGATTACTTACGTAATATTTTAAAAGTAAAAAGCGGTGATCCATACGATACCAATGATCTTTCTACAATGGCCAGCGACTATTCATCAAGTAACTGGTTCTCTTCTGTATTAGTAGAACCGACCATTCATGAAGAAAATAAAACTGTAGATTTAAACGTACTATTTTATCCGAAAAAGAAAAATAGTATGGAAATTGGGTTGGGTTTTGAAACTGATGTTGGCCCACGTTTACAATTTAACTGGAAAAAGCCATGGATTAACAGCCGTGGGCATAGTTTAGAAAGCAAAACCTATATATCTCAGCCAGAGCAACGTTTTGAGTTAGGTTATAACATTCCATTGCGTTCTGATCCGTTACATTACTACTATCAAATCTCTGGTGGGATTGAGCGCGAAGATGATAACGATACTAAAACAACGGCAGCTAATTTAGGGTTTCAACGTTTTTGGACGCGAGAAACTGGTTGGTCTTTCTCACTAGGTGTGAAAGCTCGTTATGATAGCTTTACGCAAGGTAATGATTCATTTAAAACGTTGCTCATTTATCCGACCGCTTCATTAAATCGTACTCGCAGCGATGGCAACCGTTTTCCATTATGGGGAGATAGCCAAAAACTCACCGTTAACTGGGGAACAAAAGCGTTAGCCTCAGATGTGAATTTTTATAGCTACAAAGCTTCAACGGCATGGGTAAGAACCTATGCTAAAAATCATCGCTTTTATTTAAGGGGTGAAGTTGGCTATATTCATTCAAACGATTTCCATCGCATTCCACCTGCATTACGTTATTTTGCCGGCGGTGATATGAGCGTACGTGGTTTTGGTTATAAAGATATTACACCAAAAGATCCTAGAAACGGTAAAAAAATTGGTGGTACTCACTTAGCAACTGGAACACTTGAATATCAATACCAAGTGATACCAAATTGGTGGGCTGCAATTTTCTATGATACTGGTTTAGCGGCAAATAATTTTAAACGTTCAAATTTACATTCTGGTGCAGGTGTTGGCGTACGTTGGGCTTCGCCAATTGGGGCAGTAAAATTTGATCTTGCGAGTCCGGTAAAATCACCTAATAACGAATCTGGTTTGAATTTTTATATCGGCTTAGGTTCGGAGCTTTAAGATATGAATCAAGAGAAAGAACAGAATCATGAAAACGCACCTGCTGTAACTGAAGAATCGAAAACGGCAGCATCTGGTGTGAAAAAAGGTCGGAAAAAACGTTGGTGTTGCCGTATTGGTAGCGCTTTGTTATTAGTTGTGCTTACCCCTATCGTTTTTTTAATGACGGGCTTTGGTCAGCGTACAGCTATTGAATGGGCTGATAAATCACTTGATGCTTTGAGTATTGGTGTTGTTGAGGGCAGTATTCAATCTGGGCTAACTTTATCTGATGCGCAATATGAAATGGATGGCGTCAATGCAAAATTAGGGCAGGCTAATTTACATATTGATTTTGGTTGCTTATTGTCAGGTAAGGTTTGTTTAGAAACGGTAGCGTTGAAAGATGCACATATTGCTGTTGATACCAGTAAACGTCCACCTGCTCAAGAAGAACCTGATAATAGTGAACCCTTTACTGAATTAAAGCTTCTATTACCGATTGCATTAAACCAGCTTTCGCTTGATAACATTCAAGTTGAGGTTGATGGCATGAATATGCAATTAGGACATTTTCATTCTGGTATTAGTGGCGAAGGACGTAAACTCAGTTTGCATCCTACCGCCTTAAACGATTTTGTTCTTTCGCTTCCACAAGTGAATGAAACACAAGTGGTTCAAAAAGAAGAAAAAATTGCAAAAGAGGCAGAAAATTCGACCGCTTCTCAAACGAAAACGGATTGGGAAGAGTTAAAAGCACAGCTCTCTAAACCGTTATTGACGAAAGCTAGTCAAATTCGTTTGCCATTAGATTTTGAAATTCCTCAACTTGAGGTTAACCAAGTTCGTATTGAGCAACAAACAAAAGCGGAAAAAGCAGAATCCCTTTTTGTGTTACATAGCTTGAAGTTACAAGCTAGTGCCAACGATCAAAATGTGACTTTACAGCAGCTTAGTGTTGATAGCGATCAGGGAAAAATTGAAGGGCAGGGAAAATTAACATTAGCGGATCAATATCCATTAGATATGCATCTTCATGCTGATGTCCCAACATTAAAGGCGTTTGGCATTCCAGCCAGCAAAGCTGATTTGGCATTAAGTGGCGCTTTGTTTGATGAAACGAAATTAAACCTCAGTACGCAAGGGGCGGCGGCTTTAACGCTTGATGGCGGTGTGAAGTTAGCTGAACCTCGTACACCATTGCACCTTACTTTAAAAAGTGAAGGCATGCAATATCCGTTCATGTCAGAAAAAGGACAAGAACCGCTTAAGTTACAAAATCTGAATGTATCGCTCTCTGGCGATTTATTGGATTATCAGCTCTCTACAGCGGTAAAAAGTAGTGGGATGAATTTACCTCCAGCGGTTTTGAACTTAAAAGGTAAGGGCACGCTAACACAATTTAATATTGAAGATTTGAATCTCAATGCGCTAGAAGGGAAAACTCAGCTGACAGGTTTAGTGGATTGGGCTGACGGCGTAAGTTGGCAAAGTCAGCTAAATCTTAACGGTGTAAACAGTAAATCTCTAGTGCCTGATTGGGCTGCGGTATTAAATGGTCAGCTAGAATCAAGTGGTTATGCTGGACGAGGTAAAAATGGTGAAGAGTGGCAGGTTGATGTTAAGAAAGTTGATCTGAATGGATTACTGAATCAGCGCCATTTACAGTTAAAGGGGCAGTTAAGTTCGCAAACGAATAACTTGTTTAATGTGCCTGGGTTAGATTTACAGTATGGTGAGAATCATATTGCAATGAGCGGTCACTTAGGGGATAAATCTGACTTTAATGCACAAATTAAAGCCCCTAATTTACAGGGGTTAGTGCCGAATCTAAAAGCTGAAATGAACGGTAATGTAAAACTTTCAGGCAAAATTGCAGAACCGAATGTCGATTTAGATTTAGTTGCTAAAAATGTAAGTTTTGATGCGATGAAATTGCAGAGTTTAACGGCTAAAGGGCAAGTTAAAACAGAAAAAAACATTCAAGGGGATGTCAATTTAGATCTTCGTCAATTTAGCTATAACGATATCAAATTAGATCAGGCACAACTTGCTGTTAAAGGAAGTGAAGGAAATCATCAGCTACAACTGACCTCTAAAGGGAATCCTGTTGGGGCGAATTTGCAAATTTCTGGAAAATTTGACCGCTTGCAAGAAACGTGGAGTGGGCAGTTAACTCAGGCACAAATTCAAACAACGGATTATGGTAATTTCCACGCGGATAAACCGGTTGCGATTACGTATCAAAATAAGTTGGTTAGTGCGAATATTTCAGCACATTGCTGGCAACACAATCAGTTAAATCTTTGCTTCCCAACGGCATTTACTGCAGGAGAAGAAGGCAAAGTGCCATTTGAACTACGCCGTTTTGATTTAGCTTTTGTGCAACAATTTTTAGATAAATCGAGTCAGATTACTGGTCTCGTGAATGCTAAAGGTGAAGCCGCATGGTTTAAAAATAAAGCGCCAGTCGTGGATGTCACTTTAAACAGCGAGAGTTTGAAATTTGTTCAGAAAATGGAGGGTGGTAGTGCTTTCCCATTAACGATTTCCCCACTGAAAGCGACAGTGAAATTGGCTGATAACAATCTGAATTTAAAAACAGATCTCAAATTAGAAAATAATGGTCGAATTGCGACTGATCTGGTCATGAAAGATTTAAGCAAAACCCGCGGATTATCGGGAACGGTTAATATTGATCAGATTTCGCTAAAATTGATTAAACCATTGCTTACAGGGGGCGAGCGAGTTGATGGGCTTATCAATGCGCGCTTAACTCTAGGCGGGTCGGCTACTGCACCGTTATTACATGGGCGATTAGGTTTAAGTGAGTTACGAGTTAAATCAGCAACCATGCCGTTTGATGTAACAGGCGGAAATTTAGATCTGAATTTCAATGGCACAAGTTCAACGCTGAATGGACGCGTACAAACGACAGAGAGTGAACTCTTTTTAACCGGTAATGCCAACTGGCAAGATCTTTCTGCTTGGCGTACTGAAGTTCATGCTAAGGCAAACCGTTTTAGAGTGAATGTGCCAAATATTGCTAAGGTAGAGTTTTCTCCAGATATTAGTGTGACTGCAACACCAAAAGAGCTTATTTTAGGTGGAGTCATTGATATTCCTTGGGCAAGAATCGAAGTGGAAGAATTGCCAGAAAGTGCTGTAGGAGTAAGCAGTGATGAAGTGATTATGGATGGCTCGGCAAAAACAAAAGTGCCATTCTCTCAACGTCAGTTACCGGAGCAAACTTCAAGTGGCATGGCAATTAAATCGGATTTAAAAATTAACATCGGAGATGATGTTAGCTTAAATGCTTATGGATTGAAAACCCATCTCAATGGGACAATTGCGGTTCGTCAAGGTAAACAAGGGCTGGGCTTATATGGCCAAGTGAATTTATTGAAAGGCCGTTTTGCTTCTTTTGGGCAGGATTTATTGATTCGTAAAGGTGTCATTCAATTTGCAGGCTTACCATCACAGCCAACGTTGAACTTTGAAGCGATTCGTAACCCAGAAGCGATGGAAGATCCAAGTGTAACAGCAGGGGTTAAAGTCACAGGTATTGCAGATAACTTGAATGTAAAAGTGTTCTCTGACCCGCAAACTTCGCAAGATCAGGCGCTTTCGTATTTACTGACAGGTCGCTCATTAGAAAATAGTGGTGAAGCCGGCTCAAGTAACTCAATGGCTGCTGCATTATTGAGCATGAGCCTTTCAAAAAGTGCGAAAACGGTGGGTAAAGTCGGCAGTACATTTGGCTTAAATGATTTAAGTGTAAGTACAGCAGGGATTGGCGATAATACCAAAGTTGAAGTAAGCGCTAGCTTAACACCGAAATTCCGAGTGAAATATGGCGTGGGTATCTTTGCACCATTGACGGAATTAACATTACGTTATACGCTTACGCCGAAGCTTTATTTACAGTGGGTTTCTAGCGTTAACCAAGCGGTAGATTTAATGTACCGTTTCGAATTTGATTAGTTTTTAGCACAAGTTCTAATGAGCTTGTGCTTTCTATTTTAATAATTATGGAAAAACAACGACAAAAGCAATTACAAAAATGGCTCAAGCTACAAAGCCGTATGATTAAAAAGTTTATTCATCTTAATGTTCTCTTTGGCTCACTTAGCGCCCTGCTAATGATTGGACAAATGTGGCTTTTAGCGACTATTTTGCAAAAAGTGATGTTAGAAAATATTGCTTCTAACACGTTAATGACAGAGCTAGGTTGCTTGATAGGCTGTTTTGCTGGTCGAGCTTTACTCATTTGGGCGCGTGAACGTGTCGGTTTCCATGCCGGAAAAACCTTACGGCATGCATTACGTCGCCAGATTATTGAAAAGCTTACTGATATTGGCCCAGTTGATATGCGCCAAAAACCAGCAGGAAGTTGGGCGGCACTTATGCTAGAACAGGTGAATAATTTGCATAATTTCTATGCGCGCTATTTGCCTCAGCAGTATCTTTCGTTAGTCGTGCCACTGGTGATTTTAGGCTTTGTTTTTCCGCTGAACTGGGCGGCTGGTTTAATTTTATTTGCTACCTTACCTTTGTTACCGGTGTTTATGGCGTTAGCGGGGATAAAAGCAGTGGAAGCGAATCAACGTAACATTGGTATTCTTTCTAAAATTAGCGGGCAGTTTTTAGATCGCTTAAAAGGGCTAGAAACGATTCGATTATTTGGTCAGGCCGAACAACAAGTTAAAGAAATTCACGAAAGCACAGAAGCCTTCCGATTAAGTACGATGGATGTGCTAAAAATGGCTTTCCTTTCTTCAGCCGTTTTAGAATTTTTCACCGCTATCTCCATTGCGGCTTCGGCGGTCTATTTCGGTTTTGTCTATTTAGGTGAGCTAGATTTTGGGGATTATGGATTAGGTGTGAGTCTTTTCACGGGCTTTTTCTGTTTAATGTTAGCGCCAGAATTTTATCAACCACTAAGAGAACTTGGCGTTTATTATCACGATAAAGCAGCTGCGATTGGGGCAGCAGATAGTATTGAGGCATTTTTATCCGCCCAATCGCCAATGAACAAGCGGTCAGATTTGCAAAAAGATTTACCAAATCAACCGCTTGAGATCCAAGCTCACGGTTGTGTGGTGCTTTCTCCGCAAGGCAAACCTTTAACGGCACCATTAGATTTTGAGCTGAAAGCAAATCAACATATTGCTTTAGTTGGGCAAAGTGGTGCGGGGAAAAGTTCGTTACTGAATATGCTGTTAGGTTTTTTACCTTATCAGGGATCGGTTAAAGTGAATGATGTGGAGTTGTCTGAACTGAATTTAGCGCAATATCGTATGCGTCTGGCTTGGGTTGGACAGAATCCACAATTGATTCAAGGCACACTTGAAGAGAATGTGTTGCTAGGTAATCAGAATGTAACTCCTGAACAATTTGAAGAAGCGTTGAAACTTTCTAAAGCAGATGAATTTGTTTATCGGTTGGGTTTAGATAAAGTAATTCAAGAAGAAAATAGTGGGATTTCTGGCGGGCAGGCTCAGCGAATTGCTATTGCGAGAGCATTATTACGTCAAGCAGATTTATTGTTGCTTGATGAACCAACCGCTAGCTTGGATATGCAATCTGAACAGCAGGTTTTAAGCGCACTGGCAAATTTAAGCGAACAGAAAACTACGCTAATGATTACTCACTGCATTGAAGATTTAAAACAATGTGATGAAATTTGGGTCATGAAGCAAGGGCAGATGGTACAAAAAGGCGATTATCAAAGCCTTGAGAATGCAGGTTATTTTGCGGAGTTATTAGCAGAGTAGAAGAAATGGGGCTAACAGATGTTAACCCCATTTCTTTATCGGATAATACCGCGAGTTGAGCGTTTGAAGAAATCCACAAAAGCTTTTGCTGCAGGTTCTTTTTCAGCAATTTGTTCGATTTCTGGTAAGGCTTCTTCAACCGTTTTGTTACTGCTATATAAAAGCTTATAAACTGCACGGATTGCATGCATTGCTGGTTTATCAAAACCACGGCGTTTTAGTCCTTCAAAGTTAATGCCAAAAGGGCGAGCATGGTTGCCTTGTGCCATCACGTAAGGAGGGACATCTTGGCTAACCATTGAACCACCACCAAGCATCACATGTGCGCCAATAACTGCAAATTGGTGAATAGCTGACATTCCGCCGACAATGACAAAATCATCAAGGGTAACATGGCCTGCAAGTGTTCCGTTATTTGCAATAATACAACGATTACCGATGCTACAGTCGTGAGCAATGTGGCTGTTAATCATAAAGAGGTTATCATCGCCAACACGGGTAATTCCACCACCTTGAACGGTACCACGGTGAATGGTCACGCTTTCCCGAATACGGTTACGGTTTCCAATAATTGTTTTAGTTGGTTCGCCTTGGTATTTTAAATCTTGGTTGATTTCACCAATGCTTGCGAATTGGAAGATATGGTTATCTTCACCAATTTCAGTAATACCATCGATGACAACGTGGCTATGGATTTTTGTTCTAGCGCCGATCTTGACATCTTTACCAATAACACAAAATGCCCCGATCTCTACTTTCGCGCCGATTTCAGCCCCATCTGCAACCATTGCAGTAGGGTGAATGATGGCAGTTGAATCAATTAAACGCATAATTTCCCCCTTATTGGGTTATTTTCTTGCACACATTAAATCAGCTTCACAAGCTAATTTGCCATCTACATAAGCTTTACCAGTAAATTTGGTAATGCCTCTTTTTTCTGTTAAAAATTCAACTTCAAGTACAAGTTGATCGCCAGGCACAACAGGGCGTTTAAAACGCGCATTGTCAATCGCAGCGAAGTAGTATAATTCGCCTTCTTTCATTTTTCCGTAGCTAGCAACAGCAAGAATACCGGTTGCTTGTGCCATTGCTTCTAAAATTAACACACCTGGGAAAATTGGTTTTGCAGGGAAGTGACCGGTAAAGCAAGGCTCGTTTACAGTCACATTTTTCACTGCTCTAAGCCATTTGCCTTCTTCGTAATCAGTCACGCGATCAACTAATAAAAATGGATAACGATGCGGAAGCATCTCCATAATTTCTGTAACTTCAATGATTTTTGGTTGACGGTTTTCTTGTACTTCAATAGTCATGTAGATTTAGACCTCACAATTTGTTTATTCACTTAAACGCTTTTCGAGAGCCTTTAAGCGTTTGTTCATTTCATCAATATTCAAGGTAAGCGCAGCCGTTTTACGCCATTCTTTATTGGTTTGTGCTGGAATACCAGAAGAATAAATTCCTTTTTCGGTAATTGGCTTCATCACCATACACATTCCCGTAATAATGGCGCCATCGCAAATTTCCATATGGCCGTTGATAACGCTTGCCCCACCAATTTGACAGAATTTGCCCACTTTAAGGCTACCAGCCATAATCACGCCACCAGCAACCGCGGTGCCGTAACCAATATGCACGTTATGGGCGATTTGGCAAAGGTTATCAATAATCACATTATCTTCAATGACAGTAGGATCAAGCGCGCCACGGTCGATACAAGTGCATGCACCAATTTCAACACGGTTGCCAATGATTACTCCACCTGTTTGTGGAATTTTGATCCATTGGCCTTTTTCATTGGCATAACCGAAGCCATCGCTACCGATGACGGCTGAAGATTGAATTAAACAGTCTTCACCTAATTGCACACCATGATAAATCGAAACATTTGCCCATAATTGTGTTCTTGCACCAATACGGCTTCCTTTACCAACAAAGCAGCCAGCACCAATGACAACATCATCTCCTAGCACAACACCGCTTTCAATCACTGTATTCGCACCAACAGAAACATTGTGACCTAATTTTGCATCGCTTGAAATAACTGCAGAAGGGTGGATTTGTGAAGCAGCTTTTGGCGTGCTATCCATATATTGAGCCAGTTTTGCATAAGCCACATAAGGATTATCTACGATAATCAAGTTTTGCTCTGGCGCACAAAATTCAGCATCTGCAGGGCTGACAATAATGGCGCCAGCTTGGCAAGCGGTCAAATTTTCACGATATTTTGCATTAGAAATAAAAGTGATTTGCGAAGACTGCGCTTTGTTTAAAGCTGCAATGCTATCAATAGCCAAATCGGCGTTACCTTTTAAAGTACCGCCGATATGCTCCGCTAATTCAATTAAACGGAATGTTGCCATTATTTTTTCGCTTCTTCTGTCGCTTGAGGTTTTGCTTCTTCAGCTGCTTTTGGCGCTTCTGCAGCAGGTTGTTCTTCAGCTTTAGGCTCAGGCAGTTTAATTTCTGGATGTTTTGCCTTAATAGCATCTAATACTGCTTCAGTGATGTCTTTGCTTTCATCTTCAGCATAAAGTGCAACTTGTGGTTGAAGTACTAGGGTGTAACCTTTCGCTTTTGCTACTTCTTTGATGGTCACATTAATTTCATCAACGGCTTGTTTTTGCGCTTCTTGTGGGTTTAGACCACCTGAGTTTTTATTAGCATCTTCGATTTTCTTTTGGAAAGCTTCAGCTTTTTGTTGGAAAGCTTCTGCTTTTTTCGCAAAAGCAGCTTCACGTTTTTGTAACGTTTCTACTTTATTTTGGAAACCTTTTTGGCTTGCCATAATTTTATCTTGGCGAGCTTGGATTTCTTTTGCACGTAAACGAGGTGCATCTTTTTCTAATTGTGCAACTTGTTTTTTCAATGATGCTTCTAAATTGCCTTGTTCAGCTTTTAATTTTTTCGCATCAGCTTCAATACCTGCGCGTTCTGCGGTTAAAGCTTTGTTTTCTTCCGCTAGTTTTTTATCTTCTTCAGCAAATTGTGTTTCATTGCTTTTCATGAAAGCGTCAAATTTTGCGGCTGCATCTAATAATACAGGGTGGTTTTGTAAAATATAACCAGGATCTGCAAAACCGATAGTGTCTGCTGCTTGTGCGATACCTGCTGTCATAAACGCAGCTGAAAGAGCCGCAACTTTAAATAATTTTTTCATATAATTATCCTCTAAAAAGTAAATAAGGGGCGGTTAAATTGTTTTTGCAAAAATTTTATCAAATTTAACCGCTTGAAAATTAGAATGTACTACCAATGCTAAATTGGAATTGCTCGATTTCATCTCCAGTATATTTTTTAATCGGTTTTGCATAAGAGAATGAAAGTGGACCGATTGGTGACTGCCATTGGAAGCCAATACCTGCAGAAGCACGAACACGTTTGTAATCGCTAAAGTCCGGTAAGTTTGGATATTTAGCGGCTTTCCATTTAGTTGTCCATACGCTAGCTGCATCTACGAATAATGAAGTACGAACATTATGTTGGAATTTCTCACTAATAAATGGCGTTGGTACAATAAGTTCAACACTTGCTAATGCCATTGCATTACCACCAACTACGTCTTCACTGTTTTCGGTAAAGGCACGCGTATTTTGTGAATAATAAATCGCTTTCGGGCCAATTGCGCCATAAGAGAAACCGCGTAATGAGCCAATGCCACCTGCAGAGAAGAGCTGGTAGAATGGTACTTTTTTACCGCCGTAACCGTTAGTATAAGATGCGCCTAATTTGGTTGAGATAACCCATTTATGCTCACGGTTAAGTGGATAGTAATTACGGAAATCTGCATTCACACGATAGTATTTATTGTCAGAACCTGGAATAGTAATTTTTCCACCAATACCTGCTGAGGTACCTTGTGTTGGGAAATAACCACGGTTTAAGCTGTTATAGTTCCAACCTAGTGAGAAATCGAAGTCATCTGCTTTAATTTTGCTGTAATAACTGGTGTTTTTATCGTACTTAAAGCCCATTGATTTAACATATTTCTCACGGGTATATTCACGACTTACGTTGTTTAATTTGTCATGTGTGTAACCTAAGCCTAAGTAGTAAGAGTTGTTTTCATCTACTGGGAAGCCAAGCGTACCATTGATACCATAAGTTTTACGTTTATAAGCTGCAGAAGTGCTACTATCTGAGTTATCGTAGTCTTCATAGAAAATGTTTCCACCAAGGCTTACACCATCTTTGGTAAAGTACGGTTCGGTATAACCTAAGTTCACGCTAGTGCCGTAGTCGTTACGTGTGCCACTTAAACTGATAGTTGAACCTAAGCCTAAGAAGTTGTCTTGTTTAATACCAGCTTGGTAGCTAAAGCCACTTTCTGTACCATAACCTACACCGAAGTTGATAGAACCTGTATTACGTTCTTTAATTTTATATACAACATCAACTTGGTCATTGGTTTCTGGCACATTCTGCATTTCCATTTCAACGCTATCATAGAAACCGGTACGTTCTAAACGGCTCTTACCAAGAGTTACGGCAGAAGTCGATAACCATGCCCCTTCTTGTTGACGCATTTCACGGCGTAAAGTTGAGTCAGCGGTTACATCATTGCCTTCAAAGCGAATTTTACGCACGTAAGTACGTTGACCCGCATCAACAACGAAGCTAATTGCGACAGTTTGGTTTTCATCATCAAATTTTGGATGAATATCCACTTTTGCAGCACCAAAACCGTTCTCACCAAGAATGTCTTTAATGCCATCTTGAATTGCAACTAATTCATCACGACGGAATAGATCGCCAGTTTTATAATCTTTTAATAACGCATTAAGTTTGTTATCAAGGTGCGCAGTGTTACCTACAATACGGATATTGCTCACTTTGTATTGAGCGCCTTCATGAATTTTATAGGTTAAATCAACCTCTTTTTTATCATCAGAGAATTTAACATCAGTATCCGTTAATGCAAATTTTGCATAACCGCGGTTAAGATAATAGTTGCGGATAGTTTCTAAATCTTTGTTGTAGGCTTGTTGTTCAAATTTGCTACTTTCGAAAATATTCCACCAAGAAACATCAGGCTGTACTTCAAGTGGCTCTGTTAATTCTTTTGAACTAAATGCTTGGTTGCCTTCGAAATTAATGTGCTTAACGTAAGCAACATCGCCTTCGTTGAATTTGAATTTAAGATTGATACCACCGTTTTCTGCTTGGGTGGTTTCAGTATCAATAGTAGCTTGATAACGGCCAATGGCGCGGTAATGATCTAATAATGCTTGTTTAAATTCATTGACTTTCTCAGCATCATAGACTTCGCCTTTCGTGATTAAGTTTGCTTTTAAGTTTTGCTCTAAAGCATCTTTAGGAATGGCACCGTTACCGTCTAAATCAACAGAATTTAAAATAGCACGCTCTGCCACTTTAATGACTAAAGTATTACCTTCACGTGTAGCTTGAACGTTTTGGAAACGATTTAAAGAGAACAATTGACGAACGACATTTGAAACGTCTGCATCTGTTGCAGTTTGTCCAACTTTTACTGGTAAAGAAGAGATAATCGCTTCACCCGTTGCAGGTTGAACGCCATCAACACGAATATCTTTTACAACAAAAGGCGCAGCAATAGCGACACCGTTAGCAAGTAAAAGTGAAGAAAGTAATAATTTTTTCATTGAAATTATCCTATAAACGATTTGCAAAATTACGCGCGGATTTGACCGCTTGTAACCTAAATTTAAAAGTGGATGACATCATTGATAAACGTAAATGCCATCAAACTTAATACCAAAACCATGCCAATTTGTTGATATGTTAATTGAACACGGCGGGAAAGCGGTTTACCTCTAATTGCTTCGCTGGCTAATAGAACCAATTGCCCACCATCTAAAGGTAAGATAGGGAAGAGATTCATAACACCAAGATTGACACTAATGAGTGCCATAAAACCTAAATAATAAATCCAGCCTGACTCAGCGCTCATACCTGCACCTTTGGCAATGGAAATTGCGCCGCCCATATTCTTTACAGAAATATCACCTGTGATTAAATTCCCAATAAAACTACAAATAGTTTTACTTAGCGAATAAACTTTCTCAAGGCTTTTGCTCAATGCTTCAAGAATACCATACTTTAATTCTGTACGATACTTGTCTGCAAGCAGTTCGTAGCTTGGGACAATGCCGATTAAGTAGCGTTCACCTTTTTTTTCTGGTTGGATGACAAACGTCATTTTTTCGGTTTCACGTTCAATTTCTAGTTCAACCGGTTCGCCAGTTTGAATTGCTTTAACCAATGTTTGCCACTCAAAAGGCTCATGGTTTATCGCCAAAATAGTATCATTAGCTTTAACCCCTGCTTTTTGCGCCGCAGAATCAGCTTGAACTTCTTTAATGACAGAGGTAATTTTGTTACCTTTTGGTCGAATCCCAATACTTGTAAGCGGATTTTCTTTGGTATTATCAATTTGCCAATGAGATAAATCCAATTCGAAATGCTGTAAATTAGCATCATCGATTAAGTGCCCAACTAGCGAAACTTTTTTGTGTCCAACTTCACTTAAAAGCGCTAAGGTCGCATCGTTCCAATCTCTTACAGGAGAACCAGCAATTTCTGTGATTTCAAGATCTTCCGGTAATTGCGCTGTAGCAGCAATACTGTTTGCAGAGACTTCAGCAATCACGGGTTTTACAGTTGGAAGACCATTTACAAAAATCAACCAATAGGCCATTAAAGCGAATAAAAAATTGGCTAATGGCCCGGCAAAAATAATGAATGCACGTTGAGCAATAGATTTTTGCGCTAAAGATTGATGCGCTTGCCCGTTAAATTCCGGCTCATCATTATACATTTGTACATAACCGCCTAGCGGAATAAGTGAAAATGCAAATTCAGTACCTTGTTTATCAGTTTTTTTGTAGAGCACTTTGCCAAAGCCGATGGAAAAGCGAATCACTTTGACACCACAGCGTCGGGCTGCCCAAAAGTGTCCGTATTCATGAACGAATACCAAGACACAAATTAAAATAAAAAATGCAATTATGGATGTCATTGAGCTTAAAGTACAAAGAAGAACATCGTTGCAAAGAATGGAATTGCAGCGGTTAGGCTATCAATTCTATCTAAAATTCCACCATGTCCTGGAATTAAATTACTACTGTCTTTAATGCCGGCTTGGCGTTTAAACATACTTTCTGCCAAATCACCTAAAATAGAAATCGCAACAGTTGCTACTGAAACTAAGATAAAGTAAGTTGTATTGAATTCACGCCCAAAAACATCAGTAGAGGCAAATTTTAAGAATGCAAAGGCAATAATAGAAGAAGTTAATAATCCGCCTAATGCACCTTCCCATGATTTACCTGGAGAGACTTTAGGGGCAAGTTTGCGTTTACCAAAAGCACGGCCGAAGAAATAAGCACCTGAATCAGCGCCCCAAACTAGCAAGCACACATAAAGCAATAAGTAAGTCCCTTGATATGGTGCTTGGTTGTAATGGTAGAAGCGTAAAGCTAAAAAGCCGATTAAAAACGGTAGTAAAGTGGCTAAGCCAAAAATAAATTTTGCGACAACAGATTTCATCCATAATGAAGCTGATTTTGGATACGAAACCACGAGAGCTAATGCAAAAATCCACCAAATACAGCCGATAAAGAGAACGGGTGCTGTTCCATCCGTAATAAATTTAGTGGCATTGATGTAATTGGTATTAGCCAAAATTAACAGTAATAAAATTGCCCCTGTTACTAAAGCAATCAACATACGTGAAACGGGGGTTTTAAACCCAACAAATTGAGCCCATTCCCACATACCTAATGATACGACCACTGTAACAATAATGGTTAATGGGAGTGGTGATAATAAGAAAATAGCGGCTAATACAGCAATTACCATAACGATGGCAGAAAGTATGCGTTCTTTTAGCATTTTTTAATATCCTTGTTAAAAATTAGCAGCCACCAAAACGGCGCTCGCGTTGTTGATAAGCAACAATCGCTTCGCTGAAGGTGTTGTCGTTAAAATCTGGCCAAAGCACAGGCGTAAAAAATAGTTCAGCATAAGCAATTTGCCAGAGCAAAAAGTTGCTAATACGTTGTTCACCACTAGTGCGAATCAATAAATCAACTTGCGGTTGGTTACCTGTTACCAACATTTGTTGAAAACGTTCAGGGGTAATCTCATCAGCATTGATTTCGCCTAGTTTCACTTTAATGGCAAGTTGCTGAGCTGCTTGAGTAATATCCCAATAGCTGCCGTAATTAGCCGCAATATTTAGTGTTAATCCGGTATTGTTGGCGGTTAAAGTCTCAGCTTCGTTAATGCGTTTTTGTAAACTTTCGCTGAACCCTTTTTTATCGCCTAGAATTTTTAATCGAATTTGATTTTTGTGCAGCTTTTTGACTTCGGAATCAAGCATTTTCATAAACAAGCTCATTAGTGCAGAAACCTCTGCAGCTGGTCGACTCCAGTTTTCACTACTGAAAGCGTATAAAGTTAACACTTCAATACCGTGTTTTGCTGCAAAACTTACGGCTGCACGAACGGCTTTCACGCCGTTTTGATGGCCGAAAACCCGCATTTTTCCTTGTTGTTTTGCCCAACGTCCGTTGCCATCCATAATAATGGCGACGTGTTTAGGCATATTTTGTGGGTCAAAATTCACCGTTTGCTCGCTTTGCTGACTATATCAAAAAATGGCTGTAACTATAACATAGGATAGCCAAAGAAGATAGAGAGGGCGGCAGATTCCTCAAGGTACCTGCCGAATGAAATGGGTTAAGCCTGATCTTTTTGTTGGCGAAGTGTAATAAATTGCGCTAAATCGACCGCTTGTAAGAATGGATTGATACTAAGCTCTTTTTCTAACGTAGTGGGTAACGTTGGTTGTTTTCGTGATTGTAGAATTTCCGCTCGCTCTTGTGCTTCAAATAATGCACAACTTGGTGGCATAACCTTTTCAGCAAAACGTAAATTGCTGATAGTGTATTCGTGTGCGGGAAAAATTTCGACAAAACTTGGTAGCGCTTTAAAGCGTTGAAGAGTATCAAATTGTGCTTGGTAATCGCCAGTAAAAACGCGTCCGCAACCGCCAGAGAACAGCGCATCCCCACAGAATAAATATTCGTTACCAAATAGATAGCTAATTTGTCCTTCAGTATGGCCAGCACTATCAATAATACGAACATCATAATCAAATAATGTTAAATGCGTTTCAGGTACCACGATTTCAGTTGCCCAGTTGGCACATTCTTCGGGGCCATAAATAGTTAAATGAGGATAATGAGCTTTGATTTCATCTACGCCACCCACGTGATCGCTGTGATGATGGGTAAGCAAACAAGCGGTCAAATTTAGTGAATGTTTTGCAAGGTAATCTAGCACAGGACGTGCTTCACTAGGGTCAACAATTATTGCTTGGTCGTTTTGCTGAATCAGCCAAATATAGTTATCACTGAGCGCTGGAATCGGAGTAATTTGTAACATAAATTTGCCTCGAAATAAGAAAAATCGCTTTATGGCAAGCCATAAAGCGATAGAGATTATTTTAAAAAGAGTGCAGCTGCACCGCGTGTGCCACCACTGTCGCCATGAATGGCTTTTTTAATCACAGGAACTTTAGCACTACGCATTAAATAAGGTGGCAGCACTTTTGGTAAAGCTTCATAAATATGGTCGAAGTTTGAAAGTCCACCACCGAATACAATCATATCTGGATCTAAAATGGTGATAAGCTGAGCAATAGAAATTGCCATCAGTTCAATGTATTTCTCAACAAATGCGACGACTTTTTCTTCTTTTTGGTAAAAACGCTCAATGATTTCTTTTGCTGAAATAGCTTCGCCAGCTAGATCTCTAAAGAGTAATTCAAAGCCACGCCCTGACATATAGGTATCTAAGCAAGCACGATTACCACAACCACATTCATAAATAGGGGCTTTATCCCAACCTAATAATTTTAGTGCATGGTAGCTTAATTGAGTATGGCCAACTTCTCCAGCCATGCCGATTCGTCCAGAATGAATTTTACCATCAAACACTAAGCCGCCGCCAAAACCAGTCCCAATAATTAACCCTAAAACGGTTGAATATTGTTGGTTATTTTCATCCCAAGCTTCAGAAAGGGCAAAGCAGTTAGCGTCGTTTTCAGCACGAACTTCACGACCTAAACGTTGGCTTAAATCTTTGAGAATAGGCTTACCATCAGCCACGCGAATATTGGTAATTTCAGCAATATCATTTTCACGGTTAACAAAACCAGGAATACCTAAGCCAACAGAACCTTTTTCTCCGAATTTTTCATCGGCATTACGCACGAGCTTTTCGATAGTAAATAGCCAATCTTCATAATTACTTTGTGGTGTAGGCACTCGTTCGCTATAAAGCTTCTCAAGCTGTTCGTTAAATACGGCTAGCTCAATTTTTGTGCCACCAATGTCAAGTCCGTAATAAATACTCATAATTCGCCTCGTTTTTTAAAAAGTGTGAATTTTTCTGCTAAAGGTATTCCCCATGTAAAGAGTACACAATGAAAGCCCCAAGCTAATAAAGTACTAATAAAAAGATCAATCGGGTAGTGCATACCAAATCGTACACGACTAATAAGCATTAGTGCTGACCAAACCACAATGATTCCCTGTGCTAAGCGAGCTGCTGGTGTTTTAATATTTAATAATAAGCCAACAAAAAGCAACATCCAAGAGACTGAAAAAATAGTATGACCAGAAGGGAAAGAATAACCGGTTTCGTTTTCTCGATGATGTACAATCAATGGGAAATCATGAGTTTGCTGTTGATAGTATTGAGTCACTAAATTAGCGCGTTCATCTCGAGTTAATTCATAAAATTGTTCAACGCGTTCAGGTGTTCCCATCATGCTGACAACGTAAGGTCTTGGTTCAGCAAATGTTGCTTTGGCGACCGTTTTAATGGCTTGCGTGCCAACCATAGAGGCTACACAAACTGAGCCAATTAACAGCCAGCTATAGCGTTTAGCAGAAAGCTTCATTAGCCAAAGTGTAAAAATCACGCAAGTAATTAACGCATAAGGCACAGATCCACTTTCAGTAAGAAAGTACATGAAGGTATCAAACCCTGCAATGAGATGGTTATCATTTTGCCAATGCCAGTCACTAAACCAAGTCGCAAGTGGAATACATAACATCAATGCAGTATAAAAAGAGAGTTTGTTAATCATAAGGATGTTAATAAAGTATAAAAAATGGGCGTAGATGCGATGCATTTGCCCATTTTATTGAAAATTAAATTGATTTTGTTGCTTTCGGAAGCGTGATTTTCTTCTCTTCGCTTTGGCGATAAAGGACTAAAATATGGCCGATAGTTTGTACATTGATGGCTTTGGTTTCACGCACAATCGCATCAATAATAAGCTGTTTAGTTTCGCGCTCAGCACCGGCAATTTTAACTTTGATTAGTTCATGGTGATCTAAAGCATTTTCAATTTCAGCTAATACGCCTTCAGTTAAACCGTTGCCACCCAGCATGACCACTGGGCTTAAATGATGTGCCAGTCCTTTTAAAAATTGTTTTTGTTTTGTAGTAAGTGTCATTGACATAAAGTTGCCTTTTAAATAAAGAAATTGTCATAGAAAATAGCACAAAGTCGCTATTTTTTAAAGTAGAATAGCAAAAATTCATTAGATGATAGGAAGATAAAATGCCGACATTAAGTGTTGCTATGATTGTAAAAAATGAAGCGCAAGATTTAGCGCAATGTCTTGAAACTGTAAAAGGTTGGGTAGATGAAATTGTAATTTTAGATAGCGGCAGTCAAGATAAAACAGCAGAAATTGCGGCACAATTTGGTGCAAAGTTTTATACCAATACAGATTGGCCTGGTTTTGGTAAACAACGCCAGCTTGCTCAGCAATATGTCACCAGTGATTATGTATTATGGCTAGATGCGGATGAGCGAGTCACGGAAACTTTAAAAGAGAGTATCTTACAAGCGGTCAAAAATAACAAACAAAATGCAGTTTATCGTCTTGCGCGTTTAAGTGAAGTGTTTGGACGGAAAATTTATCACAGTGGTTGGTATCCAGATTATGTTGTGCGTCTTTATCCAACAAATTTAGCTGGTTATGGTGATGAACTAGTGCATGAAAAAGTACATTATCCAAAAGGCACAGAAGTAATTAGCTTAAAAGGCGATTTGTTGCATTTCACTTATAAAAGCATTCATCACTATTTAGTGAAATCAGCGAATTATGCGCAAGCATGGTCAATTCAGCGTGCTAATCAAGGTAAGAAAGCCAGTCTTTTTGATGGCGTAACGCATGCGTTAGGATGTTTTATCAAAATGTATTTCCTTAAAGCAGGCTTTTTAGATGGGAAGCAAGGATTTCTGCTTGCAATCCTTTCCGCGCATTCCACCTTTGTAAAATATGCAGATTTATGGTTGCGTACGAAAAATAAGCGTTAGTCAAAAAGAAAGCCAATCAGGTTAAAAGCTGATTGGCTTTTGTATTATTTATATTCTTGATGATATTTCTTTTTCATCTCATCTAATACTGCAATGGTTTGTTTTGCTTCATCTAGCTTGCCTTGTTGGGCTTGAGAATCGGCTTTTTTAACAACATCAATCACTTCTTGAATGCCTGCTTGATAACCTTTTAAGCGGTTAGCATCCTCTTCAGCTGAAAGGCTAATTGGCGTTTTATTTTGCGCTTCTTGTGCTTGAGTCACAAAGATTTCTGCTGCTTGATGAAAAGCATCTGGGTTTTCAGCTTGAGTTAATGCGTTGAGTTGTTTTTTCATTTTAAACATTTCAGTCATCACGCCAGTTGCGAAGCTAAATGTAGATGCGCTCATTAACAGCGCAACGAGAAGAGTTTTGAATTTCATCATGTTTCCTATAGTTAAAGAGTGACATAAAATCGCATTTTAACCATCTATTGCTTGATAGAAAAGCCTATTTCTTAGAAAATAGACACTTTTACACTTTCCCACAAGGAAAGTCCTGACTTGTTATCAGAAGAGAACTCAAATGACTTTAAAATACGCTAAACCTGAACTGCTTTCACCGGCAGGAACATTAAAGAATATGCGCTATGCGTTTGCTTATGGGGCAGATGCGGTTTACGCAGGACAACCTCGTTACAGCTTACGTGTGCGTAACAATGAATTTAATCACGCTAACTTAAAAATTGCGATTGATGAAGCACATCAACTCGGTAAAAAATTCTATGTGGTTGTCAACATTGCACCACACAATTCAAAACTTAAAACTTTTATTAAAGATCTACAAGTTGTTGTAGATATGCAGCCGGATGCCCTAATTATGTCAGATCCGGGTTTGATTATGTTAGTGCGCGAACATTTTCCACAAATGGATATTCACCTTTCTGTGCAGGCGAACGCAGTAAACTGGGCAACGGTAAAATTTTGGAAACAAATGGGACTAACCCGCGTGATTTTATCGCGCGAGCTGTCATTAGAAGAAATTGAAGAAATTCGCCAACATGTACCAGATATTGAATTAGAAATTTTCGTTCATGGTGCATTATGCATGGCGTATTCTGGACGTTGTTTACTTTCAGGTTATATCAATAAGCGTGATCCAAACCAAGGCACCTGTACTAATGCGTGCCGTTGGGAATATAAAATGGAAGAAGGCACAACTGATGAAGTCGGCAATATTGTGCCAAAAGAGAGCGTGCAGAAATATGCGCCTGAAATTGAGGTGACGAATGTCGCACCAACCTTAGGTGAAGGCGCAACAACAGATAAAGTTTTCCTTTATACTGAACCGAATCGTCCTGATGAGCAAATGACTGCCTTTGAAGATGAACATGGCACTTATTTCATGAACTCAAAAGATTTGCGCGCGGTGCAACACGTTGAGCGTTTAACTCAAATGGGCGTCCATTCTTTAAAAATTGAAGGGCGTACAAAATCTTTCTACTACTGCGCGCGTACTGCGCAGGTTTATCGTAAAGCCATCGACGATGCGGCCGAAGGTAAACCGTTTGATACCTCTTTGTTAGATACTTTAGAATCTTTAGCGCATCGTGGTTATACCGAAGGTTTCTTACGTCGTCATACACATGATGAATATCAAAATTATGAATATGGTTATTCAATTTCAGAGCGTCAGCAATTTGTGGGCGAATTTACGGGTAAACGCAATGCAGAAGGCATGGCGGAAGTGGCAGTAAAAAACAAATTCCTTGTGGGTGATTCAGTTGAGATGATGACGCCAAAAGGCAATGTAGTATTTAAAATTGAACGAATGCTAAACCGTAAAAATGAATCCGTAGAAGCGGGCTTAGGGGATGGGCATTTCGTTTTCTTAGATGTGCCTGCGGATATTGAGTTAGATTTTGCACTATTGATGCGTAATTTAACTGACACCAATACGCGTAACCCGCATAAGGGCTAGATTTCAACAAGCGGTCGGATTTGTAAAATATTTTGCAAATTCGACCGCTTGCTGATGAGCCTTCCAACATCAAGTTATCATTTGATATTTTTAGTTATTTTACCTCACGGAGTTTTGTATGAGACGCTTTTTATTAGGATGTTTTTTAACCTTATTTTCCTCCACCATTTTTGCTCAGTTGAAAACGGATTTAGTCTTATTAAATTTGAAAGGGCCTGTCAAGAAATGGGAAACAAAATCGATCAATCCTAGTAACGCTTCGGTTTTGGAACATAAGATTACTTACTTTAATTCGCAGGGATTTAAAACGAAAGAAGAAACGCTCGGAAACTTTGCTCTGGTGCAGAGCTTTGTGTATGACGAGCAAGGACGTTTAGTCAAATCTTTTTGGAATGGAGATAGCGATGAGATCGAATATCTTTATCGCACTAATGCAGACGGAACATTAACGGTAACGCAGAAATGGAAAGCTAAAGATATTCCTAATGCAATCATCTCTGAAAATACCTATGATAAAAATGGCTTGTTAATCATTGAAAAAACGGCAGATGAATCTTGTGAAGAAAAGTGTGAGAAGCTTGAAAATGGTATGAATAAATATAGCCATCATTATGATGAACAGGGCAATCTTGTAGAAATTAAAAATGAGATTTTTGATAATGAATCCATCAAATTTACCAATAAATATGTTGATGGCAAATTAGTTGAACAAACCGAAACCAGCTATGGCAGCAAAGAAGTCAGGACTTTTGATGCCAATGGACATCTAATCAAACTTGAAGATTTTCCGCCTCATGGCTTTGGCGATGGTAGTTCGTCTTCTATAAAAGTTTGGAAAAATACCGTAGATAATTACGGTAATGTGCTAAAAATTGAGACGTTTGATGAGAGCAATAACTCTAGCAGCACAATTGTTGAAAATTCATATGAGTATTATTAGTTCAAAATAATCTGATAATGAATTTGGATAAAATTTCAGTATAATTGATCTTATTTTCTTTTATTTCGAGCGGCTTATGCTAAATCAACAATTTTCTCTTGATCGTATTTTATCTGGGCTAATTGCGCTCTTTTTTGTGTTGATCCTTCAAGCAAAATGGAGTTATAGCGTCTTACCCATCCTTTTAGCATTGGTTGGCGTGTATTTTTATGTTAAGCAACCTTCCAAGCGTCCAAACTTTGATCGAATGGATAAATGGTTGATTGGTAGCATCTTATTTTATTTTGCGCTATTTGTGGCTTCATTGTTGATTCATGGCGGCAAAGTGAGAGAGCTAGATTTAGCAAGCCGCACCTTGTTATGTGTGCCTATTATTATGTTGTGCTATCAACGTATATTAGCGCAGAAAATGATTGTACAAGGTATTGCAGTAGGTGGAATTTTTGCTGGGATCATTGCTAGTTGGCAAGTATTTGCACAAGACATTGAAAGACCATTTCCTTCTTTTATGCATATTCAAGCGGGTGATATTGCGATGTCGCTTGCGATTTTTGCTTTTGCCAGCTTATTTTATTTTCTCTCGCAAAAACAGAAAATTGGTATTGCACTTAGCCTTTTAGGCATGCTTGGTGCGTTATTAGCCAGCTTTTTAACTACTGCGCGTGGCGCTTGGATTGGCGCACCTGTCGTTATGCTATTGATATTTTGGTGGAACCGCAAAATGGTTTCTAAATGGATTTCAGTGGCAGTACTTGCGGTGGTATTAGTCTGTGGTGTTGCAGCAAATAATGTTATCCAGAAACGTTATGCTGAAGCAGAACAAGATATTGCCGCATATATTGAACGCAATGATGGCAATACTTCCTTAGGTGCGCGTTTTGATATGTGGAAGAGTGCTTGGCTTGGCATTCAAGAAAAACCGATTTTTGGTTGGGGGCTAGAGGGCGTAAAAGAGATGCGCCAACAGCACTTACAAGAAGGTCGAATTTCTGCCTATGCGGCGCAATTTGCGCATGCTCATAACCAATTTTTACATGATGCCTCAGTACGTGGCCTGTTTGGTTTTAGCGCATTATTACTTGTTTTCTTTATGCCATTGATTGCGTTTTGGCGTAACTTGAGAACGGCAGCGCAAGGTAGCCTGAAACAGCTTTGGAATATTCTAGGAGCGAGTCATATTTTATTAACGATGAGTTATTGTCTCTCACAAGCCTTTTTTATGCATAATTCTGGCACTATGTTTTATTTCACGACCTTAGCGCTCTTTTGGGGTTTGCAAAAAAATGCAGAAAATCGACCGCTTGCGGAGCGTCAGTAATGTTGCGCTATTGTTATACCTTACTGAGTTATCTTATTCAGCCACTCATTTTATTTTTTATGTGGCGAAAAAGCTGGAAACAACCGGAATATCGGGCGCGTTTAGCTGAGCGTTATGGTTTTTATGGCAATGTAATCCCGCCATCAGCGAAAGGGGTGGTTATTCATGCTGCTTCGGTAGGAGAAGTGATTGCCGCGACCCCTTTAATTAAAGCGGTTCAAGCAAAATATCCTCAGTTAGCGGTAACTATTACCACTGTTACACCAACGGGTTCAGAAAGGGTTAAAGCCGCATTTGGCAATTCAGTTTCGCATTTTTATTTACCTTATGATCTGCCAGGTGCGATAGAGCGTTTTATTACTTTTATCGATCCTAAATTGATGATCGTGATTGAAACAGAATTATGGCCGAATCTGATTCGTCGTTTGTATCAGCATCACATTCCATTTGTTTTGGCTAATGCCAGACTATCTCCTCGTTCAGCCAAACGTTATGGTTGGGTGAAATCGGGTATCCATAATATGCTGCATGAGATCTCATTACTCATGGCACAAGATAGCGTAAGCGCCGATCGTTATTTGGCATTAGGTTTCCCGCCTGAAAAATTGGTGACAACGGGTAATCTGAAATTTGATTTAGAAATCGATGAGGCACTGCGTAAAACAGTGATTGATACAGCACATGAACTAAACGTGCATTATCGTCCTATTTGGATTGCAGGCAGTACCCATGAAGGTGAGGAAAAAATTATTTTAGAAGCGCATCAAGCGTTGCTAGAAAAACATCCTAATCTTGTCTTGATTTTAGTTCCTCGTCATCCAGAACGGTTTGCTGATGTGGAAACGTTAATTCAAAAATCTGGTTTAGCTTATGTGAAACGCACTGAACAAACAGTCCTTTCAGGAAGCACCCAAGTACTTTTAGGCGATACAATGGGTGAGATGATGTTACTTTATGGTTTATCGAAAGTGGCTTTTGTTGGGGGCAGTTTAGTAAAACATGGTGGGCATAATCCACTTGAGCCGATTGCTTTCGAGTTGCCTGTGATTTCTGGTGTTTATACTTATAATTTTCCAGAAATTTTTGCCAAACTCGCTGAGGTAAAAGGATTTGTTGAAGTCAACAGTGATACGCAATCGCTCGTGCAAGCGGTTGAATTTTTATTAGAAAATCGTGACGCGCGTAAAACAATTGCCACGGCAGGCTTTAGTGTACTACAAGAAAACCAAGGGGCATTAGAGCGCCATTTAGCTTTACTTGCGCCTTATTTAGAGAAGAATAATGAAAGAAATTAGTATTTATGCGGGAACATTTGACCCAATTAGTCATGGGCATTTAAATATTATTGAGCGTGCAGCAAGATTGTTTGATCAGGTCATTGTGGCAGTGGCGAAAAATCCGAGCAAGCAGCCGCTGTTTAGTTTAGAAGAACGTGTTTCTCTTGTGGAGCAAAGTTGTGCACATTTAACAAATGTGCAAGCGGTCGGATTTAGTGGATTGCTTGCAGATTTTGCTAAGCAGCATCAAGCAAAAACCTTGATCCGAGGTATTCGTGGTAGTGATGATGTGGAATATGAAATTCAGCTGGCACAGCTAAATAATCAATTAGCAGGGGAATTAGAAACGATTTTTTTTCCACCTTCAGTCACTTGGCGCTATCTGTCATCAACGATGATTCGAGAAATTTACAAACATCATGGCGATATTGCTCCTTTTGTGCCAGAGGTAGTGATGCAAGCATTAGTGAATAAGGAAAAATTATGAGTCAAGATAAGCAAAATTTAATCTGGATCGATTTAGAAATGACAGGGCTTGATCCAGAAAAAGAACGTATTATTGAAATTGCGACTATTGTAACGGATAAAGATCTCAATATTTTGGCGGAAGGCCCTGTACTTGCCGTGAAGCAATCGGATGAATTATTAGCAAAAATGAGTGATTGGTGTGTAAAAACGCATACGGAAAATGGCTTAATTGAGCGCGTTAAAGCGAGTAAATTAACCGAACGCGCCGCTGAATTGCAAACGTTAGACTTCCTCAAACGCTGGGTACCTAAAGGGGCTTCCCCTATTTGTGGCAATAGTGTCGCGCAAGATAAACGCTTTTTGTTTAAATATATGCCCGACCTTGCAGACTATTTCCACTATCGCTATTTAGATGTGAGCACATTAAAAGAGTTAGCGAGTCGCTGGAAGCCGGAGATGTTAAAAGGCTTTAAAAAGCAGAATACGCACTTGGCGTTAGATGATATTCGAGAGTCAATTAACGAATTAAAATTTTATCGTGAACATTTTATTCGTTTAGATTAAACCAAATTAAGATATGATGGTCCAAAAGTCGATGCGTTGCTCTGTTATTGTGATGCATTCGGCTTTACCATGAACAAGAGAGATATAATGAAAGATTTTCTTTCTTTTTCTTTTCCGGAAGAAGCCCAATTACTTACCTTTGGCGAGCATTTAGCCGAAGTTTTTAAAGCCTATTTAGCAGAAGATAGTACGCACTCATTAGTAGTTTACTTAAACGGTGAATTAGGGGCGGGAAAAACGACACTGACGCGCCGTATTGTGCAAAGCTTTGGTCACCCAGGTAATGTGAAAAGCCCAACTTATACGCTGGTAGAAGAGTATGCGCTCCCACCATATCATTTGTACCATTTTGATTTATATCGCCTAGCCGATCCCGAAGAATTGGAGTTTATGGGCATTCGGGATTATTTCCGTGCGCAGACATTATGTTTATTAGAATGGGCAAGTAAAGGCGAGGGTATGATTCCATCGGCTGATTTGATTATTCAAATCGATTATGAAGGTGAAGGACGCCGAATTACACTTAATCCACAAACTGATGTGATTGCACAACTGCTTGCAAAATTATCACCAAATTAGACCGCTTGATCGTTAAGTTTTTATTAGGACATAGAATGAATAGTTTTAAAAACCGTTTTTTTATGATGTTATTTGCCTGCTTGATTAGCGGGCTAAGTATTGCCAAAACCGTAGTTGCAATTGATGCTGGGCATGGTGGAAAAGACCCAGGCGCAATTGGGAGTACGCTTGGGATTAAAGAAAAAACGGTAACACTTGCCATTGCTAAAGAATTAAAAGCGTTGTTAGATGCCGATCCCAATTTTAAAGCAGTAATGACGCGTAGTGGTGATTATTTCATTCAACTACCAGAACGTACTGAAATTGCGCGTAAACATAAAGCGAATTATCTAGTTTCTATTCATGCGGACTCATCTCCAACTTCTTCGAGTATGAAAGGTGCTTCAGTTTGGGTATTATCTAATCGTCGTGCGAGCGATGAGATGGGAAAATGGTTGGAAGAGAGTGAAAAACAATCGGAGCTATTAGGTGGCGCAGGCCGAATTTTATCTAACAATAATGAAAAATATTTTAATCAGACCGTGTTAGACCTTCAGTTCTCACACGCTCAACGTTCAGGTTATGAATTAGGGAAAACTGTCCTTTCTCGCTTGTCTCCATTTGTGAGTTTGGCTAAATCTTCTCCGCAGCATGCAAGCTTAAGCGTATTACGTTCGCCAGATATTACTTCTATTTTGGTGGAAACAGGTTTCTTATCAAATCCTGCGGAAGAACAAAAACTGGCTAGCCCAACTTATCGCAAGATGATTGCAAAATCAATTTATTATGGTTTAGTTGCATATCGTAACCGCCATTTAGGCATTTCGAATCCGAAAGGCGTTAATGTTTTGGATACGGAAAAAACTGAAAAATCAGAAAAAGCGGATAAAAAAGAGAAAGTAAAAGAAAAAGCTAGCGAAAAAGAAACAAGCAAAGATAAGAAAAATAATGAAAAATCTACTCGTGAAAAATCGACTGATAAAAATAGCAAAGTAGAAGATAAGAATGTAAAAGAAAAAGCCAAAGTAAATAAAGACGAGAAAAAAGAGGAAAAATTAGAGCGTAAAGAGATTAAAAAATCAACGAATGGTTACCATGTTGTTGCCCAAGATGAAACGCTTTACTCTATTGCTAGAGCTTATAACACGACACCAGAAAAGTTAAGCCAGCTCAATAATATAAAAAATAACCAAATTACCGTAGGCAAAAAACTGAAAGTAAAATAGTCGCTTGAGAATATTAGCCTAATGCGAAAAATTAGGGTAAAATACGACAATTTTTTTAATTCGGTATGCTTGCCGATAAGACCTTTAGGAATCAATTATGAGTGAAAAATACACTAATGAAAAATATGTGGTAACTTGGGACATGTTCCATATGCACGCCCGTAAATTAGCGGAGCGTCTTTTACCTGCAACGCAATGGAAAGGTATTATTGCGGTAAGCCGTGGCGGTTTATTCCCTGCAGCTGTTTTAGCGCGTGAATTAAGTTTACGTCACGTAGAAACTGTGTGTGTAGCAAGTTATGATCATGATAATCAAGGTGAATTAAACGTGTTGCACGCAGCCCAAACTGATGGTGAAGGTTTTATCGTAGTTGATGATTTAGTGGATACAGGTAACACTGCGCGTGAAATTCGTAAAATGTATCCAAAAGCTAAATTTGTAACAGTATTTGCAAAACCAGCTGGTGCACCATTAGTGGATGATTACGTTATTGATATTCCACAAGAAACTTGGATTGAACAGCCGTGGGATTTAGGTATTACCTTCGTTCCACCTCTTGCGAAAAAATAATCAATAAAAAGGTGAGGTGCAACTTGTTGCACCTTTGTTTTTAGTTGGCATACTACAAGTAGGTTTATATGCGTTTAGGTAATCTTTATATTCTTTCTGCCCCAAGTGGCGCCGGCAAATCTTCCCTTATTAACGCTTTACTTGCCGATTTGCCTCGTCATGAAGTCCAACTTTCTATTTCTCATACCACTCGCCAACCACGTCCAGCAGAAGAAGATGGCGTACATTATTATTTTACTTGCCATACAGAATTCGAATCACTTATTGAAAAAGGCCATTTTTTAGAGTGGGCAGAAGTTTTTGGGAATTATTATGGTACATCATTACCGATGATTGAGCGCTCGCTTGAACAAGGGATTGATGTCTTTTTAGATATTGATTGGCAAGGCGCGCGTCAAATTCGAGAAAAAGTGCCGAATGTCAAAACTATTTTTATTTTGCCTCCTTCTCGCGAAGAACTTGAACAACGTCTTATCGGGCGTGGCCAAGATTCTGCTGAAACTATCAGCAAACGTATGGCGGAAGCTGAGTCAGAAATGAGTCATTATGATGAGTTTGACTATGTCATTATCAATGATGATTTCAATCAAGCATTAAGTGAATTAAAAGCCATTTTAACCGCAGAACGTCTTAAATTAGTGCCACAAAAAATTCGTCATCAAGCGTTAATTAACCAATTATTGGCAAAGTAAGCGGTCGTTTTTCTGGCAAGATTTACAAAATTTTTAACAACAGTAGGGATAACATGAAATTATCAAAATTAGCTTTTTCTGTTGTGTTAGGGCTTGCTGTTTCTGCATGTTCTAACCAAATGAGCAAAGATGGTTCGTTAGAAGCTGCTCAACAAGATTATCAAAACTATGAAGAAATTACCAAGCAGTTCTCAATCAATGAACAATGGTGGCGTGGTTATAACGATAGCCAATTAAATAGCTTAGTCGATGAAGCCATTGCTAATAACTTGAATTTAGCGAAAAGTGCGATTGCAGTAAATAAAGCGTTATACAATGCGAATTTAGTGGGTGCAAATTTAATTCCAACCTTTAGCGGATCAGGTTCTGCTTCCGCAGCAAAAGGTTTGGGCAGCAGCTCAAATGAAAGATCGGTTGGCACTTCAACCATTACTAATACTGCAACCTTTAGCTTAAGTTATACTGTTGATTTATGGCGTCGTTTAGCTGATACAGCAAGCGCGGCTGAGTGGGAACATAAAGCGACGATCGAAGATTTAAAATCAACGCGTTTATCGTTAATCAATTCTGTGGTGGCAACCTATTATCAGATTGCGTACTACAAAGATGCGATTGCAGTGACAGAACGTACGATTAAGAACTACGAAAGCATTGCCAATATTTTAAACAATAAATTAGCCGCAGGTGCAATCGATCCATTAGCCGTAGAACAAGCACAGCAAGCAACGCTTAATGCGCGTAATAATGTGATTAGTTTACGTGCAAATTTAAAAATTGCAGAGCAAACCTTGCGTAACTTGTTGAATTTAAAACCAAATCAACCGTTACCAGCGAAATATCCAAGTATTTTGAGCGTGAAATTACAAGGTGTGGATACGAATGTGCCAGTATCGGTGATTGCAAATCGCCCTGATGTGACGGCGGCACTTCAACGTTTACAAAGCCAATTTAACACGCTAACTGCAACAGAGAAGAGTTGGTTCCCAACATTAACGTTAGGTGCTTCTTTATCAAGTAGTGCTTCAAAAGTGCGTGATGTGGGCGATAATCCAGTCGGCAGTGGTGTTATTTCATTAAGCCTACCATTCTTAGATTGGGCGCGTGTGCAAAATAACATTAAAGTATCAGAGCAAAATTATTTAACAACCCGTGCAAATTACGAGCAAACCGTAACAACTGCGTTAAATGAAATTGATCGTTACTACTACACTTATCAGCAATCACGCAATAGCTTAGCGACTTTACAAAAAGTACATGAGCATAATAAGAAAATTACTCAGTACTATAAAAATCGCTACGATGCGGGTTTATCAGAATTCCGTTTATGGATTGCGGCGATGAATACAGAGTTGAATTCACAACTTTCGATTTTGAACCAAAAATATACCATTTTAACGAACGAGAATTTAGTTTATCAGGCAATGGCTGGCAAATACGCTCGCTAAAGCGAAAAAAGAAGGCGAAAGCCTTCTTTTTATTTTTATGATTATTTAGATTTTGCTGCTTGTTCTTGTGCGCGTTGACGTCGAATTTCTTTTGGATCAGCAAGCAATGGTCGATAAATTTCAATACGGTCGCCATCATTTACCATATCAGTTAATTTAACCGAACGACTAAAAATCCCTACCTTGTTTTTCCGTAAATCAATCTCAGTATATTTCTCTAACACGCCTGATTGCAAAATGACATTTTGCACAGTAGTTGGTGCGCTAAGTGTGACTTTCTTTAAGAAATAACGATCAGGATAAGCGTAAATCACTTCTACAACACATTTTTCTTCCGACATCTTTTTCCCTCTTTACAAGCGGTCATATTTTACTGAGATTTTGCCAATCAACCAACAAGCTATAACGAAACTGTTTTAATTTGAATATAAACAGATTGCCCAATGGTTAATGCCATTTCATCAAACGACCAAAGGCTAATGCTTGCCCAAATCGTTTCTGAACCAATTTTTACTGCGATATCAACGCGATCTTGTTGTTCTTCAATCTCAACAATTTCACCTTTGAGAATGTTACGAATTGAGCTATATTGCGGTTTTTCTAAGACTATTGAAACGTCTTTACTTGCAATAGTCAGGCGAAGTTTTTCCCCGAATTGATAACGTGGCAATACGGGAATCCAAAGGTGTTGCTGCGCAATCGCTAAACCTAACATATGATATTCAGGCTGATGTTGGCTAATCGGTAATTCCAATAAGCTCATTTTTTGTGAATCGGGCTGCCAATCGGCAAAAATTGGGCTATGCCATACATGATTAACCGTGTCAAAAGCAACGATTTTACCACGTTCAATCAGAATCAGTCTGTCCGCTAAGCGAACGATCTCATCTAGGCTATGGGTAACATAGAGAATGGGGATTGCTACACTTTTAGCTAACGTCGCTAAATAGTCAAGTAACTCTTTTTTACGAGGCAGATCGAGTGCAGAAAGTGGTTCATCCATCAGTAGAATATCGGGCTGACTTAATAGCGCGCGACCAATGGCGACCCGCTGTTTTTCTCCACCGGATAAACCAGCAGGATAGCGAGCTAATAAAGATTCAATACCCAGCAACTGGATGATTTGCTTAAAGTGTGCATTATCTGCATACTTCACACCATACTTGAGATTTTTCTCAATGGTGTAATGGGGGAATAATCTTGGCTCTTGAAAAACATAGCCAATCTTACGTTTTTCAGGTGGCAAATTGATACCTGCTTGGCTATCAAATAACACTTTTTCACCAAGTGTAATACGGCCAGAATCTGGGTGACTAAGTCCGGCGACTAAATTGATTAAGCTAGATTTTCCTGCACCCGAACGCCCAAAAATTGCAGTCACACCTTGTGCAGGAATTTCAAGATTGGCTTCAAGCGATAATTCGCCTAATTGTTGGGTAAGATTAAGCTTGAGCATAGCGTTTTTGTCTCTGAGCAAGCCATTCTGAAGCGAATAAGGCTAATAGGGAAATACCGATCGCAACCAGACAAAGGCGAGCGGCTGCAAGTTCGCCATTCGGCGTTTCAATGAAGGTAAATAGCGCGGCTGGAATAGTTTGCGTTTGATTCGGTATGTTGGATACAAAGGTAATTGTTGCGCCAAATTCACCTAAAGAGCGAGCGAAACCAAGAACCGCACCTGCAATAATGCCAGAAAATGAAAGTGGTAAAGTTAGCGTAAAAAAGACCTTTAATGGGCTGGCACCTAGCGTTCTTGCTGCTTGTTCTAATTTAATATCTACGGCATCTAATGCTAAACGAATTGAGCGTACCATCAACGGAAACGCCATTACCATTGAGGCTAATACGGCACCTTTCCAAGAAAAGCTGAAAGAGAAATTGAACCACTCCCATAAGAATTGACCAATTACGCCGCGTTTTGCCATTGAAATAAGCAGTAAATAACCAATCACAACAGGCGGAAGAACTAATGGCAAATGGACAATGCCATTTAGTAAATTTTTACCCCAGAACTCTTTTCGAGAGAGTAACCACGCAATAGCAATGGCAAAAGGTAAAGAAAAAATGACCGCTATACTGGCAATTTTCAAGCTCAACCAAATTGCGGCAATTTCTTGTGGACTAAATTCAAACATAAGGTAAAAAGCCCTTGCAAGCTTGCAAGGGCATCTCAATTATGGCAATGGATAGAAACCAGCGGCTTCAAATTTTGCTTTTGCTGCTGGCGTTTTGAGGAAGTCTAAGAATTTTTTCGCTTCAGCTTTATCGCTCACCGTCGCTGCTGGATAAACCACTTCACCATAGCTTTCTTGTGGGAAGGTCGCGATAACTTTGACTTTATCTGCTGAAACTTTCGCATCTGTTGAATAAACAATACCTAATGGCGCTTCACCGCGTTCAACAAAAGAAAGTGCATCACGCACGTTTTTCGCACGCGCTAAGCGAGGTTCAACATCAGCCCAAAGTTTGTAGTGTTCTAATGCTTTTTTCGCATATTTACCTGCTGGAACGTGTTCTGGATCACCAACGGATAAATAGCTATCTTTTAAGATTGCTTTAAAATCTACGTTTTCAACTTTGGTATCGTTTAATTTACTAGACGCTGGTGCAATGAGAACCAAGTCATTTTTCACTAAATTTGCAACGTTTTTAGTTTTTGCAGGTTGTTTTTCTTTTACATAGTCCATCCATTTTAGGTCAGCAGAAATAAACACATCTGCTGGTGCATCTTGCTCAATTTGTTTTGCAAGTACAGAAGAAGAAGCAAAAGAGAAGGTTACTTTGTCTTGAGGATTGGCTTTTTCGAAATCTTTATTGATTTCTTGTAAGACGTTAGTCATTGAAGCTGCAGCAAAAACAGTAATATCTTCAGCAGCGGCTAAGTTAGCTGAAAAAGCAAAAATACCCGCTAGGGCAAGTTTATGTAATTTTTTCATGTGAATTCCTTAAGGTTGAGGATGAGAATTATAAGTTCAGGGATGACTAGCTAACATTAGCAAAAGTTATTCTCATCTATCCGTGGCAATGAATGCTAGCTTCGTAATCCCACACCTTTTTCCATCAGTGAAAAGGCAACTGAGTATAACACAACGATAAAAAGAAGTAATACGCCAAAAGTGTAAATAACAGGCACATCACTTACGCCTAAAAAGCCGTAACGGAAGCCGTTTACCATATACACAATTGGGTTAAACTTAGATACCGTCTGCCAAAATTCAGGTAACAAAGAAATGGAGTAAAACACCCCGCCTAAATAAGTCAGCGGTGTTAAAACGAAGGTTGGGATAATCCCCACATCATCAAAAGTTTTCGCATAAATGGCATTGATAAAGCCCCCTAATGCAAAGGCAATAGTAGTCATCATCAGCGTCAGTAAGATTATCGCCCATGAGTGAATATCAAAGGAAACAAAGCAGAGCGACACGAGCATCACTAAAATGCCAGCTAACCCACCACGCATCATGCTGCCAATAATATAGCCCCAAATAATGTCATGGCTAGAAAGTGGTGAGACAAGCAGTTCTTCATAAGTCCGCGTAAATTTGCTTAAAAAGAAGGAAGACGCGGTGTTGACATAAGAGGCGGTAATGGCTGTCATCATCACTAAACCGGGGGCAATAAACTGCATATAGCTAACGCCATTCATTTCACCAATACGTCCACCAATCAGTTTCCCGAAAATTAAGAAATAAAGGGTAGTGGTAATAATAGGTGGAACTAAAGTCTGTTTCCAAATGCGAATAACCCGGCGGGATTCTCTGCCGGCAAGTGTTAGAAATCCAGTTAAATTCATACTAATCTGCCATATTTATAAAGAGTTCTTCTAAGCGGTTTGCACGGTTGCGCATGCTTAATACCTCAATGCCTTGCTGGCTAAACTGTTCGAACAGTTTATTTAGCCCTTGTTGGCGTTTTACTTCTACTTCAAGTGTGTTTTCATCAAGCCATCGATGAGCGTATCCATCGATTACAAGCGGTCGATTTTCTGCATTTTTTTGCACATCTAACACGAAAAATTCATTTTCTAAAGTCGCTAGCAGCGCTTTCATTGTGGTGTTTTCAATGAGTTGACCATGCTGAATAATACCGATGTGACGACAAAGATTTTCCGCTTCTTCCAAATAATGGGTGGTAAGAATAACCGTAGTGCCTTGTTCGTTGAGTTCACGCAAAAATTGCCACAGCGAACGACGTAGCTCAATATCTACCCCAGCAGTTGGTTCATCTAAAATCAATAATTTGGGCTCGTGCATGAGCGCGCGAGCAATCATTACACGGCGTTTCATCCCACCAGAGAGCTCACGAGTTAGATGCGTGCGCTTTTCCCAAAGATTTAGTTTTTTGAGCCATATTTCAGCACGTGTTAAGGCTTCTGATTTATTGATGCCATAAAATCCCGCCTGTTGTACCAAAACATCAATCACGCGTTCAAACTGATTAAAGTTAAACTCTTGCGGTACTAAGCCAATTTGTTGTTTTAGCGCAGCTTTGTCACTGTCTAAATCATAGCCAAAGACCTTTACCTGACCGCTAGTTTTATTAACCAAGGCACTAATGATGCCAATGGTGGTGGATTTTCCTGCGCCGTTATGGCCAAGCAAGGCATAGAAATCTCCCTGTTCTACTGTGAGATTGATTCCTTGCACCGCTTTTACGCCGGTAGGATAAGTTTTAACAAGATCGATAATTTCTAGTGCTTTCATAAAAATGCAATCATAAATAATTTGGCAAGATCATAACGGGCAGAGTAAAGCTGTCAAGTTTTGCCCGTGAGTAAATTTTTCATTTTGCGATGATAAGAAGTTTTAAATAATAAAAAAGTGCGGTAAAAATCCACCTTTTTACCGCACAATTCTGCTATTTAGCCGTTTCTATTTGGTAGCTTATCTGTTTCAGTTCACATTCAGGCTTTTTATTTCCTTGAAGAAGATTTTCCCAATTTTCATGATGAAAAATTGAAACATCGACTTGGTTATTTGAAAAATTGGTCAATTTTAACTGTGAATAAGCATCTACACATTTCGCTAACGAAAGCGTTTCTTGGTTATTGGTTGGTCTGATTTCTCCAACTAGTGTGATGATTTTCCCTTGCGGATCGGTTAGCGCGTGCTGTAAATAAAATGGAAATCCATTGAGGGATAAAATAGCTTGGTCATGATACGTTGGTGTAAATATCAATCTAGACGTATTAGATACGCTTTTATGTTGTAATTTATTAACTGTATCAACGTATTCTACTTGTCCTTTAGCTGCTTGGATTGGGTTGTTTTCAAGCCATAACACACTTTCAGCAGTTGTACACTCAGTTAATGCAAAATTATGGTAAGCCAGCGTATTATCAGCTGGTTCTAAAAGATGCATAAAAGAAGCATTGCTATTTTTGCTACACGAGAAAGCGCCGAGTTTTGTATTATCATCTGCAAGTTTAGCCCAAACTGCAGAAGGTGTACTTCTAAACGAGAACAGATTCACTTCTCCCCAAGAAAAAGGGTTTTCTTGGCTTACCACTTCCTCTAAATATGGATATTCAGGCGACCAATCTACCTCCGCATTATCATCTAAATGCGTGAAAATGTTTAAGATTGGATGTCCTTTCATTTCACCTACTTTAGTGGTTTGTAATTTCTTAAGCGGATTAGCAGAGTAAGTGAGCGAAGTTTTGATTGTCTCTGGGCAAGATTCAGCAAAATCATGACTAAACTGCTTAATGACATGCAAGGTTGCTTGTTCATTGTAGAGATCGGTTAAAAGCACATCAAATTCGGGGGATTTAATGACACATTGAGCGATTTTAGTGTTGTTTAACCCAGTCTGATGTTTTGCTGAACCAATAAGAATCATCGGCTTGCCTTCTTGGTTTAAAATCAGCAAGAGATCGTCGGCAATCCATTCTTCTCCGATTCTGACGTATCCTTGAGGTCTCGCCGTCCAATAAGGATTCGGTAAGCTATTTAACTCTGCAAGTTTGGTGGTTATTTTATCTTTATAGATTGGAAGCCCTGAATTGTAATAAAGCATAAAATCTTTAAGCTGAATCTGATGCTGATTTAGCATCAAGGAGAATTCTGCTACTTTACATTCAGCAAACTTAAATGCTTCAGCAGGTAGGCCTTTTTCTACATCTTCTTGCATTTTCCTTTTAAAGCCTAGTTCATGTGTGCATTTTATGCCATGAGGTAATTCTTGCGGTTGAGTTAGGCTTATCACGTTAATCTGATTGTAGCCGTATGCTCGGGGTGCTTTTAAAGAAGTCAGCTCAAACTTCCCCCATTTAAAGGTGGGTTGATTGCCATATTCATCTTTTAAGTTATCGGTTTTGACATAAAGCGTATAGTCATATTCCCCAATCTCTGCATTGGGTGGAAGATCTGTTAAGGCTTCAATTAATTGATGTTCACGTTGAATTTTCTCTTCCTGTACGATTTTCGCATCTCGATATTCAGTCCATTGTGTATATCCCCAAGGAATACTTATGGTTGGAATCATTAAAAGGGCTTTTGCTTTGACTGTTAATGGCTTGTCACTCATTAAGGTGATAACCGCATATAAACCAAAGTAGATAACAAGGTAAAGTACGTAATAGCCCAAAAGCCACCAAGCAAAAAAGGTGATGATATCTCCAGAGAGGTAGGATTTAATCAAAAATGCCACTAAAACAAAGAATATTCCAACAATAATTTTAATCATCATATTAACTTTTACGGATTACGGAAACGGTATGCGATGTTCAGATTATGCGGAATAGATGAAAAATACAAGCGGTCGGATTTACAAAATATTTTGCAAATCCGACCGCTTGCATTAAGGCTTATTCCTCGTAAGGGGCATCAGTCAGTGTTTTTAAGAATGCTTCGAGTGCATCAATTTCGGCATCGGTAAGTGGCTTACCTTTCAGTGCATCATGACTGACCGTTGGTGCATATTCTGCTTCTTCCCATGGCTTGCCGGTTTCTGGGTTAGTGGTTCGCTCAGGGTTATTTTTGCTATCTAAAAAGAGAAGCACTGTGCGTAATTCTTTAAACACACCGTTGTGCATATAAGGAGCAGTCACGGCAACATTACGCAGCGTTGGCACTTTGAATTTGCCTTTTTGACGTTCATCGCCTTTCACCATTGGATTATCTAACAAGCCGTTATCGACCCAATCTTCGCCTAACTGATTATGCGCTAATAACGCTTTATTTTTCGGAACACCAAGATTGAAGTAACGATAATTAGTGAAAGTTTCTTCTTTATGATCTTTTGCTTGTAGTTGGTGGCAACTGCTACAATTGGTTTTTTCTTGATCGAAAAAGAGTGCTTTGCCTGAGGCTTCTTGTTCAGTTAATTGGTATTCACCCACAAGCGATTTATCGTATTTTGAACTAAATTGTGCAAACAGATCTAAGTGTTGAAACTCAGCCAACGCTTTTTCCATCAAAGCATAAATTTGATTTTCATCTTTGAGAATCTCGTTACCAAAATTTTTGGTAATGAATTTTTCATAAGCAGGATTTTCTGTAATGCGTTTTGCCACAGCTGCTTTATCAGGCATTCCCATTTCAACAGGATTTACAGGAGGGCCACCGGCTTGTTCTGCTAAATCTTTCGCTCGGCCATCCCAGAATTGCCCACCCACATAGTCTTGCAGTTTTTCATCAAAGTGGAAATCTGGTGAGAATTTTGCATAAAGTGCAGTTGGAGAGTTACGGTTGCCGAATTTTGTTGGGTCATCACCTTGTGAAACCATTTTACCAATATCATTATCGCGTAAATCCGCAAAAGCCGCATCTGGCATATGGCAGGTTGCACAGCTTTGCGTTTTGTTAAAAGAGAGCGATTTGTCAAAAAACATCTTTTGACCTAAACCAAGTAAAACAGGATCGAGTTTTTTCGGTGCAGCGGTTTCTGCTAGGGCTAAAGTAGGTAAAAGTAAAAGAGGGAGTAATCGCTTTTTCATTGTGCCTCCAAAAATAAACTTGGCGTTAATATACTCCAAAATAACACAAAAATGAAAAAGCAACATTAGCAAAACTGAGGTAGATCAACAAGCGGTCGAATTTGGTTGAGCTTTTGCAAATTGCTTAACAAATTCGACCGCTTGTCTTTAGGGGATAGATTAGTGGCGGAAATGGCGCATGCCAGTTAATACCATCGCCATGCCATGTTCGTCTGCTGCATCAATCACTTCTTGATCGCGCATTGAGCCGCCTGGATGGATTACGCAGGTAATGCCAACTTTTGCTGCTGCATCAATACCATCACGGAATGGGAAGAAGGCATCAGATGCCATCACACAACCTGCAACTTGTAATCCTTCATCTTCTGCTTTAATGCCAGCAATTTTGGCAGAATATACGCGGCTCATTTGTCCTGCACCAATGCCGATGGTTTGTCCGTTTTTCGCATAAACAATCGCATTTGATTTGACATATTTCGCTACTTTCCAGCAGAAAAGTAAGTCTTCAAGTTCCGCTTGGGTTGGTTGGCGTTTAGAAACTACTTTTAAGTCTTCAATAGAAACGGCACCTTGATCGGCTTCTTGAACTAATAAGCCACCGTTGACACGTTTGTAATCTAAGCGTTTTTGGGCTGCGCTAAACTCGCCACAAGCTAGCACGCGGACATTTTTCTTTTTCGCTAGGGCTTCTTGGGCTTCAGTGGAGATACTTGGTGCAATAATCACTTCGACAAATTGACGTTCAGCAATCGTTTGTGCCGTTTTGCCATCTAATTCACGGTTAAAGGCAATAATGCCACCAAATGCAGAGGTTGGATCGGTTTGGTAAGCGCGGTTATAGGCTTCTAAAATATCGCTACCAATTGCCACGCCACAAGGGTTTGCGTGTTTAACAATCACACAAGCTGGCTGGCTAAATTCTTTCACACACTCAAGTGCGGCATCAGTATCGGCAATGTTATTGTAAGACAGCGCTTTGCCTTGTAATTGTTTGGCGGTAGAAACAGAAGATTCTTTTAGTTCTGGCTCTACATAGAATGCCGCATTTTGATGTGCGTTTTCACCATAGCGCATGGTTTGTTTGCGCACGAAATTTAAATTTAATGTGCGAGGGAATTGTCCACAAGGTTGGGTTAAATCTTCCTCTTCAGCACCTTGATAAGGGGGAACTTTTTGTCCAAAGTAATTCGCAATCATCGAATCATATTGCGCAGTATGTTCGAACGCTTTAATGGCGAGGTTAAAACGGGTGGCTAAGGTAAGTTCGTTTTGATGTTGATCCATTTCTGCAAGAATGGCAGAAAAATCATGATTATTCACTACAATCGCGACATCTTTATGGTTTTTCGCAGCAGAACGCACCATAGTTGGCCCACCGATATCAATATTTTCTACGGCATCTTCTAATGAGCAATTCGGTTTTGCAACAGTGGCTGCAAAGGGATAAAGATTAACTACCACCATATCAATGCGTTCAATGCCATGTTGATTCATGATCGCATCGTCTGTACCACGACGACCTAAAATGCCACCATGTACTTTCGGATGAAGTGTTTTTACACGACCATCCATCATTTCCGGAAAGCCCGTGTAATCTGATACTTCAGTAACCGGTAATCCTGCATCAGCTAATAATTTTGCAGTGCCGCCGGTGGAGAGTAATTTTACACCGCGCGCCACGAGCCCTTGGGCAAAATCGACAATACCTGTTTTATCAGATACACTTAATAACGCTTGTTGAATCGCCATTTTTCATTCCTTCAATGAGAGTTAAAGTTAAAATAAAAACCGGCAAAATTATAACGCAAACGTTTGCTTTTTTGTAGCAACTTTGCCAACAAGCGGTGATTTTGCTAAATTTTTTTGCAAATCAGCGAATCCATCACATCTATTTTAGGCAAGGAAGAGTAAATGATTTATCACGACACGGCTGTAGCCGTTTTTATTTATCAGAATGAGCAAGGTGAGCAATTAGGTAAGCTTTGTTATCGATACATTAAAGAAAACACGATTGATGCTTTTCATACAAAGGTGAATGAGGCTTATCAAGGGCAAGGGATTGCAGGCGAACTTTATCAGGCGTTAATGGCTTTTGTTGAACAAGAAGGATTACGCGTAAAACCAAGTTGCAGCTATATTGAAGTAAAAATGCGCCGTTCACATCCACAGTGGATGGCATAAATAAAAATAGGGCAATTAGCCCTATTTTTATGATTATTCATTGTAAAGTGCCATATAGAATTGCTGCTCAAAATTGACTAGCGGTGCACGTTTGGTTTTGCTTTCTAGCTCGCCGGTTGAATAACCGTTAATAAATTGCACGAAAGCAATGCGTTGCCCTTTAGCATTTTTCATAAAGCCTGCAAGGTTATATACGCCTTTCAGTGATCCCGTTTTTGCCATGATATTTTTAGCGAGTGGCTCTGCAGAAATTGAACCTCGTCCTGAAATCGTGCCATCTACGCCGGCTATCGGGAAAGTTTCAAACAACTTTAAATTAGTTTCATTTTGCGCAATATATTCTAACGCTTTGAGCATGGTTTCTGCGCTGACTTGATTATGACGGGAAAGACCAGAACCATCAGCCATCACACTATTATTAAAATTCACACCCGCTTTAGTTTTCAATAAATTACGCACGACAAAACTGCTTAGTTGGAAAGTCGCTGGACGGTTTTGTAGATGATTTGCCACACGTCTAAATAATGCATCAGCAATTTGGTTATCTGATTTTTTCATCATTTTCTTGAGCAAAGTTTGCAGCGGTTCGGAAAGATGCTCCGCTAAAATCGTTCCTTTTTGCTCTCCCAAAGGCGCTTGGATTTTGCCGTTAAATTCAATGCCGGCTCGGCGCAGATAAGTCGTAATGAGATTAGCGCCATAATTGGTTGGGTCTTGCACAGAGAAGCTCAACCCAAACGGTTTATTTTGGCGAGCAAGACAACCTTTGATTTGATAGCGGTTGTTATCATGAACCACGACATCTAGTTGGCAATAAGGTGCATCATTTTTATCCACCACATAAGCGCTACTAAATACCTGAACGGGATAAGCACTCGGGACATCCACTTTAGCAAATTCGCCAATCGGCTGGTCAGCATTGAGATTCACATAAAAGCAGTTGTGATCGACATTTATCGCAGCGGGCGGGGCATTAAAACACATGGTTAAATCATTCCAAATCCAGCCGGAAGCTTTGTCATGGCTAGCAAACACGGCGGTATCTAGAATCAAATTGCCTTCAATTTTTCCAATGCCTTGTTTTTTTAATTCGTAAATCAATTGCGAAAGTTGACCGCTTGTCAACTCGGGATCTCCGCTAAATTTAGCAATCAAATCGCCTTTTAAAACGTTATTCTCAATTTTTCCATTTGTCAGTAGCGCCGTTTGAAAGCGAAAATCTTCAGGAAGCGCGAGCTTAGCAGCTAGCGCCGTAAACACTTTTTGCGTGCTGGCTGGTAGCATAAAGAGATCACTTTGATATTGGGTAATAATTTCGTTAGTGTCTAAATTTTTCGCAATAAAGCTAGCAGAAGTGCCTTTAGGTAAGGCTTGGATTAAACTTTCAGGTTGGATTTGTGCGTTTGAAAAAGAAGTAAATAGTGCACTAATGAGTGCCAATGAATAACGGATTTTAGGGAACATAATCAGGGAAGATATTGCTATTTTTAATAAAAAATGAATAATAGCGGTTTCACTTTTATTCGTAAATTATAAATTTGTAAACCGCTCATTTTGTAGGGGTTTTGTCTTAAGAGGATCTAATATGAAACAAATTCCTATGACTGTTCGTGGTGCAGAAAAACTGCGTGAAGAGTTAGAATTTTTAAAAAATGTCAGACGTCCAGAAATTATCAATGCGATTGCTGAAGCGCGCGAGCATGGCGACTTAAAAGAAAATGCTGAATATCATGCTGCGCGTGAGCAACAAGGTTTCTGCGAAGGCCGTATTCAAGAAATTGAAGGAAAATTAGCCAATTCACAAATTATTGATGTGACGAAAATGAACAATACGGGCAAAGTTATCTTTGGTGCAACGGTATTACTCTTGAATGTTGAGTTAGACGAAGAAGTGAGCTACCGCATTGTAGGCGACGACGAAGCAAACATTAAAGAAGGCCTAATTTCCGTGAACTCACCAATTGCACGTGGTTTAGTCGGCAAAGAAGTTGATGATTCGGTTATCATTGAAACCCCAGGCGGCAAGGTTGAATTTGACATCATTGATGTACAATATATTTAATGAAATAACTCCCTTTAGAAAATGGTGCTAAGTCACATTTAGAAAGTGTTACTAGCCAAAAGATAGAGAAAAAGCCATTAAAATGACGAAAATACTGAGGTTTTTCGTTGTTTTAATGGCTTATTTCTATGTTTAAATGGGCTTTAAAGGCGATTTACATTTATAGCTTATCAATCATTAAATGCTAGCCAATTATCTGTTTTATTTTCCTACATATAGTCCAAATTGAGAATTTTCGCAAAATATAAAGAAAAACCGACCGCTTGTATCACCATTATTGGGCTATAGCTTGGCGAATTTGCTCTGCATTTAAATGGCCAGGAACGGTTTTTTTAATGTTTAATGCTTGATCTAAAAATAGGTTAAATGGATAACCAGGCAAATTGGTGCGCTTGATGATTTCGCCTTTTTCATCAAGGAAGACTTTAATATTTTTATAGTCTTCTAAACCTTTATACCATTCAATAAAATCCGCTGTGGCTTTTTCGCCTTTTTGAGTAGGCGAAACAATTGTGATGACTTCAAAATTTCGATCTTTTGCTAGACTTAAATCTTCAATTTCGGCTAATCCTGCCAAACAAGTTGGGCACCAAGAAGCCCACATTTTGATATAAAGTGGTTTGCCTTGATATTGCTCTAATGTAACTGGTTGGTTGTTTAAATCTTTTAAGGAAATGCGTGTTAAGTCCGTTTCAGCAAAGCTATTAAGGCTAAATGCCATCAATATCATTGAGAGAAATTTTTTCATTTTTTGTCCTTTTTCGTTTAGAAATATACGTTAAGTTAAAAGATTATTGATGGATGGTTTTTATTAAATATCCATAACCTGCGTTTTCCATTTCAGCTAGTGGAATAAACTTAATTGAAGCGCTGTTAATGCAATAACGCAGCCCTCCTTTGTCTTTTGGACCATCATCAAAAACGTGTCCTAAATGTGCGTTACCACTGCGGCTAAGTACTTCAGTGCGTTGCATATTAAAGCTGTTATCGGTTTGATAATGCACCACATCTTTGGCAATTGGTTTGGTAAAACTTGGCCAACCACAGCCAGATTCAAACTTATCATTTGAAGAGAATACTGGCTCTCCTGTGGTGATATCGACATAAATACCCGGTTTGAAGTTATCCCAATATTCGTTACTAAATGAACGTTCGGTGTGTTTACGTTGCGTGACAGAATATTGTAATGGTGTGAGCTTAGCTTTTAGCGTTTCATCACTTGGTTTTGGATAATCCTTTTCGTTAATTATCGGTTCATCTGCTTGGTGAATGTCGATGTGGCAATAGCCATTCGGATTTTTCTTCAAATAATCTTGGTGATATTCTTCCGCCATCACATAATTTTTAAGCGGCTGTACTTCAACTTGGATTTTGCTTTTATATTTGCTTTGAAGCTGATTTAAGGCTTGCTCAATCACAGATTTATCTGCAACATCCTGATAATAAATTCCCGTGCGATATTGCCGCCCACGGTCGTTACCTTGTTGGTTAAGGCTGGTTGGATCAATCACTTTAAAATAATATTGCAATAATTTATCGAGTGAAATCTGGTTGGCATCATAGGTTACTTTCACAGTTTCAGCATGATCAGTTTTCCCTACTAGCGGATAACTCGTTTTATCGGTATGACCGTTTGCATAACCTGAAACCGCGTCTTTTACGCCATAAATGCGTTCCATATAGGCTTCTATACCCCAAAAACAGCCACCCGCAAGATAAATTTCATGGATATCTTGCGCTTTATTTGCCATAGTTTGGGTACCCATTGATTGTGGCGCTATGTTGGTTTCAGTCGCCATTACAGACGAATGGGCAAATAGCGCCGAGAGAAGAATAAATAGTGCAGAATGTTTCATACGCTTTCCTTTTATCGTTGAATTAACTAGATATAGCATTAGACGGTGAAGCGTGGTGAATCTGACAACAATTTTGCAAAATTTTTAAAAATTTTGACCGCTTGTTGACAGCTTAGGGAAGGCAACGTCTATTTTTCTTGGTTTTCAAGCTGTTTAAATGTACGCATCATTTGGCTTAATTGATGGCAATTTCGTTGAAATTGACGGCAGTGAGGGCAAATCAGTAAATGCACTCGTAAACCGAGCAGTTCATCTAATGCTAATTCGCGTTCGTGTGCATCAGAAATCAGGCGGGTAGCTTGGCGACAACGCATAATGTCTCCTTAAAGTTTTTGGGATAAACAATGTTGCAATTGCAATCTTGCTCGATAGAGCAGGGTATAAAGATTTGCAGTGCTTAGTTGCGTTTGCTGGCAAATTTCTTCTGAATTAAGCTCAAGAAATTCGCGCATCATAAAAATTTTTGCCTGTTTGGCGGGTAAGAAGTGAAGGCAAGTTTCAAAAATTAACCAAAATTCTTTGGTATAAATTTGTGTTTCTCCATCAGGTAGGCGAGTTGGCATATAAGCCGAATTCCAATGATCATGCTCGTCAAAAAACGTATTAGCTGAAGTCTCATCCTCATTCGCTAATTCGCTTTCTAACACCCAGCGCTGCTTTGTTCTTAAATAATCAATAATTTTGTTTTTAAGAATTGCAAACACCCATGTTTTAAATGCAGCTTCATGTTTGAACGAGTCTAAATGGCTAAAAGCACTAAGAAAAGCCTCTTGAACCACATCTTCAGCAAGCTCAGTATTATGGAGTTGTAATTGCGCAAATTTCAGCATTTGATGGCGAATTTGAGTCAGTGCGTGCTCTGAAATTGCAGTGTTCATATTAAGTCCGTTAAATTTTTTAGAAAAATAAGCAAATTTTCTTCTTATTTTATGAAAGAAGCGATTCTTTTTTCTATATTATTACCATTAAATCAGAGTTTGTCCTTAAATATTGAAATGTTTTTACCATTCCAACACTGAAGTGCGGTAAATTTTGGCAAGGTTTGTGAATGTTATCAATTCACTTTTAATGCTATATATTTTTAAACATAATGGGTTTTGCTAGAAATTGATAGTCTGTTAACAGAAAAATCCCTCATTCTGGTTATTTTTCAAAAAATAGTTAAATTTCTATTTATCTTTATATATATTTGTATATAATGAATGCGATTCTAAATAATAAATTGGTGTTATTACAAACACACTATTGGCTAGCGCATTCCCACACTCCTTTTGCGCTAGCCATTTTTTTATATTGCTTTTTATCTCTCACTTTTCTTAGAAATAACGAATATTTTTGATAGAATGCAAAATTATATTTTAACTTATATAGCGATTGTGCTTTATAGCTAAAGGTGAAAAAATGAAATGGGATGTGATTTATAAGTTTTGCTTGCTGTGTATCCTCATTGTAGGATTAGCAGGGATGTTGTTCAGCGGCTTAGGGATTTATTTTCAGTGGCCTATTCAAGGTCTCTTTCAGTGGCATTTAGGTTCTGCCTTCCTCTTGATTTTGGGCGTGGCTTTACACTTTTTCAATCGTAAAAATAAAGCGGTCAAAATTGTGCAACAATTTACAGATTTGATCACACATAACCGCTACCCTACTTATTGCAATTTAGATCGTTTGATCATGACGTTTGAGCATTTTTCAATTCTACAAATTGCGGAGCAACTTCAGCTCAACCCTTCGATTTTATTCACCGAATTAGCTAACGGAAAAATAAACTTCAGCGATGCTAACCGTACTTTGCGAGAAAATTTCCCTCATAATGATGAAAAAATTTTCGCAGCAGTGACTATTGCATTGAAGTTACGTTTCAACCCTAAGCTAAAATAAAAATCGGGCAACTTGTAAAACAGGTTGCCCGTATTGTTTTGATGTAAGAAAATTTTTTCTTATTTTCTGGCTTCAAGATGTTGCTCAATCAGTTGCATAAAAGCTTGTCCAAAACGTTCTAATTTACGTTCACCAACACCGTTAATATCTAACATTTCAGCCCGAGTGGTTGGGGTAAATTGAGCCATTTCTTCTAAGGTTGCATCGTTAAATACCACATAAGGTGGAATATTTTCTTTATCTGCAATTTGTTTACGCAAGAAACGCAGTCTAGCAAATAAATCTTTATCATAGCGAACACTGGCTTGTTTTTGACTAAATGCAGTAGCAGAAAAGGTTAATCGAGGCATTGCCAGTTCTAAAGCCACTTCGCCTCGTAATACAGGGCGGGCTTCTTCCGTTAATTGCAGGGCCGAATGATGCGCAATGTTTTGGCGAACTAGCCCCAAATGAATAAGTTGGCGAATGACGCTAATCCAATATTCACGACTTTGCTCTTTACCAATGCCGTAAACCGATAAGCTGTCATGTTGATGCTGGCGAATTGAAACATTATTCATTCCACGTAGCACTGCAACAACATGATGAATGCCAAAAGTTTGCCCCGTACGATAAATGACGGACATCACTTTTTGCGCATCTAATAAGCCATCGTATTTTTTCGGTGGATCAAGACAAATATCGCAATTTTTGCATGGTGCTTGACGGGATTCACCAAAATAGTTAAGTAGCACTAAGCGACGACACGTTTGTGATTCAGCAAATGCGCCAATAGCTTGTAATTTATGCTGTTTAATATCACGTTGTTCACTTTCTGGCTCTTCAAGTAAAATTTTTTGTAGCCATGCATAATCAGCGGGGTCATAGAACATGACTGCTTCAGAGGGGAGATCATCTCGCCCTGCACGGCCGGTTTCTTGGTAGTAAGATTCAATGCTACGCGGTAAATCAAAGTGAACGACAAAACGCACATTAGATTTGTTAATCCCCATTCCAAAAGCGATGGTCGCTACCACCACTTGTACGTTATCGCGTTGAAAAGCATTTTGTACGGTTTCACGCTGTTGTACGCTCATTCCGGCATGGTATCCCATTACAGAAATATGACGAGCACTTAATTTTTCTGTGATTTCTTCAACTTTTTTCCGACTATTGCAATAAACGATGCCACTTTTACCTTTTTGTGCGTTAATAAATTTTGCCAACTGTTCCATGGGTTTAAATTTTTCTTGCACAGTATAACGAATATTTGGGCGGTCAAAACTGCCTAAATAAGTATGAGGATCGTTAAGGCGAAGATGGTGCAAAATATCCGCACGTGTAGTTGGATCAGCCGTCGCTGTTAGTGCCATCAACGGAATATTTGGGAAAGTTTTGCGTAAATTACCTAATAAAGTATATTCAGGGCGGAAATCATGCCCCCATTGTGAAACACAGTGCGCTTCATCAACAGCAATAAAGCTGACTTTACAATAGGAAACTAAACGAAAAAATCCCTGCGTCATGACCTTTTCTGGAGATAAATAGAGTAGTTTTAGCTGACCAGAAAGAGCCTTTTGTTCAACTGCTTGTTGTTCTTCCTGCGTTTGCGTAGAGTTTAAATAGGCGGCTTCAATGCCATTGGTAAGCAGCTGATCAACTTGGTCTTTCATCAAGGAAATGAGAGGAGAAATGACCAAGGTTATTCCCTCTAGGCATAGGGCAGGGACTTGATAGCAAAGTGATTTTCCTCCACCAGTTGTCATAATGACGAGGCAATCCCGACCAGCAAGAACGGCATCAATGACCTCTTGTTGACCTTGGCGGAATTGCTGATAACCGAATACATTTTGTAGTACGGTTTGTGGCGTGGAGAATGTTTGCATTTAATTAAAATAGGTAGGTTATTCTGTTTGAAATTCAGCTAGTATTGAGCTGATGAGCTTATTAAAACTGTGCTAAATTCTTGCTTATTTCAACGAACTATTAAGAAAAGCTGATATGTGAATAACTAACACAACCGCTTTTCTTAATATTGACTGATTATGAGAATTTAACTTCTTCTCCGTGTCTTGCAAAGGCTTCTTCTAAATGCGTCCATAATGAGCGTCCTTCAGCGGTTTTCCATTCATTATCGATATATTTAAAATGGAAGCCACCGAGTTTGCTGGCTAGCCAAAGTTCTAGCATTGCTTCCTGTTTATTGATGATGATTTGCGAGTGATCATCAAAGGTTAAAGTACATACTGAGCCTTGAATTTCGGTATCTACTGATAATCCTTCATCATCAATTTTTTCTTCAATTTCTTGCCAAGTTTGTTCAACTAATTGATGGAATTGTGCTACGTTCATGTTAGGTTCCTTTATTTAAAATCAGATTTTTTCCCAAATACTTTTTTATACAATTGGCTTAGTGGGCGTTTTATTTCTCTTATTATTTTTGATAATAGGCTGCGTTTTTTGGCTTTAGCTTGTGTGCACCATTGCCCGCCCTCTCTATTCATCATACCTAAAGTATAATTTTGTGGATTGAGTAGGCAGTCCTGAATACAAATAGCGGGTTGCATTTGCCAAACCTGATAATCAGGTTGTGTTAATAGCGTTTTAAATAATAAGTTATCAATTTCAATATCATTAATTGATTTGATATGTTTAACAAGAAAATCAATCCCTTTTTTAGTCACAATATAACCGCTGGTTCCAGGATTTACGGCGGTAAGTTGATAAAATTTTCGCCCTAAATAAGTTTTGCTTGGAAATAGTTTAGTCAGAATAGTTTCAAAGTTTCTCTCAATTTTAACAATATCCACCGTATTATCGACATAATTCAAGTTTAGGAATTGACTTGCATTTTCGCCCAGATGAACATCATCTTCAAAAATACAAATGTAGTTTAAGTTTTGTGATTTTGCTAAGTGGAATAGGGCAATATGACTTAATGCACAAGCAATCTCTCCTCTGGTTAATGGACTTTGTGAAATATCAATGCCTAGCGATTTTGCTGTTTCTTCCATGTTATCTGGTGTAATCGCATCAAAAAACGAAAAAGAAATGCCTTGTTTACCAAATTCTTGTTCGATATGTGCTCTACGTGAATGTGCGTTAGTTAAGCTGATAACATAATTATGTTGAGGAAGCGTCATCTGTTCACCTTTTGCAAAAAATCTAAAAATTCAACCGCTTGTTAGGCAATTTCCGGAAGGTCGGTCATTGCCCAGCGAGGTTTGACGCTCACGCTTAAATCGGTATGCTCCCCATGTTTTAAGCGTAGGAAACCTGTATAGGCAATCATTGCGCCATTGTCAGTACAAAACTGCGGGCGCGGGTAGAAAACTTCCCCTTTGAGATTTTTCATCATTTCGGCTAAATCTGCACGGAGTTGTTTATTTGCACTTACACCACCAGCCATAACTAAACGTTTATAGCCCGTTTGTTGTAAGGCGCGTTTACATTTAATGATAATAGTATCTACCACTGCTTGTTGAAAGGCGTGGGCAATATCACAACGAGTTTGCTCATCAAGGTTGCCTTCGGCATTTAAATTGGCGTTGATAGTATTTGCTGCAAAAGTTTTTAAACCAGAGAAGCTAAAATCAAGCCCTGGTCTGTCAGTCATTGGACGTGGAAATATAAAGCGATTTGGCGTGCCTTGTTCAGCAAGTTTTGAAACTGCAACACCAGCAGGGTAGTCTAATCCCAGAAGCTTTCCTGTTTTATCAAAAGCTTCGCCCGCCGCATCATCAATAGATTCGCCGAGTAATTCATATTGACCAACACCATCTACTTTGACTAATTGAGTATGGCCGCCTGAGATAAGTAATGCCACGAATGGAAATGGCGGTGGATTATCTTCTAACATTGGTGCTAGTAAGTGCCCTTCCATGTGATGAACCCCTAGCGCAGGCACTTGCCAAGCATAGGCAAGCGAACGAGCAATAGTGGCACCAACTAATAACGCGCCAACTAAGCCAGGGCCAGCAGTATAGGCAATGCCATCAATATCTTTGGCAGTTAAGTTAGCCTCTTTTAATGCAGCATCAATTAATGGCAAGGTTTTGCGAATATGGTCGCGAGAGGCAAGTTCTGGTACAACACCACCGTAATCAGCGTGCATCTCTATTTGACTGTAAAGTTGGTTAGCGATTAAGCCTTTTTCTTCATCAAAGATCGCAACACCAGTTTCATCACAAGAGGTTTCAATACCAAGGATTTTCATATTATGACTCATTAAAAAAGCGGAAAGGGGCGAGTATCATCGCCCCTATGCTGGTTAACTTTCACTAGAATTGTGAACTGTATTCAGGTTTTTTCGCACTTGGGAAAGTTTTATCTTTATATGCTTGAATTAACCCTTCGGTTTTTTCTGCTGAATCTGCCATATTCATTTTTTCAAAGGCTTTTTTCATCAGCGGTAATGCTTCTTTCGTTGGTTGACTATCTGGATAGTAGCGCAACATTTCTTCTACGCGGTTTACTACCGCTACAGAAGCATCGCGATCATCATAGAATTTCACGATAAGTAATTCATGTTCTGCGAGACGATCTTTTAAATAAGCCATCCAGTTTTGTGCATCTGGTACATATTTACTGTTCGGGAAACGTTGTACGATAGTTTGGAAGCTACCATAAGCATTACGAACATTTTCTACTGCACGCGCTGCTGAGTTTACACCGAAGAAGTTTTGGATAAAGTTATCGCCTAAACGAGCATTTGAAAGTGCAGCTAAATAAACCACATAATCTAAACTTGGGCTATCCGGATAAGTACGCACGAAACGTTCTGCTGCATCTAAAGCTTTGTAATATTCACCAACTTTATACTGTGCGTAAATTAAGCTTAATTGAGTTTGTTCGCCATATTCTGATTGTTTTGAACCAATTGCTTCTAAGTAGCGAATCGCTGAATTGTAGTCGCCTTCTTCTAAATAAGTTTGCCCTTTGGTGTAAAGGGTTTGAGCAGAAGCTTCTTCTAATTCTTTATTTGCACTGTTAGAACAGCCAACTACAAGAAGTCCTGCTAAAACTAAGCTGGCAAGAGATGTCAATTTACGCATAGTAATTTTACCTATAAAAAAGTGTCTATGATCAAAAGTTAATGTACAATGGTCAAGTTTGACTCATGGCACTTTGCTAAGTTCATACGAATAGCGCTATTTTATAGAAGCTATTCAAATAAGCAACAGACAAATCGGATTTATCAGTAAATGACCCAACAAATGATTTTAACGGCAGAGGTTTCTGCTGATTTATTAGGCGCCCGTTTAGATCAGGCTTTGGCGCAGCTTTTTCCGGATTATTCTCGTTCACGTTTGAAGGTGTGGATTGATGATTCTCGAGTAAAAGTGAATGGAAAAATAGTAAATAAAGCACGTGAGAAAGTTTTCGGTGGCGAGCAAATTGAAGTAAACGCAGAAATTGAAGAAGAGATTCGTTTTGACCCACAAAATATTCCACTAAATATCGTTTATGAGGATGAGGATATTATTGTCATCAATAAACCGAAAAATTTAGTGGTTCACCCGGGCGCGGGCAATCCTGACGGAACAGTGTTAAATGCGCTTTTATATCATTATCCACCGATTGCGGAAGTACCACGCGCAGGAATTGTGCACCGTTTAGATAAAGATACGACTGGATTGATGGTTGTTGCCAAAAACATTCCTGCACAAACACATTTAGTGACCGCATTACAAAAACGCCAAATCACCCGAGAATATGAAGCGGTGGCAAGTGGTATTATGACACAAGGTGGGAAAGTCGATGAGCCGATGGCGCGCCACCCAACCAAAAGAACGGCAATGGCGGTTCATCCAATGGGAAAACCTGCGGTAACGCATTATCGAATCATGGAGCGTTTTCGTAATTACACGCGACTACGTTTGCGTTTAGAAACAGGACGCACGCACCAAATTCGTGTGCATATGGCGCATATTGCTCATCCATTATTAGGTGACCAACTTTATGGTGGACGACCACGCCCACCTAAAGGCGCTAGCGAAGAGCTATTATCGGTATTACGTGGTTTCCAACGTCAAGCGTTACATGCAGCTATGTTAAGATTAGCCCACCCCATTACTGGTGAAATGATGGAATGGCATGCACCGTTACCAGAAGATTTTGTTGAACTGATTCAGGCATTGAAAGCGGATTATGAATTATATAAAGATCAGCTAGATTACTAATCAAAGAAAAATCCCTTGTAAGTAACTTACAAGGGATTTGCATTTTTAGCTTTCTTCATCTTCTTCAAGCCCATAATCTTCATGAGCAAGGACATCACAGCCATATTGTTCTAATTTATTTCTCGTAAAGTTAGAACGTGCGCCTGAGCTAGCGTTATTTAAGCTAATCACACCAATAGTTGCTTTATTGCACTGATGTTTATTTACAAAGACTAAGTTATAACCCGATTCTCGGATATAACCAGTTTTGTTAATTGCAGCATCAAACATTTCTTCACGAACTAAGCGATTAGTATTTTGCATAAAGACGTTCTGACGCCCCGCTCTAACATAAGTTGCTTTCGTATTAGAAAGCATTTGAATTTGCGGTTTATTCATAGAGTATTTAGCCAATTTTACTAAATCCATTGCGCTAGAAATATTCGCGCTCGATAAGCCAGAACTGTCATGAAAACGAGTCGAATTCATGCCTAGCTGCTTCGCTTTTTGGTTCATTTTTTGGATGAACTGTATGCGACTCATCCCAGCAGAACGTGAAAGCGCATGAGCTGCGTAGTTATCAGAATGTACAAGCATGGCTTTTAACAATTCATTACACGAAATAGGGGTGTATTTTGGTAATTTTGTCCCTGTGCCCTTGATGTAATCGAAATCTTCATCAGAAATAGAGGCAGAACAATTCGGATTCTTATTATTTTCTAAAAACACATTAGCCGTCATTAGTTTCGTTACGGATGCAATGGGCTGTACGTTATTTGGCGCACGGCTTTCTAAGATTCGATCGTGAGTAAAGTCATAAACGACATAAGATTGCGCCATGGAAACCGCAGGGAATACTGCCAGCGCACAAAGTAATTTTTTAAACATAATTCTTTTTCGTTGAGCAAAATAAAGGCGCTATTCTAGATCAAAATAGCGTCATATTCCATGCTTAAAAAGGGGATTTACGTTTAGTTTTTTAGCTTTACATTTGCCAATGTTTGGCAACAAACGGCAAAATAGTAGTTAAAGCATCAGAAATTGAGATGAGGGATAAATTCATTTGTTCCGCTTTTGTTTTTGCTAGCGGTGGCATAAATGCCAAATGGCGATCTTCTGCATTAATTGGCCGCCAACGTTGTGGCTGAGCAGAGAGGCGACTTGGATAAAAGCCGATAGTTGGCACATTCAAGGCACCCGCAATATGGAGTGGGCCAGTTGAGCCAGCAATAAAAAGATCTGCACAAGCAATAGCGAGACTAAAGTCTGCCAAACCTTCATTTTTATCATAAATTGCTGCTTTTTGATGAAGTTTAGCTGCCAGTTGTTGCGCGCGTTCACTTTCACCTTTTCCTGCAGTTAATATGACTTCACACGGATATTGCGCACAAATTTTATTGATCAATTCAGCATATTGTTCCAAGGTAAGGCTACTTGCAGAACCACCAGTCGAACTATGCACGAAAAGCCATTTACAAGCGGTTGAAATTTGCAGATTTTTTGCTAATTTGGCTTTTTGAGCTTCAATTTCATCTGCACTAAATTGCAAATAAGGTGGGGTTGGTTCAATGACTTTAATACCTTGCTTAGTCAGAAATGCACGCGCTAAATCTAAATTATATTCGGATTCAGCTTTCGCAGATTGTGAGCGACGCTGAGTTAATCGGTGGTTATATAAAAATTGAAAAATTTTGGTCGCCGGTGCTAAACGGAATTTAATGCCACTTTGCCAAGCTAATTTCGCATTATGCCAGTCAGAGACAAAAGAAATCATCGCATCAAATTTCTCTGCTTTAATGGTATTAAGAAGCTGCTTAAATGCTGCGAAATCTTTTTTATCAGCACAATCTACAATGACATGATCAATAGACGGACAAAGCCTTGCAAGTGGCTCCGTATAGCTCGGTACAAGCGCAGTAATTTCAATATCTGGCAGAGATTGTTTAAGCATCGCAAATGCTGGAAAACACACCATAAAATCGCCGATTTTATCGTTACGGACGACAAGAATTTTTTTCATATTATTCATTTCGTTATCTTTTTCTTCTAGAATTATTTCAACCATTCAACATAAAAGCCGATAAATTCGCGTAAGCTGGAATAACCATCACCAAAAGCGAAAAAATAAGGGCTGCTACTTTCAATTTGTGTGAAACCTGCTTTGCGATAGAGCATTTTAATTCGGGTTTGATGAAAGAATTGTGACACGGAAATAGCCGAATGCCAGCCCTTTGGTTGCATAATGGCTAAGCTGTTTTTTACTGTCAATTCTGTGTCATTGCCATAATTATCCACAATAATTGCTGACTGAGGAATGCCTTGTGAAAGCAAGTATTCCTGCATTTTATCCCCTTCCCAGAAACCTTCTTTGCCAAAACCACCACTGACAATAATTGCGGGCACTCGTTTGGCTTGGTATATAGCAACAGCTTGATCAAGGCGCGCTTGTAAGCGAGTAGAGAGTGTTCCATCTTCATTGACTTTATTGCCAAAAACAATGGCTACATCAGCATTGGTTTGGTGATCAGTTAAACCATCAATGGTAGCGTAAGTGATGTGCGCGCCTAGCCAAATGGCGAAAGCAATGAGTGGATATCTAAATTTATAAAGCAATTTTTTCATAAAGTCGTTTAACAAGCGGTCGAATTTTAAAATGGATTTGCAAATCCAGAATAGCTCAAATTTTAGATGAAATTTCTCTTTTTTTCTAATAGAATAAACCAGTTTTGCCATTCGCAAACGTTTGCGGGTGACTTTTCATTCATCATAAAAAAATATAGGAATTCGTATGTCAGCAACAATTTTAGAATCTCTCCCATTAGGTCAAAAAGTGGGTATCGCATTCTCAGGTGGTTTAGATACTTCAGCAGCATTGCTCTGGATGCGTAAAAAAGGTGCTGTGCCTTATGCTTATACGGCAAATTTAGGTCAGCCAGATGAAGATGATTACAACGCAATTCCGAAAAAGGCGATGGAATATGGTGCAGAAAATGCGCGTTTAATTGACTGTCGCTCACAATTAGCCCATGAAGGGATTGCCGCAATTCAATGTGACGCATTCCATATTTCAACGGGTGGTATTCCTTATTTCAATACGACGCCATTAGGCCGTGCAGTAACCGGAACCATGTTAGTTGCGGCAATGAAAGAAGATGATGTCAACATTTGGGGTGATGGTTCAACCTTTAAAGGTAATGATATTGAACGTTTCTATCGCTATGGCTTATTAACCAATCCAAAATTAAAAATCTATAAACCTTGGTTAGATAATCAATTTATTGATGAGCTTGGCGGACGTTTTGAAATGTCTCAATTCTTAATCGAAAATGGCTTCGATTATAAAATGTCTGTAGAAAAAGCTTACTCAACGGATTCAAATATGCTTGGCGCAACTCACGAAGCAAAAGATTTAGAAGAATTAAGCACTGGCATGAAAATTGTTAAACCAATTATGGGTGTTGCTTTCTGGGATGAGAAAGTTGAAATTAAATCTGAAACTGTATCGGTTACCTTTGAAGAAGGGGTACCGGTAGCATTAAACGGTAAACGTATTGATGATCCGGTTGAATTGATTCTTGAAGCTAACCGCATTGGTGGTCGCCATGGTTTAGGTATGTCAGACCAAATCGAAAACCGTATTATTGAAGCAAAATCTCGCGGTATTTACGAAGCCCCAGGAATGGCATTATTACACATTGCTTATGAGCGTTTAGTGACGGGTATTCACAACGAAGATACGATTGAACAATATCGTATTAACGGTTTACGTTTAGGTCGTTTGTTATACCAAGGTCGTTGGTTTGATCCGCAAGCGTTAATGTTACGTGAAACCGCACAACGCTGGGTAGCAAAAGCTATTACAGGTACGGTGACACTTGAACTTCGCCGTGGTAACGACTTCACGATTCTTAATACTGAATCACCAAACTTAACTTATGTCGCAGAACGCCTAAGTATGGAAAAAGTGGAAGATGCACCGTTTACCCCAAGTGATCGTATCGGTCAGTTAACTATGCGTAACTTAGATATCGTAGATACACGCAACAAGCTTGCTGTTTATACCGATACAGGTTTACTTTCAGCGAATAACCAAGTTGTGCCGCAATTAGGCAGCAAATAATAAGCTTATGATCGCTTATCGCCCTAAATGAAAATTTAGGGCGATTTTTTATTTTTAGCTTGGCAGATATGATGATTTTATTCAATAATGCTGGTGATATTCTAATTTCACAAGGAGATTTAAATGTTCAAAAAAACATTGTTAGCCTCAACTGCGGCATTGAGTTTAGTCTTAACAGCCTGTAATGATCCAAAAGAGGCCAATAAAGAAAACTTTGGCAAAGCGATTTCAGAATACCTTGATACACAGCCAGCAGTTTGTATTGCTTATCCAAAGTCAAGTTTTAAATTACCAATAGAGTCATCATTAAATAACGAGGAACAAGTCGTTTATCCTATATCTGGCCAATTTAAATCGTTATATGAAGATAGTGTTAAACAAGCAACTTATTTGGCGGAAAAAGGGTTGTTTACGGAGGAAACACAATCAATTAGTGTAAAAGATATATTGGGTGGATCATCTACTGAAAGTGCAAAAGTTTATTCTCCAACAGAGAAATTAAAAAGTTATTTGGTGATAAAAGACAGATTTTGGGGAAATAAACTTTGCACAGGGAAAGTGACTTTAGATCAAGTTGGGATATTCACAGAACCAGCTGAAGCAATGGGAATGAAATTTTCTCGTGTAGATTATACAGTTAAAGTGAGCGATTTAGCAGACTGGGCTGCTGATCCAAAATTTTCTGAGCTATTTAAAGGTCGTAGCGCTAATAAAGTTGAAGGTCAACAAAGAATGGCATTGATTCTAACTAGTGAGGGTTGGAAAAGTGAACATTTGATGAAAGGTAAGCGGTAATATTAAGTAGTCATTTTGCAAATATCTGGCAAAAACAGACCGCTTGTAACATAAAGCCCCGAATGCGGAAGAGCACTTCGGGGCTTTTTCCATTTAGTCGCAAGGTAAGATTTTGATAGCTAAACCACCGGTTGAAGTTTCGCGGTATTTTGCATTCATATCTTTACCCGTTTCATACATGGTTTCAATGACTTTATCTAAAGTCACGCGGGGCTGAGAAGTTAGGCGTAGCGCCATGCGGCTAGCGTTGATTGCTTTGACAGAGGCAATAGCATTACGTTCAATACATGGCACTTGAACTTGACCACCCACAGGATCGCAAGTTAAACCCAGGTTATGTTCCATGGCAATTTCTGCCGCAATACAAACTTGATCTGGTGTGCCTCCCATAATTTCAGTTAAGCCCGCTGCAGCCATAGAACAAGCCACACCCACTTCGCCTTGACAGCCAACTTCAGCGCCAGAAATTGAGGCGTTCATTTTATAAAGCGACCCGATAGCACTGGTTGCGAGAAGGTAGCGTTCAATAGTTTCTGCATTAAGTGGCGCAATAAATTGTTGATAGTAGGCAAGTACTGCTGGCACAATCCCGCATGCGCCATTAGTTGGGGCTGTTACGACTCGTCCCCCAGCGGCATTCTCTTCATTGACTGCGAGAGCAAACATATTTACCCAGTCGATAATTTGCATTGGATCTTGGTTAAATTTACTGGTTGCCTCTAATGTACGACGTAAAGAAGGGGCGCGACGCACGACTTTTAAGTTGCCTGGTAATAAACCTTCTGTATGTAATCCACGTTGAATACAGGCTTCCATCGTTTGCCAAATATGTGCTAAATAAGCTGAAACCTCTTCTTTTGGTCGAAGAGCTATTTCGTTACGCCACATTAAACTTGAGAGGGGCAATCCTTCATTTTGGCAATGTTTTAACAGATCTTCAGCGTGCTTATATGGAAAGGGTACTTGGATGTCAGATTGTGTCGCTTGATTAAAATGTTCATCATCAACGATAAAGCCACCACCAATCGAATAGTAGGTTTTTTCTAGTAATAATTGACCTTCAACAAAAGCACTGATTTTCATTGCATTTTCATGACGAGGTAAAAATTCATAATGAAACGGCATATCTGCATAAAAATCAAAAGCGATAGATTTTGCTTGTTCAGGTTGTGCTTCATTAAGGGTTAATTGGTGATTTTGCTTTAAAGTGTTTATCACTTGGTCGATACGATCAATTTCCACATAATGCGGTAAATAGCCCATTAAGCCCATAATGATAGCCGTATCTGTGTTATGTCCGCGCCCAGTCAGCGAAAGCGAACCGTAAACATCCACCAACAAGCGGTCAGTTTTGGCTAATAATTTGCAAGCGGCAAGTTCATCAATAAACGCTTTTGCGGCTTTCATTGGGCCGACAGTATGGGAACTAGAAGGGCCAATGCCCACTTTAAACATATCAAAAACACTAATCATAGACATCCATTTAAAAGAAAAATGAAGACAAACAAAAAGGGCGGTATTTTACTGCAAATTTCTATTTTATGCAGAAAAATACGTAGGTTTTTATTCTGTGCTAGAGAGATTTTTGCTAAAATCAAGCAAGGAATTTAGGGCAAATTAAGCTCTGTTTAAAAAGGCGTAGCAAATACGCCTTTTCTCTTTATAACCTCATTTAATTAGGAAGATGTTGTGCAATTAACTCCGCCGCCACTTAGCCTTTATATTCATATTCCTTGGTGTGTGCAAAAATGCCCCTATTGCGATTTTAACTCGCACGCGCAAAAAGGCCTGATTCCTGAGGCGGAATATATTCAACATTTGCTTGCAGATTTGTCGCAAGATTTAACCGCTTACCAAGCCGCAATTGGGCATCGAAAAATCCACTCTATTTTTATTGGTGGCGGAACACCTAGCCTTTTTTCGGCAGAAGGCATCGCTTATTTATTAAAAGAAGTGGAAAAACGCATTGCTTTTGAACCGCATATTGAAATCACGCTAGAAGCAAACCCAGGAACGGCAGAAGCAGCGCGTTTTTTAGGATATGCAGAAGGCGGCGTTACCCGTATTTCAATGGGGATTCAAAGCTTTGAACCAGAAAAATTATTGAAGCTAGGGCGTATTCACGATAGCCAAGAAGCAATACAAGCGGTCAAATTTGCGCAAGATTCTGCAAAATCAGGGCTTAAGAGCTTTAATATTGATTTAATGCATGGTTTGCCAAATCAATCGGTGCAACAGGCGTTAGCAGATTTAGAAACAGGCATTGCGTTAAACCCGCCACATCTTTCGTGGTATCAGCTCACCATTGAACCGAATACCATGTTTTATTATCGTAAACCGACTTTGCCGGATGATGATGCATTGTGGGAAATTTTTGAACAAGGACATCAGTTGCTGACTCGCGCAGGCTACGAACAATATGAAACTTCTGCTTATGCGAAAAAAGGTTTTCAATGCCAACATAATTTAAATTATTGGCGTTTTGGCGATTATTTAGCCATTGGTTGTGGAGCACATGGAAAAATTACTTTTCCAACTGGCGAAATTTATCGTTTTAGTAAAACGAAGCATCCTAAAGGTTATATGCGTGGCGAATATCGTTACCACCAAGAACAAATTGAATTTGCAGATCGTCCTTTTGAATTTTTCATGAATCGTTTTCGTTTGTTAGAAGCTGTGCCAAAATCGGAGTTTGAGGCTTATACTGGCTTAAACGAAACAGTTGTTCGCCCTACAATGGATTGGGCATTAACACAGAATTACATCACAGAAAATGCGAGCCATTGGCAAATTACTGAGCATGGTAAGCTCTTTTTAAATGAATTATTAGAGGCCTTTTTGGCGGATTAAGCTAAAATAGTACAAAAAAAAGTGTGGAGAGAAAAATGAATCGATTAACAGTAGGTGCAAAAGCACCAGAATTTAGTTTATTAAATCAAGCAGAACAAAAAGTCAGTCTTGCAGAATTTACAGGTAAAAAAGTCTTGGTTTATTTCTATCCGAAAGCTTTAACGCCGGGATGTACTACACAAGCCTGTGGTTTGCGCGATAGCCAATCTGAATTAAAAGCATTAAATGTAGAAGTTTTAGGTATTAGCCCTGATTTACCGAAAAAATTAGCCCAATTTGCAGAGAAAAAAGCGCTAAATTTCACTTTGCTTTCTGATCCTGATCATCAAGTCGCAGAGGCTTTTGGTGTCTGGGGTGAAAAGAAATTTATGGGAAAAACCTATGATGGTATTCATCGCATCAGTTTTTTAGTTGATGAAAAAGGTGTGATTGAAGCAGTATTTGATAAATTTAAAACTAGCGAGCATCATCAAATTGTGGTGGATTTCTTAAAAGGAAAACAGCATGGCTAACAAGGCAATTTTTTTAGATCGAGATGGCACAATTAATGTCGATCACGGCTATGTACATAAAATTGATGACTTTCAATTTATTGAAGGCGTAGGTAAAGCATTAAAACAGCTACAAGATAAAGGTTATTTATTGGTGTTGGTAACTAATCAATCTGGTATTGCGCGTGGTTATTTTTCAGAGGCACAATTTCATCAACTGACTGAATGGATGGATTGGTCTTTAGATGAAGATTATGGTGTAGTGTTAGATGGTATTTATTATTGTCCGCATCATCCTGAAGGAAAAGGCGAGTTTAAAGCAGAGTGCGATTGTCGCAAGCCGAAAGCGGGAATGTTTTTAGAGGCGATTAAAGATTTAAATATCGATCCTAAGCAATCTTATATGGTAGGCGATAAATTAGAAGATTTATTAGCTGCAGAAGCTGCGGGCGTGAAAACTAAAGTGTTGGTCAAAACGGGTAAGCCTATGATAGCTGAAGGTGAGGCAAAAGCAGATTTAGTGTTAGATAGCGTGGTTGATTTAGTTCGCTATATCAAATAATTCAGAAAAAAGATTCAAAATAAAAGGAGAGAGTGTGAATTACGAAGATAAAAGTTTATTAGGTTTAAAATTAGGGCAAAAAACTGACTATAAAACAACCTATGACCCAAGTTTATTACAAGGTGTGCCAAGAAAATTAAATCGTGATGGATTAGGCATTACTGAACACCAACCGTTTGATCGTGGTGCTGATATTTGGACTTGTTATGAGCTTTCTTGGCTCAATTCAAATGGCTTACCACAGGTGGCGATTGCAGATGTAGCAGTAGATTTTCGTAGTGAAAATTTAATTGAATCAAAGAGTTTTAAGCTTTATTTAAACAGTTTCAACCAAACCAAATTTGAATCAATTGGGCAGGTTCAACAAACGATTATGCAAGATTTAAGTCAGTGTGCAAGCGGTCAAGTTTCAGTAAAAATTTGCAAATTATCTGATTACCGTGGACAGCAAATTGTCGATTTTGCTGGTGAATGCATTGATGAACAAGATATTACCATTAGCGATTATAGCTTCTCTAATGACTATCTGTCAGATGTTGCTGAAGGCGAGGTAGTGGAAGAAACGTTAGTCAGCCATTTGCTTAAATCTAATTGCTTAATTACCAGCCAACCAGACTGGGGAAGCGTGCAAATTCATTATCAAGGCAAGCGATTAAATCGTGAAAAATTACTGCGTTATTTAGTTTCTTTCCGGGAACATAATGAATTTCATGAACAGTGTGTAGAGCGTATTTTTACCGATTTAATGCAGTTTGCTAAACCAGACAAGTTGACTGTTTATGCTCGTTATACTAGACGTGGTGGATTAGATATCAACCCATTTCGTTCTAACTTTGAAGATTTACCGCAAAATTTAAGAATGGCTCGTCAGTAATAGAGTGTGATAGAAAAAAGTGTAATTAGAAAATAAAAAACCAAGCATAAGCTTGGTTTTTTTATATTGGGATTAGGTAATTAGTGTTTTTGCTTTAAGGTATTTAACGTGGTTAATCCTTTATCACAGCTTTTTTGTTGTAAATCAGATTCCATCGCTAAAATTTGTTTTTTAGTTGCAGAAAGTTTGTTTTTCATTTTTGCCACTTGCGTGTGCGTACCTGGTTGTCTTTCAGCTTCACGCACTAAACTATCTGCAATGTTAAACATTTGTTGACATTGCGCTGGAAGTTTTGCGCTAACAGCTGGTTTACTCATTGTTAATGAAGAAGTTTTTACTTCTGCATGTGCCAAACTAAACAAACAAGAGCTTGCAAAAACAGAGAAGATAAATTTTTTAAACATTAGGCTTTACCTTTTATAATTATAGCTAAAAAATATTTGTTTTCTTCTCATTAGCAAGAAAACGGAACGAGATTAACAAAAACTAAACAGCTTGTCATTAAAAATATGTAAATTTTAGGATCTTTTTGATCTAAAAATAAAAACCAAGGAAAAGAGTAAGGTATATTTTAACCTAAAAAAAATGATAATTTTGTGAGAAAGATCTCAAAAATATAAAAAGTGGTCGGTGCAGCTATTCTTTCTTTGTCTATTTCGGAGTAGAATATCTAATGAAACTTTTTTAATACTCCATATTTCATGTGGTATTCTAGTTTCTTTTATTATGTCTTATGGGTAGTTATTTGACTTTTCAAATAACTAATCGTTCATTTCTTTTATAAAAGAAGGGGTTGGAGATGTTAGACTTTGTTGAACTCTCTCGTTTGCAGTTTGCCTTAACTGCACTCTATCACTTCTTATTTGTGCCACTTACATTAGGTCTTTCTTTCGTCCTCGTTGTGATGGAAACACTTTATGTAACCACAGGTAAAGAAGTTTATAAAGATATGACTAAATTCTGGGGTAAGTTATTTGGTATTAACTTTGCTCTAGGGGTAACAACTGGTCTTACGATGGAATTCCAGTTCGGAACTAACTGGTCATATTATTCTCACTATGTTGGTGATATCTTCGGTGCACCTTTAGCATTAGAAGGTTTAATGGCATTCTTCTTAGAATCAACCTTTGTTGGTTTATTCTTCTTTGGATGGGATCGTCTTACTAAGAAAAAACATTTATTAGCAACATATTGCGTCGCATTTGGTTCAAATTTCTCTGCGATGTGGATTCTTGTTGCAAATGGCTGGATGCAAAACCCGGTAGGTTCAGAATTTAATTTTGAAACTATGCGAATGGAAATGACAAGCTTCAGCGAATTATTATTAAATCCGGTAACACAAAGTAAATTCTTACATACCGTAACAGCAGGTTATACCTGTGGCGCAATTTTTGTATTAAGTATTAGCGCTTATTATATTTTGAAAGGTCGTGACTTAGGCTTTGCTAAACGTTCATTCTCAGTAGGCGCAGGCTTCGGTTTGTTTGCTATTATTGCCGTTTTAGCAATGGGTGATGAATCAGGTTATGAAATTGGTAAAGCTCAACCAGTTAAATTAGCTGCAATGGAAGCTGAATGGGAAACTCATCCTGCGCCAGCGGCATTTAATGCGATTGCAATTCCAAATTCACAAGCTCGCCAAAACGATTTTGCAATTCAAATTCCTTATTTAGGTGGTTTAATTGCAACACGTTCTTTAGATACACAAATCAAAGGTTTAAACGATATTCGTAAAGAAAATATTGAGCGTGTACGTGAAGGGGCGAAAGCAGTTGTTTTATTAGAAAAATTAACTTCAGGTAACTATAGCGAAGAAGATAAAGCAGCCTTCAAAGCAGTACAAAAAGATCTTGGTTTTGGCTTATTATTAAAACAATATGCGCCAGATGTTGCTAATGCAACTGAAGAGCAAATTTTAAAAGCTGCAGATGCAACTATTCCAAAAGTAGGTCCTAACTTCTGGGCATTCCGTGCGATGGTTGGCTCTGGTATGTTAATGTCAGTGATTATTGGTTTAGCCTTCTTATTCAACTTCCGTGGTACAGTAGGCAAAAATAAACTGTTCTTAAAAGCAGTATTATGGTCTATGCCATTACCATGGATTGCGATTGAATCAGGCTGGTTCTTAGCAGAATATGCGCGCCAACCTTGGGCGGTATATGAGTTATTGCCAACCGGTATTTCAGCATCACACTTAAGCGTTGCAGAACTTTGGACAGCAATTGGCTTATTATGTGGCTTATATACTATTTTCCTCGTAGTAGAAATGTATTTAATGTTCAAATTTGGTCGTCTTGGCCCAAGTGCATTAAAAACAGGTAAATACTACTTTGAGCAATCTGCGAAATAAGGAGTAGATAATGTTAGATTATGAAGTTCTCCGCTTTATTTGGTGGATTCTAATTGCAGTTTTATTGATTGGTTTTGCAATTACTGATGGTTTTGATATGGGTGTATTAAACCTATTACCAGTTATCGGTAAAAGCAATACTGAACGCCGTGTGATGATAAACTCAATTGCTCCGCACTGGGATGGTAACCAAGTTTGGTTATTAACTGGTGGTGGTGCGATCTTCGCAGCGTGGCCAACCGTTTATGCGACCTCTTTCTCAAGTTTCTTCCTTGCGATGATTCTTGTATTAGCCGCATTATTTTTCCGTCCAGTAGGTTTTGAGTATCGTGCGAAAATTGATTCTCCAAAATGGCGTAATGCTTGGGACTGGGCGTTATTTGTTGGTGGTTTTGTACCTTCACTTATTTTTGGTGTAGCATTTGGTAACTTATTACAAGGTTTACCATTTGAATTTAACCAATTCCATCAAGTGCAATATACTGGTACATTCTTAGGCTTATTAAATCCGTTTGCTTTATTATGTGGTGTGGTTAGCTTATTTATGTTAACTACTCAAGGCGCAACTTGGTTACAAATGAAAACCACTGCAGATTTACGTAACCGCGCACGCGGTATTGCTCAATTAGGCGCAGCAGTTACACTTGTTGCATTTATTGTAGCAGGCGTATTCTTATACTTTAAAGATGGTTATGTAGTAACTAGCGCATTAGATCATAATGCTCAATCATTATTGATGAAGAAAACTGTCGCTTTAGAGTCTGGCGCTTGGTTTAAAAATTACCAAGAAATGCCAGTGCTTTGGATTGTTCCTGGCGTTGCGGTATTAGGTGCGTTGTTAACGATTTTAGCTTCTAAAGCAAATCGTTCAGGTACTGCATTCTTTGGTTCATCATTAATGCAAATTGGTGTGATCTCAACTGCAGCAGTTTCAATGTTCCCATTCATTATGCCTTCAATTTCTCACCCAGAAATGAGCTTAACAGTATGGGATGCAACAGCGAGTGAAAATACATTAACAATTATGTTCTATGCAGCATGTTTCTTTGTACCAATTGTTTTACTCTATACCCTTTGGTCATACTTCAAAATGTTCGGTCGTCTTGATGCGAAATTTATTGAAGATAACAACCATACTGCATACTAAGGAGCAAATATGTTTTATTTAACTTGGTTTTTTGGTATGTTTCTCGCCATCTATTTTGCTGTATTTGTTACGGCAAAAATTGAGAAAACAGGGAAATTTGACGAATAATCTATGATTAGTACGTTATATAACCTTACAGCAAAGGGCTTGTTAAAAGCCCTTTCTTTTATTTTAGCCAGTGCATTATTTGTAATGTTTATCACAAATTCGACCGCTTTTGCCTCACATTTTGGTGGCAAAGTACCGTATTTAGCCTTATTAGCTTTTTATGGTATGGCAATTTTATGGATTCATGGCATTGGATTTGAAATCAAAAGTCCAGTCTGGCGAGCAATCTTTTTACCATTAATGGGCTACATTATCGTGATTACTGCGATAATCTACCTTCAATTCTTCTAAAAGCACTTTGGTGCTTTTATTTTTTTAAAGAAAAGTAAAATCTTATTGCAGAACAATTCTTATCTCACTAAAATAAGAGATTGTTTTCGCCTAAATTTGGGGCGCTTGATATTGGGAGCGAAAATGCATTTTCCTATCCGAGTTTATTATGAAGATACAGATGCAGGTGGCGTGGTTTATCATGCGAACTACATCTGTTTTTTTGAGCGGGCGAGAACGGAATTCTTACGTCAAGGTGGGTTTTCACAACAGGCATTATTAGCAGAAAATTTTGCTTTTGTAGTTAAAACGCTGACGATCGATTATAAGTTTCCGGCACGTTTAGACGATCTCTTAAGTGTTCAGACAACGGTTAAAGCTGTAAAGAAAGCAACAATTATTTTTGAACAAAATTTGTTTAAAGCGGACATATGTTTATGTTCAGCTGAAGTAACAGTTGCCAGCGTTGACTTAATTAAAATGAAACCGAAAGCAATACCTCAAGCCATTTTGGATGCGTTGCAAGCGGTGATAAATCAATAAAATATTACAAATTTGGAGTTTTAAATGGAAGCAACTAGCTTTGACTTGATCTCATTATTTGCTCAAGCAAGTATTGTGGTTAAGATCGTGATGCTTATTCTTATTACTTTCTCGGTGTTATCTTGGGCGGTAATCATTCAACGTAGCCGTTATTTGAGCAAAGCGAGCAAAGATTCTTTAGCGTTTGAAAATAAATTCTGGTCAGGCGAAGATTTGCATCGTTTACATGAAGGTTTAGAAAATCGTCGTGATGGTTTAAGCGGTTCAGAACAAATTTTCTACGTTGGTTTCAAAGAGTTTATGCGTTTACAACAAGTAAGCCCAGATGCACCAGCAGCAAACATTCAAGGTACAAGCCGTGCAATGAATTTAGCGTTAAATCGTGAAGTAGAAACATTAGAAAGCTACATCCCATTTTTAGGAACAGTAGGCTCAATTAGCCCATATATCGGCTTATTTGGTACTGTTTGGGGGATCATGCACTCATTTATGGGATTAAGTGCAGTAAAACAAGCAAGCCTTCAATCTGTAGCACCGGGTATTGCAGAAGCATTGATTGCAACAGCAATTGGTCTATTTGCAGCAATTCCTGCGGTAATGGCTTATAACCGTTTAAGTTTACGTGCGAATAAATTAGAGCAAAACTACGCTAACTTTATTGATGAATTCACGACAATCTTACATCGTCAAGCATTCTCAAAAAAATAATAGCGTTTTAGAAATTTGTAAATTAAATAAAAAATCTGACCGCTTGCGGTCAGATTTCAAATAACGAATAAAGAGGAAAATATGTCTTATCGCCGTAAACGTAAGGACATTAAATCTGAAATTAACATCGTCCCTTTCTTAGATGTATTGTTGGTTTTATTATTAATTTTTATGGCAACTGCACCGGTTATTAGCCAGAGTGTGGAAGTTAATTTACCTGAAGATAAACATAGTCAATCCGTGACGAATGAAGATAAAACGCCAGTAATTTTACAAGTTTCGGGTGTTGGATTATATAAACTCAAAGTTGGCGGAAATTTTATGACGGGTGCTAATGGGGAAGAATTAGCTGAGCAAGAAGTTATCGCTTTTGCAGGTCAAGAATTCCAAAAAGATCCAAACACTATGTTCCTCGTTGCTGGTGATGCAACAGTTCCGTATGAAGAAGTGATTAAAGGAATTGTATTACTGAAAGATGCAGGCATCGAAAAAGCCGGTTTAATGACTCAAGGTAAATAATTAAGCAAGGATAAGGTGTGAAATCACAGCAAAATGATAAATTTGAGCTTGCCATTATAGCTTCCCTATTGCTACATGCTTTATTGATTGGGTTGTTGCTTTTAGGCTCATTTTTTACCAATACAAAATTACCTGAATCAGCCGGTGGCAATGGTGGCGAAGGTGAAGAATTTGAAGCTGTCATGGTAGATACTGGGCAAGTAGCAGCTGAGTATGGTCGTTTAAAATCGGAAAGACAAGGTAAGCCAGCAACGAAAGTTGAGCCTAAAGAGCAACCTAAAGAAGAAGTTGTGGAAGAAAAACCGAATGAGCCAACACCAGAAGAAATTGCTGAGGAAAAAGCCAAAGAACAACAGCGTGTTCAGATGATTGAACAGCAAAAACAACAAGAAGAAGCTAAAAAGCAAGAAGCGAAGCGTCAGCAAGAGATTGCTAAACAAGAACAGCTGAAAAAAGAAGAGCAGTTAAAACAAGAGCAATTAAAACAAGAGCAGCTTGAAAAGGAAAAAGAAGAGGCTACGCGTAAAAAAGCAGCTGAGGCAGCGAGATTAAAAGCAGAAGCAGAGGCAAAACGTTTAGAAGCTGCAGCAAAACAAGCAGAGGAAGAGCGTAAAGCTAAAGAAAAAGCTGAACAACAAAAACTTGAAGAACAGAAAAAATTAGAGCAACAAAAAGCTGCTGAGGCTAAAGTGAAAGCTGAAAAAGAAGCCAAAGAAAAAGCCGAAAAAGAAGCAAAATTAAAAGCTGAAAAAGAGGCAAAAGAAAAGGCAGCGGCAGAAGCTAAAGCGAAAGCTGAGAAAGAGGCTAAAGAAAAAGCCGAAAAAGAAGCCAAACTGAAAGCTGAAAAAGAAGCAAAAGAGAAAGCGGCAGCAGAAGCTAAAGCAAAAGCTGAAAAAGAAGCCAAAGCTAAAGCAGATGCAGAAGCTAAAGCGAAGGCAGATGCAGCAGCAAAAGTGGCTCAAGCTAAAAAAAATCAAGATCTTGATGATTTCTTATCCGGTGGCAATATTGGCGGTGGCGGTTCAAGTAATGGCGGAAATAAAAATTCTGCAGGCTTAGCTGGCAACGGTAATGGTAAAGCGGTAGGAGATGGGCAAGGAACTGCAGATCGCGGATATGAGCGCTTAATTAAACAAAAATTAAGCAGAACATATAAAGTTGATCCTAGTTTTGCTGGTCAGGAATGTAAGGTAAAAATTAATATTGATCGAGATGGCAGAATCTCTAGCCATCAAGTGCTTTCAGGGCCAGATAATATTTGTCGTGCGGCGGTTGCGGCGATTGTTCAAGCACAGAGTGTGCCAAGAGCGAAGGATGATGCAACCTATAACACCTATAAATCGCCAACGATTAAGTTTGGGCTTAAAGTTTTATAATCACCAAGAGGTTGAAAAATGAAATTAAAATCTCGTTTAGCGAGTGTATTTGGTGCGATAAGCATTTTATTTAGCAACGTTGTTGTTGCTGAATCTGATGTGGTTATCTCCGTTGATGAAGGCGTAAGCATGGCGCAACCTATTGCGGTTGTTCCATTTGCTGGTGGTTCTGGTTCTGCGGATGTTGCACAAATTGTGGCGGATGATTTACGCAATAGTGGTAAATTTACTCCAATTGAACGTTCAAAATTACCAGCTCAGCCAAGTTCTGCGGCTGAAGTTGTTTCTCAACAATGGACAGATATTGGCGTAGATATGGTTGTGGTTGGACAAGTTAGTCCTGCCGGTGGTGGCTATAATGTTGCTTATCAATTAGTTGATGCATTAAGTAATCCAGCAGCTGTGTTAGCTCAAGGTTCATTTAATGTTCCTGCAGCACAAATTCGCCAAGGTGCACACACTGTGAGTGACCAAATTTTTGAGAAAATTACTCAAATCCGCGGTGCTTTCAGAACAAAAATTGCTTACGTTGTGCAACGCGGCGTATCATCTTACGAATTACGCGTATCTGATTATGATGGATTCAATGCATTTACTGTTGTAAAAAGTAAAGAGCCATTGATGTCACCAGAGTGGTCACCAGATGGTAGCCGTCTTGCTTATGTAACCTTTGAGAATAAAAAAGCACAAGTTGTGGTACACGATTTGCGTTCAGGTAGTCGTCGTGTTGTGGGGGCTTTAAAAGGACATAACGGTGCGCCGGCATTTTCACCAGATGGTTCAAGAATTGCTTTTGCGTCTAACCAAGATGGCCAATTAGACATTTATGTTGTTAGTGCAGGTGGTGGCTCACCAAGTAAATTAACTGCAAATGCAGGTAATAATACCGAGCCAAGCTGGTCTCCAGATGGTAGTACAATTTACTTTACCTCAGACCGCTCAGGTTCGCCACAAGTATATAGAATGAGTGCATCAGGTGGTGGTGTAAGCGCAGTAGGTGGAGGAAGAACCTATAACGCGAAACTTTCATCAGATGGCAAAAATTTAATCATGATTGCAGGTGATAAAGTTGTAAAACGTGATATGGCTTCGGGTGGCACAGAAGTTTTAAGTTCTACGTTCTTAGATGAAAGTCCAAGTATTTCACCAAATGGCATTATGGTTATTTATAGCTCTACCAAAGGTACGAGTAAAGTGCTACAATTGGTGTCCGCAGACGGTCGTTTTAAAGCTAATCTGCCTGGTGCAGGAGGGCAATATAAGTTCCCTGCTTGGTCACCGTATTTAACTAAACAATAATCTTTCTCTTAGGAGTAAAAAATGAAAAAACTAGCTAAAGTTTTAATGGTAGCGGCACCAGCTTTCGTATTAGCTGCATGTAGCTCATCTTCAGACAACGCAGCAGCAAACGCAGGTGCAAACGCAAATGCAGCTGGCCAATTCGGCGGTATGTCTGCTCAAGATTTACAAACTCGTTACAACACTGTGTACTTCGGTTTTGATAGCTATGCAGTTGAAGGCGAATATCGTCAATTATTAGATGCACACGCACAATTATTAAATTCAACTAAAGGCAGCGTAACTGTTGCTGGTCACGCTGATGAACGTGGTACTCCAGAGTACAACATCGCGTTAGGTCAACGTCGTGCAGATGCAGTGAAAAGCTACTTAGCACAACAAGGTGCTTCAAACGTTTCAACTGTATCTTACGGTGAAGAGAAACCAGCCGTTTTAGGTCATACTGAAGCAGACTACGCGAAAAACCGTCGTGCAGTGTTAGAATACTAATTTAAAGCTTAAAGCTATTATTTAGTAGGATAAGAAATAAAGCCCTGAGTTACTCAGGGCTTTATGCTTTTTATATAAAGATAACTATTATTTAATAGATATTTCAGATTTCTAAAATTGATGATAATCCCTGTATTTATAATGTTTAATCTTAATATTTAAGCGATTTTTAAGAAAATTACGTTAAAATAACCACATTACAAAAACAGAAGGAAACTTTATGCAATATATTGGAAAAATTGTGGGATTTATTTTAGGTTATCAAATCTTCCATAGCTTTTTTGGTGCTTTACTTGGTGCTTTCTTAGGGCATCTTGCAGATAAGAAAATTTATGAGCTTGGTTCAGTCAGCTCAAGTGTCTTTGGAAGTGGTTTGACTCGCCAGTCTATTTTTACTCAAACAACATTTGCAGTATTAGGGCATATTGCTAAAGCTAAAGGGCGTGTAACTGAAGATGATATTCATCTCGCACGTCAATTGATGGCGCGTTTGAAATTAGATGAAACTGCACAAAAACAAGCGCAAAAGGCTTTTTCTTTAGGTAAAGAATCCAGTTTTCCACTACGTTTAGTGATTCAAGAATTCAGAGAAGCCTGTGGGCAGCGTGTAGATCTTCTACGCTTTTTTGTGGAAGTTCAAATGCAAGCCGCTTTACAAGATGGCGAATTAGATGCTAACGAGCAGCAAATTCTTTTCACTATTGCAGAAACAATGGGAATCTCTCGTTTTCAATTTGAACAGATGATTGCAATGGTAATGGCAGCACAACAATTCCGTTCAGGTGGATTCCAGTATGAATATCATCAAGGTGGTTATCAGCAGCAATCTCAGGGCGGTTATTATAGTGGTCAAAATCAATCTTACTCTAATAGTGCACCAAGCATTGATGCCGCTTATAAAGTATTGGGCGTGAGTGCTGATGATGATCAAAATACGGTCAAACGCGCTTACCGTAAACTGATGAATGAACACCACCCAGATAAATTGGCTGCTAAAGGTTTACCAGATGAAATGATGGAATTAGCGAAAGAAAAAGCCCAACAAATTCAAGCGGCTTATGATTTAATTTGTAAATCAAAAGGATGGAAATAAGGTATGTTAAAGCGACATCTGATTCCGTTAAGCCTAGCAATATTGATTACGCTGATTGCGTTTTGGTCAGGATTAACACCAACGGATAGAGCTGTATGGTATGCTGAAGTTATGCCAATTTTTATCATTTTTGCGTTATTGGTGCTGACTTACCGAAAATTTCAGTTTAGTGGTTTAGCGTATATTTTGATGTCGTTTTGGATGATTTTACATCTTATTGGTGCAAAATATACCTTTGCTAATGTCCCTTTTGAATGGGGAAGTGAGTTATTAAGCCCATTATTAGGTGAAAATCGCAACCATTTTGACCGAGTAGCGCATTATGTTATTGGGTTTTATAGTTTTCCGATGGCTGAATGGCTATTACGAAATCGTAAATGCGGATTAGGTGTGGCATGTTTTTTTGCCCTATTTTTCATTATGGCTGTTGCAGCAAGTTATGAGATTATTGAATGGCAATATGCGGTGATTGAAGGCGGGAATGCGGGTGTCGAATTTTTAGGTTCCCAAGGAGATATTTGGGATGCACAAAAAGATATGCTTGCTGATACTTTAGGGGCGTTAACGGCATTAGTGATTTATTTGATTGCGCGCCCAGATCTAGCTTTGCGAGATGAAGATGCATAATAACGTTATCCCTAAAGTGATTCTTGCACCAATGCAGGGGGTTTTAGACCCTTTTGTGCGTCAGTTGCTTACAGCGGTGAATGATTATGATCTCTGTATTTCTGAATTTGTACGCGTAGTTGATCAAAAATTACCTAAAAAAGCATTCTATCGCCTTTGTCCAGAATTGCATCAAGGCGGAAAAACACCTTCTGGTACACCAGTACGCGTACAGTTATTAGGGCAACATCCACAATGGTTAGCAGAAAATGCCCAGCTTGCGATTGAATTAGGATCGCATGGTGTTGATTTAAACTGCGGATGTCCATCTAAAACCGTTAATGGCAGTCATGGTGGCGCTTCATTATTAAAAGATCCAACGTTAATTTATCGAGCAACGAAAGCAATGCGTGAAGCTGTTTCGGCTGAACAGATTGTGTCGGTTAAAGTTCGTTTAGGTTGGGATTCTGTAGATCACTGTTTTGAAATTGCCGATGCAGTAGCACAAGGTGGCGCAAATGAAATCACCGTGCATGGCAGAACGAAAATTGATGGGTATCGTGCCGAGCGGATCAATTGGAAAGCAATAGGTGAAATACAACAACGGCTCTCAATTCCAGTTATCGCCAATGGTGAGATTTGGGATTATGATTCTGCAAAAAAATGCCAAGAAATGACCGCTTGTAATCAACTAATGATTGGACGTGGCGCGCTCAATACCCCGAATCTTAGTCGTGTCGTGAAATTTAATGAACCGAAAATGCCTTGGCAATCTGTATTAACACTGCTTTTTCAATATGTGCAGATGGAAAATAGCCAAGATTCTGGTTTTTACCATGTTGCTCGTATCAAGCAGTGGCTACATTATTTAGATAAAGAATATCCACAGGCAAAACAATTATTTCAGATGCTCAAAACTGAACATGGCTATGAAGGCTTAAAGCAACATATCATGACGGCGATTGAGCATTGGAGCGAAAAAGATGACTAAACGTATTTTTGAAGAAACAGAATCAGATTTTAATCCAACCCTCAAACCTAAACAGGAATTCTCAGCAGAGGCGTTTGAGGTTTTTGAAGACACGGAAACGGAAGAAGTTGAAGAGGCGGATTTATCGTTTGAAGAAGTGGTTCGCCCAAATCGCTTTTGGATTCGTGTGCTATTAAGTGCGTTGGTGCTTTTCTGTGTTGCTGTGATTGCACAAAGTGTGCAGTGGCTTTGGGATAGTTATCAAAGCCATGCTTGGATTGCTTTAGCATTTGGCATTGTTTTCTTTTTATTGAGCTTAACGGGTGTTGGTGTCATTATTCGCGAATGGCGCAGATTGGTTTACCTGCGTCGTTATCAACAGCAACAGGCAATGAGTGAGCAAATCCTTCTTGAATCATTAAGCTCTACAAGCGGTGAAAATGCTCAAACATTTTGCAAAAATGTGTTAGAGAATATGCGCCATTTACCGCAAATTGCACAAGCAGAGCAGCGTTGGCAATCTCAGCTAAACGAAGCTTATGATGCAAAAGAAGTGCTTTATTTATTCAGTGAAAACGTGCTCACGCCGTTAGATCAACAAGTAAAAAAGCTGATTTCTCGTAATGCAACGGAAAATGCGTTACTGGTTGCGGTTAGCCCATTAGCGATGGTGGATGTGTTATTGATTGCTTGGCGAAATTTTGCTTTAGTGAACAAAATTACGAAAATTTATGGTATGGAATTAGGCTATATTAGCCGTTTGAAATTATTTAAATTAGTGCTCACTAATATGGTTTTTGCTGGGGCAAGCGAGATTGCAAGCGATGTAGCTGCTGATTTTCTGTCTCAAAATATGCTGGCAAAATTATCCTTGCGTGCCACCCAAGGCATTGGCGTGGGGGTGTTAACAGCCCGATTAGGAGTAAAAGCGATGACGTTTTGCCGCCCGATTGCTTTTCAAGAGAACGAGAAACCTAAAATATCAACTATTCGTGCGCAACTGCTTACTAGCGTAAAAGAGATGGTTTTTAGCAAGAATCGTGAACAAGCAGAAGAGATTGTTCGATAATCTAAAATAAATTGCCCCAATCAAATGAGATTGAGGCAATTTTTTATATCATAGCGGTTTACGATTCTTGCATGCTTACAATCACACGTAAGCTATCTAAGCGCCAAGTCGCTTGACTTAGATGATGCAATGTTTGCGATTTTTGTGCCTCAAGCAATGCAATTTCATCAGCTCGGATATTTTTATTAACCGCTTGTAAGGCCGTTAAGCGGTGTAATTCCGCACTTAATGCGTTATCAGCAAGTTGCTTCGATTCTTGCATCATCGTTTGTGCTTGTGGTTGAACACGTTGTTCACTGATGGCAATAAGTTTACGAATATCATTTTTTGCCATCGTTACAATTTGATTCGCCATTTGTTTATTGACCGGTTTTAACTGTTTTTCAAGCCCAGTAAAAGAAACCTGTGCAGCCATATTATTACCTTTGTTATCGAGCAACACGCGAATTGGTGTTGGAGGTAAAAAGCGGCTTAGATTTAGTCCTTTAGGGGCTTGTGTTTCTAAAACATAGATGGTTTCAAGTAACAAGGTGCCTGGTGGTAAATGCTTGTTAATCAATAGTGAAACGGCACATTTGCCAATATCGCCTGAAACAATCAAATCAATTCCGTTGCGAATCATTGGGTGATCCCAAGTTAAGAATGCCAATTCTTCTCGCGTTAAGGCCAGTTCGCGATCGAAGGTGACGGTTGTTCCATCTTCTTCGATGCCCGGAAAATCGGGAACAAGCATATGCCCGGTTGGGGTAATCACAATAGACTGCTCGCCTAAGTCTTCTTGTTCAAGCCCAATCACATCAAACAGATTTAGGGCAAAATTCACCAAATGAGGATTATTATCTTCTGCCTGAATAGCTTGTGCTAAGGTTTGAGCTGCTTCTCCACCATTTGAGTTGAGTTCTAATAAACGATCGCGACCTTGCTCTAAAGCGATTTTCAACTGTTGTTGACGAGCACGGGTTTTTGCAAGAAATTCTTCAAATCCGACCGCTTGTGGTGTGCGTAAATAGCTTTGTAACGTTTCACCAAATTCACGGAATAAGGTTGAACCCATCGGGCAGGTCTCTTCGAAGGCATTTAACCCTTGATGATACCAGCTGGCAAGTACCATTTGCATTGTGTTCTCAAAGCAAGGGACATAAATTTGAATATCCTGTTTTTGCCCAATACGATCTAATCGCCCAATACTTTGTTCTAGTAGATCAGGGTTGTCCGGCAAGTTAAAGAGAATTAACTGACTTGCAAATTGGAAGTTACGCCCTTCAGAACCGATGTTAGAACTGATTAACACTTGCGCGCCATCTTCTTGTTGGGCAAAGTAAGCAGCCGCTTTATCGCGCTCAACAATGGACATTTTTTCATGGAATACCGCAGAGCGAATTCCTTCGCGCTCACGAAGCGCTTGTTCTAATGAAATTGCAGTTTGTGCTTGTTTACAAATCAGTAGAATTTTCTCTTCACGGTGATTTTTAAGAAAGCTGATTAACCATTCAACGCGTGGATCAAATTCCGTCCATTTTGCCGCAGGATTCATACGTTGGAAGAGACTTTCCGGATAAAGCTGTTCTGCGATGGTTAAGTCGCCCATCATATTCATTACTTTCAAAGCATTAGCATATTGCGAAGGCATTTCTAAGGTAATTTGATGATAAATGCGATGAGGGAAGCCTTTCACACCTTGACGGGTATTTCTGAATAATACTCGGCTTGTTCCGTGGCGATCGATAAGCTCGCTAATGAGCGATTGACGCGCTTGCAAGCGGTCAGATTCTGCAATATTTTTACCATTGATAACCTTAAACATTGGCTCAGTATCTTCTTCGCTTAAAAGTTCAGCAATACTATTTTGTTCTGCCGCAGTCAGTGGTTTATCGTTTAATAAAGTGGCGACCGCATCAGCAACGGGTTTATAGGCTTGTTGTTCAGCAACAAAGGCTTCGTAATCGTAGAATCTATCGGGATCTAATAATGCTAAGCGAGCAAAATGGCTTTCTTGTCCAAGTTGTTCAGGTGTAGCCGTCAGTAACAAAACAGAAGGAATCTGTTTTGCAAGTTTTTCCACTAATAGGTAAGCCTCACTTGGCGTATCAACCGACCAAGCAAGATGGTGTGCTTCATCCACAATTAGCATATCCCATTCGCAGCCGAGAAGTTGTGCTGCTCGATGGGGATGACTTGCTAACCATTGAATTGAGGCAATCACTAAAGATTCGCTTTCAAATGGATTATCAGCTGGGGTTTCATCGTCTTCGCTTCTATCAAAATCAGCACAGCGTTCTTCATCAAATAAAGAGAATTTAAGATTAAAACGGCGCAACATTTCAACTAGCCATTGATGTTGTAGGCTTTCTGGCACCAAAATAAGCACGCGTTCAGCTCGGCCAGCGAAAAGTTGTTGTTGCAAAATCATTCCAGCCTCGATGGTTTTACCTAAACCAACTTCATCAGCAAGTAACACGCGAGGAGCTAAGCGTTGCCCAACTTCTTTGGCAATGTGTAATTGATGCGGAATGAGACTTGCACGAATGCCACGCATACCACGATGCGGCGATAAAAACTGCGCTTGTTGATGTTGTAGTGCTTGATAGCGTAGGGCAAAACGGTCAGCACGATCAATTTGAGCAGAGAAGAGGCGATCTTGTGGTTTGCTGAAAGTGATTTTGTGATCTAGCTGCATTTCAGGTAGCACGGCTTCTTCTTCGGTATCGAGTCGTTTTCCTAAATAGATACTAAAACCTTGATTGTCGATAACTTGCTCAACAACTAACTGCCAGCCCTCGCTGCTACGGATGCGATCACCTACTTGAAATTGTACACGGACGAGCGGTGAGGCATTAAGTGCATAAATTCGTTCTTCTTCAGCAGCTGGAAAAGCAATAGTCACACTGCGATTATCTACGGCTTGAATAATGCCTAACCCTAATTGGTTTTCTGCTGAAGAAAGCCAGCGTTGTCCAACGACAAACATGATATTCTCCTTTTTATATATAAAATTGAAGCAAAGTTTCTTCCGAGTAAGTAAGCTAGCTATTTTAGCAAATCCAACACTATTTTTCTGCCAGAAAACCAAGAAAAAACCGCTTGTAATGTTGTTTATACAACGTTACAAGCGGTTGCTTTCCGAGTCTAAAATGCAAAATTAGTGTTTGTATAAAAAACTACATGCAACTAAGGTTGCTTTAGACAATATTTTCATAGAAATCCTTCTTTATGAAAATTAAGTGAACAAAAATAAAGTCTTTAAAGTTATTTAAACAATAACCGTCAAAAAATAGGACTGGGTAAAAATAATAAAGTTCAGCAATGCTCATCGGAGCAGCTGGTGTTTCCTTTTTTATATTTAGTCAGCTTTTCGCTATAATACCTAGTAAAAGAGTTTCGAATTAAGAAAAATGGCACAATTTTATTCTGAAAAATTTACAAAAAAAGCGAAAAAAACGACCGCTTGTCGCCAAGTAAAAATCCAATCATTAGATTATCAAGGCTTAGGCGTGGCAAAAATTGAAGGTAAAACGTGGTTTATTGAAAATGCATTGCCTGGTGAAGAAATTGAGATGCGCCTTATTGATGAAAAACGCCAATATGGACATGGAAAAGCGGTAAAAATTCTCAAAAAATCCAGTGAACGCCAATTACCCAGTTGTGCGGTGTATGATGAATGTGGTGGTTGTCAAATGCAACACATTCCTTTGGCATTACAACGCGAAACTAAGCAAAAAGCCCTATTTCAACGGCTTCAAAAACTGCAAAATACGCCAATTGATTTTCAACCAATGATTGTTGGTGAACCGAAAGGTTATCGCCGCCGTACTCGGTTAAGTATTGCCTTACAAGCTGGAAAAGTGGTGATGGGATTTCGCCAACAAGGTTCAAACCATATTATTCCATTAACGGAATGCGAAGTGCTATTGCCTAGCCTTTCTGCGCTTTTGCCAAAATTAAGCGAACTTTTAACTGCTTGGCAAAATAAAAAGGCGTTAGGTCATATTGAATTGGTTCAAGCAGATAACACCATTGCAATGCTATTTCGTCATGTTGGTACTCTTTCTGAAAAAGATGCAGCAGCCTTAAAGATTTTCGCAGCGCGCGAAGAGTTAAGCCTTTTCGTGATGATCAGCGAACAACAGATTGAGCATTGGTGTGGGCAATCTCCTTATTATGTGGTTAGCGGTTGTCAGATCGGTTTTTCGATGAGAGATTTCATTCAAGTAAATGCTGAGTTGAATGCAAAAATGGTGTCTCAAGCACTGGCATGGTTGGTGCCGAGCAAAAATGACCGAATTTTAGATTTATTCTGTGGTGTGGGTAATTTTACTTTGCCACTTGCTAAAATGGCAGGGCAAGTCGTTGGTGTAGAAGGCGTCATTGAGATGGTGCAGCAGGCAAAACAAAATGCTGAATTTAATCAATTAGAGAATGTGGCTTTTTATCAAACGAATTTAGATGAGCCGTTTATTGAGCAGCCTTGGGCGCAAGAACCCTTTAATAAAGTTTTATTAGATCCAGCCAGAAATGGGGCATGGTTTTGTTTAGATCATCTTTGTGCTTTGGCGCCTGACCGGATTTGCTATGTTTCTTGTAATCCTGCAACACTTGTGCGTGATGCACAAAAGCTTATTGAGCAAGGTTATCGCCTTGAAAAAGTCGCGATGATTGATATGTTCCCGCAAACGGGGCACTTGGAGTCTATTTCTGTTTTTGTGAAAGCAGCATAGGCAAAGTTTAAACGTATTATCAAAGGAGTAGAAATGTCAGAAATTGTTCGTTTAACACAATTTAGCCATGGCGCTGGTTGAGGTTGTAAAATTTCGCCTAAGGTTTTAGGGACTATTTTACACAGTGAACTAGAAAATTTTATCGATCCAAATTTATTAGTGGGCAATGAAACTGCTGATGATGCTGCCGTTTATGATATTGGAAACGGAACGGCGATTATCAGCACGACGGATTTCTTTATGCCTATTGTCGATGATCCTTTTGATTTTGGACGTATTGCGGCAACAAATGCGATTAGTGATATTTTTGCAATGGGTGGTAAACCTATTATGGCGATTGCTATTTTAGGTTTTCCCGTGAATAAATTACCGGCAGAAGTGGCACAAAAAATTGTTGAAGGTGGTCGTTTTGCTTGCCGACAAGCGGGCATTGCTTTGGCGGGAGGGCATTCTATTGACTCGCCTGAGCCTATTTTTGGTTTAGCGGTAACAGGTATTATCCCAACTGAGAAAATTAAGCGAAATGCGAGTGCTGAAGTAGGCTGTCAATTATTCTTAACCAAACCATTAGGGATTGGTGTGTTAACGACGGCTGAGAAAAAAGGGTTGTTGAAAGCAGAACATCAAGGCTTAGCGCGTGATGTAATGTGCCAAATGAACCTAATCGGTGCAGAATTTTCGCAACTGGAAGAAGTAACCGCAATGACTGATGTCACGGGCTTTGGTTTATTGGGGCATCTTAAAGAAATTTGTGAAGGCTCGAACGTGCGTGCAGTGGTTGATTTTGCGCATATTCAAACCTTAGATGGGGTAAAAGCGTATATTGCGCAAGGTGCCGTGCCTGGTGGTACACAACGTAATTTTGACAGTTATGGGCACTTACTTTCTCCAATCACCGATGAGCAAAAAGCAATTTTGTGTGACCCGCAAACTTCTGGGGGGCTATTGATTGCCGTTCAACCGCAAGCGGTCGAAAAAGTGCAAGAAATTGCAAAATTAGCCAATACGCCGTTGATTCCTGTTGGCAAATTAGTGGCAGCTGATAGTGGCAAACCGTTAATTGAAGTGCAAGCATAATCGCAATAAAAATGGCTAGGAAATCCTAGCCATTATTTTGCTATGCATTTAGCATTGTTTCTAAAGTTTCTTGCGCTTCAAGCCATTGCATTTCAATTTCTTCGACTTGTTTTTTCGCCTCAACCTGTTTTGCCAATGTTTCAGTCAGTTTTGCTTTATTTTCCGCCTCATAGATTTCGCTAGATGCCAGTAAGGCTTCTAATTCGGCTAAACAAGCGGTCGCTTTTTCTAAATTTTTTTCCAATTGGCTAATCGTTTTACGCAATGGTGCTGTTTGTTGACGCAGTTCCGCTTCCTGTCTTTTTTGCTCTTTACGATCTTGCGCAGAAATACCACCACTTGTATTTCCTGTTATTTCGTTAGTTTCAGCTGGTTTTGTCGCTAATAATAGGGCATTTTGTTCATTCAGCCATTTTTGATAATCCTCTAAGTCGCCTTTAAACTCTTCGACTTTGTGATCGTGCACCAAGTAGAATTCATTGACGGTTGAACGGAGTAAATGACGATCGTGCGAAACCACCACTAATGAACCTTCATAATAAGTCAGCGCATCGGTTAGGGCTTGGCGCATTTCTAAGTCTAAATGGTTGGTTGGCTCATCTAATAACAGCAGGTTTGGTCGTTGCCATACAATTAAAGCTAATACTAAACGCGCTTTTTCACCACCAGAGAAAGAGGTAACCGCTTGATTGACTTTATCTCCTTTAAAATCAAAGCCACCTAAATAGTTGCGTAATTCTTGTTCAGTTTTTTCAGGTGCTAATTTTTGTAAATGCCACAATGGGCTTTCATCAAAACGCAGGGTATCGACTTGATGTTGTGCAAAATAGCCTAATTGAACGCCTTTAGCTAATTGAATGTTACCGCTTAATGGTGGGATTTCTCCTGCTAATAATTTAATTAACGTTGATTTCCCTGCGCCGTTTCGTCCGAGCAAACCAATACGAGAGCCAGGAACAAGGTTTAATTTTACTGACTCTAATACGATTTTATCTGCATAGCCTGCACTGACTTTTTCCATCATGAGCAGCGGGCTAGGCAGTGAAAATGGTGGTTTAAATTCAAATTCAAATGGAGAATCCGCATAAGCTGGCGCAATCAATTCCATTTTTTCTAAAGCTTTAATACGGCTTTGTGCCTGTTTAGCTTTAGTCGCTTTAGCTTTAAAGCGATCAATAAAGCTTTGTAAATGGGCAACTTTGCGTTGCTGTTGTTGAAAAGCGGCATTTTGTTGGGCAATTTTGGTCGCACGCTGAATTTCAAACGAGGTGTAATTTCCTGTGTATTCGTGAAGTTGTTGATGTTCAATATGAATGACGCGATCAATAATGGGGTCAAGGAAATCTCGGTCGTGTGAAATTAAAATTAAAGTACCTCGATAATTAGTTAGCCATTTTTCCAACCAAATGACAGCATCTAAATCCAAGTGGTTAGTCGGTTCATCTAATAACAATAAGTCAGAACGGCAAATCAACGCTTGTGCTAAATTTAAGCGCATTCGCCAACCACCAGAAAATGATTTTACCGGTAACGTAAGTTGTTCAGTAGAGAAGCCTAAGCCGTTTAATAACGTCGCTGCACGCGCTTGGATTGTCCAAGCATCAATGGTATCTAGCTGGGCATGAAGTGTGGCGATTTTATTCCCATCATTTTCATGGTTTGCAATCTCAAGTTGCTCATTTAACGCGGTATATTCTCGATCACCTAAAATAACATAATCAATCGCACTGCAATCTAGCGCGGGCGTTTCTTGATTTACCCACGAAATTGACCAGTTTTTAGGAAGTGAAACTTCACCGCCTTCAGGCTGAAGTTCGTTTTTAATGAGGGCAAAAAGAGAGGATTTCCCACAGCCGTTTTTGCCGACTAATCCCACTTTTTGACCGGTATGAATAGTTGCTGAGGTTTTGTCTAATAAAACAGAAAGCCCCCTTTTGAGGGTTAAATCGGTAAAAAATATCATAGTGAAAGCGGTTAAATTTGAGCGGTATTTTGCAAAATTGTCACAAAAATAATGATGTTAAAAAGGCGTGCATTGCACGCCTTACAATGAATGATGCCTTAAGTACGGCTGATTAAGCACTAATGACTTCTAAGCCACCCATATATGGACGTAATACTTCTGGTACGGTAATTGAGCCGTCTGCATTTTGGTAGTTTTCTAACACCGCAACAAGGGTACGACCAACCGCTAAACCAGAACCATTTAAGGTGTGAACAAAGCGAGTTTTCTTATCGCCACGAGATTTGCAACGTGCTTGCATACGACGCGCTTGGAAATCCCACATATTTGAACAAGAAGAGATTTCACGGTAAGTATTTTGTGCCGGTAGCCACACTTCTAAGTCGTAAGTTTTGCAAGAACCAAAGCCCATATCACCTGTGCAAAGGAGCACTTTACGATAAGGTAAGTTTAATAATTGTAATACTTTTTCTGCGTGTCCAGTCAGTTCTTCTAACGCTTCCATAGATTTTTCTGGCGCAACGATTTGTACCATTTCTACTTTTTCGAATTGGTGCATACGAATTAAGCCACGAGTATCACGACCGTAAGAACCTGCTTCTGAACGGAAACATGGTGTATGCGCCGTGAGTTTTAGAGGTAGTGATTCTTCATCAATAATTTCATCACGCACAAGGTTAGTTACTGGAACTTCAGCTGTTGGAATTAAGCTAAATGAACGTTGAACTTCATTTGGGTCTTGTCCAGTTAATGGTTGAGTGTGGAATAAATCTTCGCCGAATTTTGGTAATTGACCGGTACCAAATAAAGAGTCATGGTTTACTAAAAATGGTACGTTGGTTTCTAAATAGCCGTGTTGTTCGGTGTGTAAATCTAACATGAATTGAGATAATGCACGGTGTAATTTCGCAATTTTACCCTTCATCACGACAAAGCGGCTTGCAGTTAATTTTGCCCCTGCACCAAAATCTAAACCATTTAATGTTTCACCTAATGCCACGTGATCTTTCACTTCAAAATCAAATTGGCGAGGCGTTCCCCAACGTAAAACTTCTAAGTTTTCTGAATCATCTTTACCAAGAGGCACTTCTTCTGCAGGTAAATTTGGTACAGATAACAATAAGGCTTTAATTTCAGCTTGAACTTGGTCTAATGCCACTTTTGCTTCATTTAATTCATTGCCCATGTTATCCACTTCTGCCAATAATGCAGAAATATCTTCGCCACGAGCTTTTGCTGCACCAATGTTTTTAGAACGTGCGTTGCGTTCTGCTTGTAGGGTTTCTGTTTTAACTTGTAGCGCTTTACGTTGTTCTTCTAATGCCTTAACTTGTTCAATATCTAAAACAAAGTTACGCTTAATTTTTAGCGCTTGAGCTACTTCATCTAATTGCGTTCTTAATAAATTTTGGTCGATCATAATGTTTCCTTAATTATGTAATTTAATCGTTAACCACGGTTCGCGTTTTTCATAATACGTTGTTTAGCAACTTGCCATTCGCGGTCTTTAATATCTTCACGTTTATCGTGTAATTTTTTGCCTTTTGCCACACCAATTTTCACTTTTGCCCAAGCGGCTTTCCAATAAAGGGAAAGGGCAACAACAGTCATTCCATCTCGGTTCACTTTACCAAAGAGTGAATCGAGTTCTCGTTTATTGAGTAATAATTTTCTGGTTCTAGTTGGGTCGGCAACGATATGTGTTGACGCCATATTCAGCGGGGTAATGGTTGCACCGAATAAAAAGGCTTCGCCGTTTCTAAAGGTAACATAGCTATCCCCAATATTAGCTTTACCGGCGCGCAGAGATTTCACTTCCCAACCTTGGAGTTCTAAGCCGGCTTCAATTTCTTCTTCAATAAAATATTCATGTCGTGCGCGTTTATTTAGCGCAATAGTATTTGAAGCAACTTTAGGTTTTTTTGCCATAATATTCAAACTTAATAAAAATAAATGAAATTCTACCTTAATCTAGCAGATCAGCCAATAGGAACTGTAAGGCAGCGTCCATTCGTAAATGTGCAATCGGCTGGTCAAATTCGACCGCTTTCGGCTCGAATTGGTCGAACTCAAATCGGTTAAATTGCCAATAACTTTTTGAGGGTAAGCGATTAGGCACATCTCCCGGATATAGCGTAATCAGTTTGCGGTCTTGGCTACGAATACCTCGAATCGCTTTAATTGCCACATCATTTTGTTTGGTAATAACAGGATCGGTTGCACGAATAGCGGAAATTGCGTGATAACCCGTTTCAATCCCTTCAAATTCTGCATGACGCCCACCTTCTTGTACCAACTGACGCATAAGGCTTTCAAGATTAGGCAGCTGGTCGCTAGTAATGTGGTCAGCTTTAGTTGCCACAAATAAGAGTTTATCAATTTGAGCCGAAAATAGGCGATGAAACAGCGAGCGATTGCCATAATGGAAATGCTTAAACAGTTGTTGTAAACCAAGCTTCATTTCCAAAAAGGCTTCATAACCATGATTTAGCGGTGTTAAGCAGTCCGCTAAAATGACTTGGCGGTCAAATTGTGAAAAATAATCTTGATAAAATGGTTTCACAATTTTTTCTTGATAAGCCTGATAGCGTTTTTTCAATGTATGGTAAGCACTATTTTTCGGGCTATTTTCTAATTTTTGCCAGTCTGCTTCAGTTTGATTTAATAACGGGAAAAATTGATAAATCGGTGCTCCTTTCATGATTTCTGTTGGCAGCACAAATCGCCCCGGTTGAATGTATTGCATACCAGCATCTTTACAAGCAAACAGGTAATGAGTGTATTGTTCGCTAATCTCAGCGAGTTGGTTTTCATTGGTTTTTGCAAAAAGATCAAGATTTTCGACCGCTTGTAAGTAGTCTTGTGCTAATTCTGCCCGTTGACCAACGTGCACTTGCTGTTGGCTTTGCGACCATGTTTTGAAATCTTGCGAAAGCATTGGCAAATCAAGCAACCATTCACCCGGATAATCAAAAATATCTAAATAGAGCGTGCCTGTTTCTTTAAAGTGTTTGAGTAGCCCATTTTGTCGCTGATAGCGAATGGCAAGGCGAATCTCGCTAATGCCAGTGGTAGATGGCGCCCAAATCGGCGGTTGGCTTTCTAAACATTGGCGGTTTCTATCGTAATCAAAACGAGGAATAGTGAGATCGCCATGTTCAATACGCTTAACTGAAAGAATTTGATGATGGCGTGCTGGCGCAAAAAGATTAAGATGATTTGCCTCATCTTTGCGAATATGCAAAAGCTGATCGACAAGACTGGTAATAAATGCGGTCTTGCCACTACGGCTTAATCCAGTCACGGCTAAGCGAATATGATTATCTAAACCACGTTGGACGAATTTATGGAGTTTATTTTGGATTTGATGAAACATTGTTACAATGCAGAAAGCGAAAAATTAGCCAAATAATAGCAAAAAACAGCGAGGTAAAAAATGGCAAAGCTGGCAGAAACCGCAGAAATTGAATTGAAAATCAGATTAGCATCAGAAAATGTGGCGAAAATGCAGGCGTGGTTAAATGGCCTACCGAATGCAGCGCATCATCAAGTGGTTTTAGGTAACACTTATTACGACACCCCAGATCGCTTTTTTGCCCATGAACAAATGGGATTGCGTGTTCGCACTGAAAATACCCGCTATGAAATGACACTTAAAACGGCAGGAAAAGTCGTTGATGGCGTGCACATCCGCCCTGAATATAATTTGCCATTAAATGAACCTAAACCTGATTTTGCTAAGTTGAATACACATTTCCAGTTAGGGTTTGAAAATGCAGCTCAAATCAATGCCGAATTGTTACCGACTTTCAGTACTGATTTTACTCGACATATTTGGCTAGTTAACTATCAGCAATCACAAATCGAAATTGCGTTAGATCAGGGTAATATTCGAAATCCATTGGGAGAATGTAAAATTTGCGAGCTTGAGTTTGAATTAAAAACAGGGCAGTTAAAAGATATTTTGGCGTTAATTGCCCAAATGCCGGTCATGCAAGGTATATGGTTTAGCGATTTAAGCAAGGCACAACGTGGATATTATTTAGGACAAGCGGTTAAATTTTCAGAAGAAATTGCAAAAATCCTCAAAGCCGATTCTTTGCTAAAACAAGAAGCGCTGTTGGCAGATTATATTCGAGAATATCCAGAAAATAGCGCTTATTTAGCCACACTAAATCAACAGTTAAAAACCGAATTTGATTGGGCGCAAATGCAAGCTTATTTAAAAAGCCCAACCTATTTTGCACAAAATTTAGCGCGTTTAACTCAGCGTTATGCAGGCTAATATGTTAGAATCTGCGGTATGAAACAAAACGACCAACAAATACAAATTACCCCTGAATTTTGGAAGCATAAAAGTCTGCTTGAAATGAATGATGCCGAGTGGGAAGCGCTGTGCGATGGCTGTGGCAAATGCTGCTATCGTAAATATATTTTAGGCAGAGGCAAGCGAGAGCGACTTTATTATACGCGCGTGGCATGCAATCTTTTAGATGTGGAAACGGGAAGATGCACGAATTATCCGAACCGTTTTAAAATCGAGCAAGATTGCACTAAGCTCACCAAAAAGAATTTACCTGATTTCGGCTGGTTGCCTAAAACTTGTGCTTATCGCCTACTTTATGAAGGTAAGCCGTTGTTTGATTGGCATCCACTCATTTCCCAACGACCTGACTCCGTTAAACAAGCGCAAATTCTGATTGCCAATGGCGTTCACGAAAAGGATGTGATTGAGTGGTTTGAGTTTGTGATTGACGAAGTTTAATGCTAGCGGTGTGATTTTGTGAATTTTTTGCAAAATCACACCGCTTCTACTTGCATCAAAAATAAAAATGTACTACTTTAATAGTACAAGTTAAAATGAGGAGTAAACATGAGAACCGCATTAGTGACTGGCGCAACAGCAGGATTTGGTACGGCTATTTGTAAATTGCTGATTGCTTCAGGTTATAAAGTGATTGGAACTGGCAGACGCGCAGCGCGTTTAGCAGAGTTACATTCGCAATTAGGCAATAATTTCTTACCGCTTGCATTTGATGTGAGCGATGAAAAAGCGACTGAACAGGCATTAAATAGCCGTCCTGAAGGTTGGAAGCATGTTGATTTATTAGTAAATAATGCAGGGCTTGCTTTAGGGCTTGAGCAAGCACATCAAGCAAATTTAGCAGATTGGTATCAGATGATTGATACGAACATTAAAGGCTTGATTACGGTTACCCGTTTAATTTTACCTGAAATGGTAGCGCGTAATACGGGGCATGTTATCAATTTAGGCTCAATTGCAGGAAATTATCCTTATGCGGGTAGCAATGTTTACGGTGGAACGAAAGCGTTTGTGAAGCAATTTAGCTTGAATCTGCGTGCAGATTTAGCCGGCACCAATGTACGAGTAACCAATGTTGAGCCGGGCTTATGTGGTGGTACAGAATTTTCAAATGTGCGCTTCCATGGCGATGATGAAAAAGCAGCGAAGGTTTATGAAAATGTTGAGTATGTTAGCCCAGAGGATATTGCTAATATTGTGCTATGGCTAAATCAACAACCAGAGCATGTCAATATTAACCGCATTGAAGTTATGCCAACTGCACAAAGTTTTGCGGGTATGTCAGTCAGCCGAAAATAATAGATGGGGTACCTTAAGGGCGTGCTGAGTACGCCGTTTTTAAGCCATTCTTTATAAAAGCAATCGAACAAAAAATTAAAAAGGAAATAACAAAATATGTCAGACACACTTTTAAACCCTTATTTCGGTGAATTTGGGGGAATGTATGTACCGGAAATTTTAGTGCCTGTACTAAAACAGCTTGAGCAAGCTTTTGTTGAAGCGCAAAACGATCCTACATTTCAAGCCGAATTTGCCGATTTACTGAAAAATTATGCAGGTCGCCCAACCGCTTTAACGCTTTGTCGTAACTTAACGAAAGGCAGTAAAACTAAACTTTACCTTAAACGAGAAGATTTATTACATGGTGGTGCACATAAAACTAACCAAGTTTTAGGCCAAATTTTATTGGCAAAACGCATGGGGAAAACGAGAATTATTGCTGAAACTGGCGCAGGTCAGCATGGTGTCGCGACTGCCTTAGCGTGCGCTATGTTAGATATGCCTTGTGTGGTTTATATGGGCGCAAAAGATGTGGAACGCCAATCTCCAAACGTGTTTCGTATGCGTTTAATGGGGGCTGAAGTTATTCCAGTGCAAAAAGGCTCTTGTTCGTTAAAAGATGCTTGCTGTGAAGCAATGCGAGATTGGGCTGCTAATTATGAAACCACTCATTACTTAATTGGCACGGCTGCAGGGCCACATCCATTCCCAACAATGGTAAGAGAATTTCAGAAAATGATTGGCATTGAAACCAAACGTCAAATTCTTGAAAGAGAAGGGCGCTTACCAGATGCGGTGATTGCCGCTGTCGGTGGCGGTTCAAATGCGATTGGTATGTTTGCCGATTTTATTGATGAAACTGCAGTTGGGTTAATTGGTGTTGAGCCAGCTGGTAAAGGGATTGAAACAGGCGAGCATGGCGCACCGCTTAAACATGGCACAACGGGTATCTATTTCGGTATGAAATCGCCAATTATGCAAGATAAAGATGGACAAATTGAAGAATCCTATTCAATTTCAGCTGGACTAGATTTCCCATCAGTAGGGCCACAGCATGCTTATTTGAATGCAACAGGCCGAGCGGAATATGTTTCTATTACTGATGATGAGGCTTTAGAAGCATTCCAAGCGCTAGCAAGACATGAAGGGATTATTCCTGCATTAGAATCTTCTCACGCTTTAGCTTATGCGTTAAAACTGATTAAACAACAACCAGAAAAAGAACAATTATTAGTGGTGAATTTATCAGGACGTGGCGATAAAGACATTTTTACCGTAGATAAAATTTTAAATGGAGGAGCAAACTAATGAGCCGTTTTGACACTTTATTTCAAAGCTTAAAAGCAAAAAATGAAGGGGCATTTGTGCCATTTGTGACCCTTTGCGATCCAGATTTTGACCGTTCATTTGAAATTATTGAAACTTTAATTGCCAACGGTGCGGATGCATTAGAGCTAGGTTTTCCGTTTTCTGATCCACTTTTAGATGGGCCGGTGATTCAGGCAGCCAATAAACGGGCATTAGATGGCGGTTTTAGCACAGATAATTGCTTTGAGTTGATTGAGAAAATCCGCGCAAAATATCCAGAAATGCCGATTGGTTTGCTGTTGTGTGCTAATTTGGTTTTTGTACCGACTCAAGAAGCTTTCTTTAAACGCTGCCAAAAGGCAGGCGTTGATGCGGTGTTAATTGCAGATTTACCAATCTTAGCTGCAGAAGAGTTTGTACCAACTGCAAAAGTACATGGTATTCAACCTGTGTTTATTTGCCCGCCCAACGCAGATGAAGCCACAATTTCTCGTATTGCCAACTTAACCGAAGGTTATACCTATTTAGTTTCTCGTGCAGGGGTAACTAGTGCCGAAAACCAATCTCATGCTGGCAATTTAGATACATTAGTTGAAAGCCTCAAGCGGTCGAATTCTGCTCCAATTTTGCAAGGCTTCGGTATTGCCAAACCAGAACAAGTCAAAGAAGCGCTAGCGCTAGGTTGTGATGGTGCGATTTCAGGCTCGGCGATTGTAAAAATTATTGAACGTAATTTAGATAACCAAGCCAATTTAATTCGAGAATTATCGGCTTTTGTTAGTGAAATGAAAGCGGCAACGCGCAGTTAGTTACAATAAAAATAAAAGCGAGTGGATGTAAATTATGCCACTCGCTTTTTGCTTTTCAAGCTTTAGTTTTGGATTAGTGTTTAGCTTTTAAATTCGCCACTTTATGCGCACGATAAATCGCATTGATGGCGTGAACTAAGGCAAGTGCGGAAGATTCAACAATGTCTGTCGCCAAACCTACACCGTGGAATTTACGGCCTTCGTGTTCAACCACAATATCTACCTGACCTAAGGCTTCAGCACCTTCTCCTTTAGCGGTTAAGTTATAGTGAGACATTTTGATCTCTAAGCCAGTCAAGTTCAAAATCGCATTATAAACGGCATCTACTGGGCCGTTACCACCGATTGAAGAAGTACTTAATTTCTCACCATCTAGTTCGATTTGAACAAAAGCTGTGGCCGGATATTCTTTAGTGGAGTGGGCAGAAAGTTTATCTAATACTAAACGATCTTCATCACCTTGTTGCATATCGATAAATGCTAAGGCTTCCAAATCATAATCGAACACTTGGCCTTTTTTATCGGCTAATTTTAAGAAAGCATCATATAATTTATCTAAATCATAATCTTGCTCGGTGTAACCCATATCTGCCATGTGACCTTTCACGGCTGCGCGACCAGAGCGTGCGGTTAAGTTTAATTTCTCTTTCTTCAAGCCAATGGTTTCTGGTGACATGATTTCATAGGTATTTTTGTTTTTCAACATGCCATCTTGGTGAATACCAGAAGAGTGCGCAAAGGCATTTGAACCTACAATTGCTTTATTCGGCTGAATCGGCATATTACAAAGTTGGCTAACCATTTGGCTAACACGGTGAATTTCTTGTGTGTTAATGCGCGTATCTACGCCCATAAAATCTTGGCGGGTTTTAATTCCCATCACCACTTCTTCTAATGCGGTATTACCTGCACGTTCGCCAATACCGTTAATGGTACACTCAATTTGTCTTGCGCCATTTTGTACTGCGGTTAAGGAGTTTGCAGTTGCCATACCTAAGTCATTATGGCAATGCACGGAAATAATCGCTTTATCAATATTTGGTACGCGGTTACGCACTTGAGCAATGATGTTGCCATATTCATTTGGTAAGCAGAAACCTACTGTATCTGGAATATTAACCGTTGTTGCGCCAGCGTTAATGGCAGCTTCTACAATTCGGCAGATATTATCAATTCCGGTACGGCCTGCATCTTCACAAGAGAATTCCACATCATCGGTATAGTTGCGTGCACGTTTCACAGCTGCCACAGCCATTTCTACCACATCATCGAAAGAACGTTTTAATTTAGCCTCAACATGTAATGCTGAGCTGGCAATAAAGGTATGAATACGAAAAGCTTCAGCCACTTTTAATGCCTCATAAGCTGCATCAATATCTTTATCGACTGCGCGAGAAAGTGCGGCTACACGACTATTTTTGATATGACGTGCAATCGTTTGTACAGATTCAAAATCCCCTTGAGAAGATACTGGAAAACCCACTTCCATCACATCCACACCTAAACGTTCAAGCGCTAAAGCAATTTGTAATTTTTCTTTTACGGTTAAGCTCGCTTTTAATGCTTGTTCACCATCACGAAGAGTTGTATCAAAAATAATAATGTTGTTATTGCTCATAATCAGTCCTCTGTATGCGTTGTGTGGGAATGGTTTTGCCACAAACGCTTTGATTGTATTCTCTTTTTAGAGATAAAAAAAGCCCGCATGGAGATGCGGGCGAAAGTTGTGGATAGTGAACTCATTTCTCAGACAATCTTTATCCTCGCATCAAAAATACGATAACAGAGATAATCGGAGTGAGAGTTGTTTTTCCATTGTTGTGTGTGTTTGTGTTTGCATTGTAATTTGTTTGCGCTGTGTATATTAAACTCATTTGGAGTATTGTCAATAGTGTATTTCACTTTGCGCAAACGTTTACTAGATTAAATTGTGATTTCAAATAGCGTAAAATGCTAAAGATATGTTGATTTATAGATGAATGTGTCAAGTTTAGATGGTGATGTCAAATAAATGTTAAATAATTATTGAAAATTAAAGTAATTTAATCTTAAGGAGTGTTTGATGATTTTTTAATCAATTTGAAATGAGCTATCAAATGAAAGGATTCTCTTTGAACAAACCTAGAGAATTTGATAGGCTAGCTTTGATAATTTTTAATCTAAGGAGTCTTTATGACCATGCCGTTTAAAGCCATTATTTCAGATTTGGATGGCACATTGCTTAACGGGGAGCATCGAATCGGAGAATTTACGATTCAAACTCTTAGTCAGCTTGCTAAAAAAGGGGTTGATATTTATTTTGCTACGGGGCGTAATTATCCGGATGTGAAACATCTGATTAAAAAAGTGCCCGTTGATGAGGCTATGTTGGTCACCTCAAATGGGGCACGAGCGAATTTTTTATCGGGTAAAACGGTATTGAATCACTATTTACCAGAAAATTTAGCCAAAGCTTTAATGTCAGTGCCATTTGACCCACTGAATGTTTGTTTAAATAGCTATCAAGGCGATGATTGGTTTATCAACGTGGATATTGAAGCATTGAAAAAATACCATCAAGATTCAGGATATTGCTACAAAGTGGTTGATTTCCAGAATCATCACGGTAGAGAAACCGAAAAAGTTTTTTATATCGGCAGAACACCAGCAGATCTCGCCCCGATTGAGGCTTATATCCAAGCTAAATTCGGTGAACAAGTTTATATGACTTATTCCACGCCACAGTGTCTAGAAGTGATGAATAAAAATGTGTCCAAAGCAAATGCTTTAGATGAACTTGTTACACATCGAGGCTATCAACTTAGCGATTGCATTGCTTTTGGGGATGGCTTAAATGATAAAGAGATGCTCGCTCGCGCTGGAAAAGGCTGTGTAATGGGAAACGCTGATAAGCGACTTAAAGCCCTATTACCTGAGCATGAAGTGATTGGTGAGAATAAAGATGAAGCCGTCGCTTGCTATTTACGTAAGCTGTTTAATTTAGCTTAATTTACTCGAAAAAGAAGAAACAAGCGGTTAAATTTTGAAACCATTTTGCAAAATGATAGTCAATTTTAACCGCTATCTTTCTTTGGGAAAATAATATGAAATTCAAATCTTTTGCTTTGTTGCTTGGTATTACCGCTTTAGGTGTCGCAGGCTATGTTTACTACAGCAAGGAAGATAACGCTAAGCAAGTCCATTACATTACTGAAGCTGTTTCTCGTACAACTTTAGAAAAAACCGTGCTAGCAACAGGTTCTGTACGCGCTAGTCAGCGAACAGAGGTTGGCGCACAGGTATCTGGACGCATTATTAACTTGTATGTAAAGCTTGGGCAAACAGTCAAAAAAGGCGATTTAATTGCTGAAATTGATTCAAGTAGCCAAAGCAATAGTTTAAGTACTGCAGAAGCGCAATTAGCTTCTTATCAAGCCCAACTGGCTTCAGCGAAAGTGGCGTTAGAAGTGGCGCAAGCCAACTATAACCGATTAAGCAAATTGTATAAGCAAAATAGTGCATCTGAAGCAGAAGTTGAAACCGCGAAAAATACTTTAGCTTCAGCCAAAGCGAGCGTGAATGAGGCGATCGCGCAGATTAAGCAATCTCAAATTTCGGTAAATAACGCGCGGACTAACTTAAATTACACTCAAATTTTATCGCCAATGGATGGCGTGATTGTTTCTATTCCGGTTTCGATTGGACAAACGGTAAACTCTGCACAAAGTTCACCAACCATTGTGCATGTCGCCGATCTTTCTAAAATGTTGATTAAGTTAGAAATTTCAGAAGGCGATATTGCTCAGGTTAGGGCAGGTCAGGCGATGAGTTTTACCACTTTAGCTGAGCCGAATTATCGGATTCAAAGTCAAATTGAAAGCATTGATCCAGCGCTTACAACATTAAGTGATGATAATTCATCGAATAAATATGTGGAGCAATCAGGGAATACGGAAGCAATTTATTACTATGCCAATGCATTGGTAGATAATAGTGAGCAACGGTTACGTATTGGGATGACTGTGCAGGGGCAAGTCGATATCGCGAAACGTGAAAATGTGTTAGTGGTGCCAAATACCGCATTAACAAAACGTAACGGTGAAAACTACGTGCAAGTGTTAGAAAATCAACAGCCGATTGAGAAAAAAGTCGAGATTGGTTTAGCGGATGGTCAGCATACGGAAATTTTAAGTGGTTTGAATGAGGGGGAGAAAGTGATTACGACCCAGCGTTCAAATAGCGAAAAAATCAGCAGTGAACCGCGCCGTGGGCCAGGTGGTTTCTAACTCAACACTTAACAAATGGTTTACTTTGCAGGTTTCGCTGTAAAATTCTAGTTAGATAGATAAAAAAGATCTGCTGCCAAACGTTAATCTAACGCTTGGCAGCAAATTATTTTTTATTCCATTCTTTTTATACTTTTTCTAGGCTGCGTAAGTAGGCAATCTCTTCTGCCCAAATATCTGGATTGATGGTTTCTAAGATCATTGGAATGCCATTAAAGCGGTCATCTTTCATAATAAATTTGCAAAATTCGGTACCAATGGTTCCTTCGCGCAAGGTATCGTGACGGTCTTTTTGGCTACCTAATGGCGTTTTTGAACCGTTTAAGTGCATTCCCCGTAAATATTCAAAGCCAACAACTTGGTCAAATTCCTGAAATACGCTTTGGCAGCCTGCTAATGAGCTGATGTCATAGCCTGCAGAGAAAGTGTGGCAAGTATCTAAACAAACGCCAACACGCTTTTTATTTTCAACTTGTTCAATAATTTCAGCTAAATGTTCAAAGCGATAACCTAAATTTGAGCCTTGTCCTGCCGTGTTTTCAATCACCGCCACCACATTCGGTACTGCATCAATAGCGATGTTAATCGATTCGGCAATACGTGCTAAACAGTCACTTTCGCTAATTTTATTTAAGTGTGAGCCTGGGTGGAAATTTAACAAGGTTAAACCTAATTGGTCGGCGCGTTGCATTTCATCAATGAAAGCGGCACGAGATTTCTCTAAGCCTTCGGCTTCTGGGCTGCCAAGGTTAATTAAATAGCTGTCATGTGGCAGAATTTGGGCGGAAGAAAACCCATGGACTTGGCAAAAACGTTTAAATTTTTCAATGGTTTCTGCTTTAAGTGCAGGGGCTTGCCATTGGCGCTGGTTTTTAGTAAATAATGCAAAGGCATTTGCCCCAATTTCTACTGCGCGTAACACGGCATTTTCTACGCCGCCAGAAGCACTCACATGTGCGCCGATATATTTCATTTTGTGTCCTATTAACTGAATTTCATGTAAAATAACTGCACTTTCCTTTCATTTGAGAAAAAAATGCACGAAACAATGATTAACGATTTTTCCCTATTATGTCGTTTATTTGGGAATCTTTTCTACCGCCAGCCGACTGATTCTTTATTAGCTGGTACTTTCAACTGGTTAGCTCAAGGTGGATTACGCCAGCAATGGGCGCTTAACACCGATGCGCAGAGCGAATTAGCGCTAACGCTGATAGAAAAACACGCACACCCTACGGAATTAAGTGCTGCTTATCAAGCTATTTTTGCAGATTCAGGTCATGTTTCAACAAAAATTTCTGATTATCAAATCAATGTTTCTGAGTTTGAAGCTTTTCGCTTAACGCGCGATATGCCAGTATTAAGTGATTACGATCATGTCGCACTATTATTACTGACCGCTTCTTGGATTGAAGATAACCTTGATTCTACCGCGGCTCAACAAGCGTTATTTGCGGATTTTTTATTACCCGTGATGAGCAAATTTTTAGGTAAAGTGGAAGCGCAAGATTCCGCATTTTATCGCGCATTAGCGCAACTAACTCGTGAAGCGCTGGCTGCAATGGCTGATGAATTAGACGAGCAGTCAGAGAACTAGTCAATAACATTTGCAAAAAATCCAAAAAATTTCACCGCTTACTCATTAAAAGGTTTATACATTATGGCAACAATCGCTTCAGACCCACTTGTGCTTGTCGATGGCTCTTCTTACTTATACCGTGCATTCCACGCATTCCCTCCGTTGACTAACCGAGACGGTGAGCCAACAGGCGCCGTTTATGGCGTAATCAATATGCTTAAAAGCCTGATTACGCAAGTTTCGCCAAGTCATATTGCAGTGGTGTTTGATGCTAAAGGTAAAACCTTTCGTGATGAATTATTCGAGCAATATAAATCTCATCGACCTCCCATGCCAGATGATTTACGTGCGCAAATTCAGCCTCTCCATGCAATTATTAAAGCGCTCGGGATTCCATTGATTTCAATTGAAGGGGTTGAAGCGGATGATGTTATCGGCACCCTTGCAGTTCAAGCTGCCCGTGATGGCAAAAATGTGCTGATTAGCACGGGCGATAAAGATATGGCGCAGTTAGTGAATGAGCATATTATGCTGATTAACACAATGAATAATACCTTGCTAGATCGTGAAGGTGTTATTGAAAAATATGGCATTCCACCTGAGCTAATTATTGATTATTTGGCGCTACAAGGCGATTCATCGGATAACATCCCCGGTGTAAAAGGGGTAGGTGAGAAAACCGCACTTGCTTTATTGCAAGGAATTGGCTCACTTAAAACGATTTATGAAAATTTAGATAAAGTTGCCTCGCTCTCTTTCCGTGGTGCAAAAACGATGGCGCCGAAATTACTGGCAGAAAAAGAAATGGCGGATCTGTCTTATTTATTGGCAACCATTAAAACGGATGTACCGCTAGAGGTTAAGCATGATGAGCTTGTCATGCAGCCTCAGAATCAAGATGAACTGGTTCAGTTATTTGGTCGCTATGAATTCAAACGTTGGCTAAATGAAGTGATGAACGATGCTAATCCCGTCACGGAAAGTCGAGAAAAACGCCAAACATTAGGCGCTTATCAAGCTGCTGCATCCTTACAAGCGGTCGAAAATACTGAAAATTTTGCAGAACCAACAGTTAATCCGATTACGATTGATCGCAGTCGTTATGAAACCATTACCACTGAATCACAATTAGCAAAATGGATTGAGTTAATGGCTGCTGCCCCATTGATAGCCTTTGATACTGAAACTGATAATTTAGATGCGATGCAAGCAAATTTAGTGGGGGTTTCGTTTGCACTTCCTGACGGTCAAGCTTGTTATATCCCGCTGGCGCATAAAGCCAAAAGTGCGCCTGTTCAGAGCGATTTATTTGCGACTGAAGAAGAGGAGGATACGTTAGCGTGGACATTAGTAAAAGATCAGCTAAATTTGACCGCTTGTTTAACGCAATTAAAACCGATTTTGGAAAATCCGGCTGTGTTAAAAGTGGGTCAAAATTTGAAATATGATTTAACGGTGTTGGCTAACCATGGTATTTCAGTTCAAGGCGTCGCATTTGATACGATGTTGGAATCTTACACGCTAAATAGCGTGGGCAGACATAATATGGATGAGTTAGCCAACCGTTATCTCAACCACCAAACGATTTCGTTTGAAGAGATTGCCGGTAAAGGTAAAAATCAACTCACTTTTGATCAAATCAGCATTGAAAAAGCCAGTGAATATGCCGCAGAAGATGCAGATGTGACGATGAAGTTACATCAAACTCTTTTCTCAACGTTAGAAAAGATTCCAAGTTTGCATAAATTATTCAATGAAATTGAGATGCCGTTAGTTTCAGTGCTTTCACATATTGAACGAAATGGGGTATTGATCGACCCGCAAAAATTATTAGCTCAATCTGCAGAAATTGAAGCGAGACTCGCCGAATTAGAAACGATGGTGCATAGTGAGGCGGGCGCGGTATTTAATTTGGCATCAACCAAACAATTACAAGAAATTCTGTTTGAAAAGTTAGGCTTGCCGATTTTGAAGAAAACCCCAAAAGGTGCACCTTCTACTAATGAAGAAGTGTTAGAAGAGTTGGCACAAAAAGGGCATATCGTACCAAAACTTTTAATGGAACACCGTGGATTGAGTAAATTGAAATCAACTTATACCGATAAGTTGCCACAAATGATCAACCCAAAAACAGGACGAGTACATACTTCTTATCATCAAGCTGTGACTGCAACAGGCCGGCTTTCTTCGAGTGATCCCAATTTACAGAACATTCCAATTCGTAATGAAGAGGGCAGACGGATTCGCCAAGCTTTTATTGCGCGTGAAGGTTATAAAATTGTCGCGGCGGACTATTCCCAAATTGAGCTACGCATTATGGCGCATTTATCTAATGATGAAGGCATGATTACCGCTTTTGCGCAAGGCAAAGATATTCACCGTGCAACGGCAGCGGAAATTTTCGGCATAGCACTTGAAGAAGTCACCAGCGAGCAGCGCCGTAGTGCTAAAGCAATTAACTTTGGCTTGATTTATGGCATGTCCGAGTTTGGCTTATCAAACCAGCTAGGCATTTCTCGTGCGGATGCCAAACATTATATGGAACGTTATTTCCACCGTTACCCAGGTGTGCAACAATTTATGCAGGATATTCGAGTTTCTGCAGCAGAAAAAGGCTATGTTGAAACCTTATTTGGTCGTCGCTTATATTTACCAGAAATCAAATCAAGTAATGGCATGCGCCGAAAAGCTGCTGAGCGTGTTGCAATCAACGCACCGATGCAAGGGACAGCGGCAGATATTATTAAAGTTGCGATGATTGGCATTGATAAAGCGATTGCGCAAGATGAAAACATTAAACTTATTATGCAGGTGCACGATGAGTTAGTGTTTGAAGTTAAAGCAGATCAGGTGGAACATTACAGCAAAATTATTAAAGCTGAAATGGAAAAAGCCATTGATATGAAAGTGCCACTCATTGCAGAAGTAGGCGTGGGTGATAACTGGGATGAAGCGCATTAAATTTTTTAAATGAAGCTAAAACAGGAGTTCGAATGAAGAAACCATTATTGATGCTTTCTACAACAGCAATTTTTGCTTTCGCTGTCAGCGGTTGTAATGAAACCTTAGATCCAATTAGTACAGTTCAATCGTACGTTACAGAACACAATGGTAAAGAAATCACTTATGCTGAACTTTTGGCACAAAGTGGCCGTTGTAATAATCCAACATGGTCGCAAGAATCGAATGAAATCACGTGGCAAAGAGGCGGTGATGTTAGTGATTCAATAAAAGTTAATGTTGTTTGCCATAGTAAAACGAATCTCCAATTGCGCCAAAGATTTGCCTCTGAGCTTTCTAGATTAGATGAGATTGCAAAAAAAGTTATTCCTGCGGAAGAATTTGAAAAGGTGCGTAAGCAATATGAAGATCGTAAAAGCGATAAAACACCAGCATATAATGAAGTACGCCTTAGAGAGTTAGTGACAGCGTTTTGTCATTTCCCTGATCCAACTACTGAGCTTACTCAATTTATTTCTGAGGTAAGTTGGCCTCGAGGCGGTGCTTGTTCGCTAACAGAAGAACAGAAAAAAGCGCTTGAGACAGAATTTGCCTTTAAATATGGTTCTGCTGAATCCATTTTATGGCCATTTTATGAAGAAAAAGGCGTTGAATTGGCTAAAAATTTTGATGTAGAAAAAGTTGAAAATGCTAAACAATTTGATGTTGAAGAGAAAGTGACTTTTACCGTGCAATACCGCAAGAAAAGTGCAAGAAAGTTTAATAAAAAATACTCCGCAAGCGTAGGGGGTAATTTTTATGAATTAAGCATCAATGGCGAAGTAAAAAATCAACGAAGCCACCCGAATGTGCTATCGGTGTTTACCTCGCCGATAGAGTGGTAAGGTTTGAGCTTTTATTCAACATATTTAATTGAATCTTATATTATTTAGTAAAAAATCAGGGCGAATATTATTCGTCCTGATTTTTTTATTCCTCATTTTTTATTAAAGTTGGCTGAGATCTTCCGCAATTTCCTCCGCTTGCTTAATCACATAGCTCACGGCTTCTTCCTGTTTATCCGGCGGGTATTTATAACGCTGTAAAGCTCGTTTCACGAGAATGCGCATTTTGGCACGTACGCCTTCTTTGTATTGCCAGTCGATGGTAACTGAGCGTCTTAAAGTATCGGTAATTTCTTTGGCAAGTTTGCTCAATACTTCATCGCCCATCAGCTCTCGGGCGCTTTGGTTTTGGGCGAGGGCTTCGTAGAAAGCGAGTTCTTCTTTTTTCAGCCCCAGCTTTTCACCTAAAGCTAAGCGTTCTTGGAAGTCTTGGCTCATTTTGAAGAGCTCATCCAAAATTTCCACCACGCTTAAATTATGGTTGTGGTATTGATTTAGGGCTTCTTTTAAACGCTGCTCGAAGTCTTTTTGCAAGGTGAGGTTTGCGCCTGATTTGGCTTTGATTTCGCTTGCCAAATAACGCTCCACCGCGCTGACCCATAAGTTCTTAGTCGGGCTGTTTTTAATGGTCTGCAAAAACTCTTCAGAAAGTAGATTGATTTGAGGCTGCGGTTTTTCCAGCAGATCAAACAAATCAATCACGCCTTCGGAATAGACGGCTTGATTGACCAATTTTTTCAATAAAATCTGTCTTTCATTAGAACCCGTACCATTTTGTTTGTTCTTCGTGAGAATAGCGCGTACTGCATCATAAAAAGCAATTTCTTGGCTGTATGGCTCAACTTCAGCCAATGCGCCGCATAGCATATAGCCTTTTTTCACCAAACCCGCCGCTTTCAAAAAGGCTTTTTTACGTGGCTCGGTTTCTTTTTTATTAAACCAATGTTGCTCGTGCACTTTGCCATCAAACGGTAATCGATCGAGGCAAAAAATATGGTTGGCGGCAAAACGAATAGCCATCAGAAGATCATTCGGATTATCTTTTTCTAAGGCCGTCTGAACATCAAAGGTTTTCCCTTCAACCGGCGTTGCAAACAGGCTACGGACGAATTCTAAATGCTCTTTCATTTTAAAGAACACATCAATCACGTTATCAGTCAGCTTGCCCTTGCCTTGTGAATTGGTGTATTGCTGGGTCGCTTCTTTGAGCTTGTCAGCAATGCCTACATAATCCACAATCAAGCCGCCGTTTTCTCGGCTTTTATTGCGAAATACACGGTTAACCCGAGCAATCGCCTGCATCAGGTTATGCCCTTGCATCGGCTTGTCGATATACATCGTATTACAGCAAGGCGCATCAAAGCCCGTCAGCCACATATCGCGCACAATCACTACTTTCAGCGGATCGTTCGGGTCTTTAAAGCGGCGTTCCAGCGTTTGTTTTTCCTGTTTACTGTAAACGTGTTTCTGCATTTCCGGCGCATCGGAAGCAGAACCCGTCATCACAATTTTAATCACCCCTTCGTTGATATTATCCGAATGCCATTCTGGGCGCAGTTTGATGATTTCATTGTATAAGTCCACGCAAATCTGACGACTGGAAACCACCATCATCGCTTTGCTGTCGACGACTTCATTGCGTTTGGCAAAATGCTGCACAAAATCCGCGGCTAAATCAGCCAGACGGGCTTGCGAACCCAGCAGTTTTTCCTGCAAACGCAGGGCAGGGGATTGCTCCTCTTCCAGCAAATCATCAATTTCTTTGAATAGCTCATCGTGTTCTTTTTCGTTTAAGCGGATTTGGCGCGCTTCATACACAATCGGCACGGTTGCGCCGTCTTCCACCGCATCTTGTAAGTCATAAATCGACACATAACGTCCGAACACATCTTGCGTGTCTTTATCTTCTAGGCTAATCGGTGTACCGGTAAAACCGATAAACGAAGCATTAGGCAGCGCATCGCGCAAATGGCGGGCGTAGCCTGCTTGAAACTTGCCTTTATGCAATTTTTGCGTAAAGCCATATTGGCTGCGGTGTGCCTCATCGCTGATTACAATAATATTGCTGCGCTCGTTTAAAACAGGGAAGCGGCTTTCTTCCTCATTTAGGGCGAATTTCTGAATCGTAGTAAAAAATACGCCGCCGACTTCATTTTGCGCGAGCAGTTGGCGCAGTTGATCGCGGTCTTCCACTTGTTGCGGCGTTTGTTTGATTAAATCTTTGCCTGAAGAAAAGGTTTGGAAAAGCTGACCGTCCAAATCGTTACGGTCGGTAACCACCACAATCGTCGGATTTTTCAATTCAGGCTGCGCAAGCAGTTTGCCGGCATAAAACAACATGGAAATTGACTTACCCGAACCTTGCGTATGCCACATCACGCCAATGCGGCGGTCGCCTTTTTCTGAAGTTGCAAAAAGCGTGGAATCTACCGCTTCATTTACGCCGTAATATTGATGGTACGCTGCGATTTTTTTAATGGTTTTACCGCTGGAATCCCGCTCAAATAAGACGAAATAGCGGATATAGTTCAATAAATCCTCAGGCTTCATTAAGCCATTGAGCAGGCTTTGTAATTCATCATCAAAATATAAGCGCGCGCTTTTATTTTTTTCATCAACCACTTTCCACGGCGTAAAGCGTTGGAAATCTGCCGAAAGCGAGCCCAAACGTGCGGCTATGCCGTCTGAAATAATCAGGGCTTGGTTGTAAACAAACAGCTCGGCAATTTCATCTTTATAGGTTTCAAACTGATTAAACGCCTGCAACAAATCCGCCGATTCACGCAACGGATTTTTCAGCTCAAATACCACCAAGGGCAGGCCATTCACAAAGCCGATAATATCGGGAATTCGTTTCCCCCCTTTACGGCTGCGGATTTCCAGCTGATTGACGGCAATAAAGCGGTTGTTCTTCACATGCTCAAAATCCACCAAGCGCGCCATCTCGATTTTTTGTTCACCGTTTGCCTGATATTCCACCCGCACGCCATCACGCAACAGTTTATAAAACGCCTGATTACGCACCACCAAGTCGCCAATATCGCTTTTCGTCGCCGATTTCACCACCGAATCAACCGCACTTTCAGGCAGTTGCGGATTAAGCTTACGCACTGCCTCTCGCAGTTGCTCAATAAAGACCACACCGCTTAAATCGCCACGTGCAAACTCGCCTTCATGAACAGGCAAGTCTTTACCGTAGCGATATTCCCAACCGAGGGATTGCAGGCGTTGAAGGGTAAGTTGTTCGATGTCGTTTTCGTTGAGCATAGAGTGTCCTTTTGTGTATTTGCTGTCTTTGGGGAGCTAATGGATTAATTTCTTCGTTTATTGATACTGCCAAATCTCCCCTAACCCCTCTTTGCTAAAGAGGGGGATTCCTTGAGTAAATTGTCAGCAACTGGCTCATTGTTAATCTAAGAAAATTTCAATTTCTCATCGCATATTAAAGTAGAAAGCCAAAATTTAAATTACCTTCGATCCAATCCCCTCTTTAGCAAAGAGGGGGAGGGGAGATTTGGCAGAGGTGAAATAAACCTCATCATTTACAAAACGCTCTGAAAAAATAACCGCTTGTGTGAGGATTGCTGCTATTCTTCCTAGTCTTGATATTCTAAATTAATCTCTGTAATCGCATTATCAATGCCAATTTCACAAAGTTTTATTTTTCCTAATAAATCAGGATAAATTGTTGAAGCATCAATATTAATTGAGGCAAGATAAGCTAAAACATCTTTTCTTAATTCATTAGAAATAAGAATTTTACTTAATCTATGAAAAACATACCCATTACCAAAGTTTGTATTCATTTTGGCAATCTCATCAAATTCCCTAGATGATAACTTCGTAAAAACGCCTTTTTGTGCATTGATACGATTTCCAATTTTAATTATTGGTTCAATAATGAGCTTTTCACCAACATTAAAAAATTCATTTAATTCATAAATAACACGATATTGATTTTCTTTTTGATTTTCTTCATGACTCTCAAAAGCAAAATAAAGTGCAATAAAGAAAGATTTAGTCCAGTCTAATAAAGGCGTTTTTAATTGATAATGCTGTCCAAATGCCCAAATATCGTTATCTTCAAGGTTACTTGGTAATGAAATATAGCCGTCAATACTTTGATTAAGCAGAATACGTTTGCAATGCTCAAGATATTTTCCTTGTAGCTTTTCATACTCTTTTTCAATATCAATTTGTTTATCAAACTTTTTTAAATATCGCTCTAAAGTTGATTGCAAACGATAATCTTCACGGCTATGCCCGCGATAATATCGAGCGTAAATAGTATAACTTTCACTTGTTGATGGTATGCTTTTATATATATCAGGCGTTTCTTCATCAAATATATAAGAGTGAGCAGATAAAAGGGATTTTAATTCATCTAATGTATTGATTTCTGCTAAAACAGGGACTCTATCATTCCCGATAAGATTAGTTTTTTCCATTTGAAAAATTCCCACTCAATAATTTAGGTAATAATAAATCTCTAGTTGCCTCTAATACTTTATTCTCATCAAAATTTTTTCTGATTTTTGCATATAGAGATTCAATATATTCTGCAAAAAAAGCATTAATTGCATTATTAGCTCTTAAAAATGGAATACTATTCATATTTTTTTGGTTTAACTTAAGCTGAACAGCTCCTGTGATATAAGCAGATATATTTGTTTGTTGAATAAATATCATTAAGTGTTCAGTACTTATACCATTCCTTCCTTTGAGGATATGTGCATGGTTGTTTACCCAAGATTTACCCCAAATGTATTGAGTAAATGGCGTTCCATCTTCTTTTAAAACGGAACCATCTTCGCCAACTAATAAATAAATATCATCAAAAATAGCTTCATCTACATAATCCATAACAGATGTTGCACCATAATAAGGAATATTACCTTTTCTCTTTTCTCGTTGTTGTTTAGATAAAGGGATACGTTTACTATCAAAGCATTCTGAAACATCACCAAAGCTGCAATATTCCCACCCCTTTGGCATTTCAACCCCATCAACTTCCACCATCTCACACGGAAACGCTTTGGCGGTTTCTGCTAGTTCGGCGTAGCGGTCAGGCTCGGCTTGTGAAAGTGCGGTCAGTTCTTCGGGTGTTTTTCCGCTGATTGCCTGCATGGCTGCCAGCTCTGCTTGTTCAAGGCTAAGGCCGTCTGAAAGCGTTTGGACTTTGGCATGCACGGGCTCGAAATCGACAAACCAGCTTTTAAACAGGGCTTGGGTTATTTGTGCCAAGGTTTGGTTGATTTGGGTGTTGAGGTCTATTTTTTGGTCAAAACTAAGCAAAATTTCCCCAACTTTTATTTTGTTGATATTTAAATCAGGAAGAGAAATAGATTTTAAAATAGTTTGATTTAAAAGAGGTTGGCCAGATCCTACACGCATGCTATTTAAATTTAAGGATTTTAAATAATAAAACCAAAAAATACTTTCTTTTAAATTCATACTTCTTGCGGATATTGCATTATCTGTTACCCAACATTTCTTATCTGAAAAATGTACACTTCCACAATATGAGCCAACTCTTCCAATAATAATTGTATTTTCATCAGAGTTATATTCAGATGAATAACCAATTATTCCGTTAGCCCCATAGACAGGATAAAAACCAGTATCAGTTCTGTCTGGTGAAGTTTTTCCATTAGAAAACTTCAGGTGTTGCCCTAAGTTACTCATACCCCAATCCTCCTAAATTCTTCTTAATCTCTGCTTCCAACTCTGCACTTTTTGCAAACTGTTCCTTTAAAAGAGCGGTCAGATTTTGCATTTTTTCTGCAAATGGTACGCCGTCGTCTTCTTGTTCTGCGGTGCCGACATAGCGCCCCGGTGTGAGGATGAAGTCGTTGTCTTTAATCTCTTCTAAGGTAGCGGATTTGCAGAACGCGGCTTGGTCTTCATAGCCGTCTGATTGTTGCCAAGCGTGGAGGGTATTGGCGATTTTGGCGATGTCGTCAGCGGTGAAATCACGCAATACGCGGTCTTTCATGTAGCCGACTTGGCGGGCGTCGATAAATAACACTTCGCCTTTACGCTTTTTGTTGCGGTTTAAAAACCAAATACAGGCGGGGATTTGGGTGTTGGTGAAGAGCTGGCCTGGCAGGGCAACCATACATTCCACCAAGTCGGCATTGATGATGGCTTTGCGGATTTCGCCTTCGTTGTTGGTTTGGCTGCTCATGGAGCCGTTGGCAAGCAATAATGCCATTTTGCCGTTGGGCGAGAGGTGGTAAATCATGTGTTGCAGCCAAGCGAAGTTGGCGTTGCCTTTGGGCGGCGTGCCGTATGCCCAACGTGGGTCATCGGCTAGGGATTCGCTCCACCAATCGCTGATGTTGAATGGCGGGTTTGCCATAATGAAATCCATCTTTTTGTCGATGTGTTGCGGCTGGGTGAAGCTGTCAGCATTGTGTTTGCCGAAGTCGTAATCAATGCCACGAATCGCCATATTCATCGCAGCGAGCTTCCATGTGGTCGGGTTGAATTCTTGCCCGTAGATAGACACGTTGTTGATGTTGCCTTGGTGGGCGGTGATAAAGCGTTCGGTTTGCACGAAAAAGCCGCCGCTGCCCATAGCCGGGTCATAGACGCGGCCGGAGTATGGCTCGAGCATTTCGACAATCAGGGAAACAATGGATTTCGGCGTGAAATATTGCCCGCCGCGTTTGCCTTCGGCTTGGGCAAAGCGACCGAGGAAGTATTCGTAAACGTGGCCGAGAATGTCTTTTGCACCCAAATGCACGGACTTGCCGTTGTAAGTCGGGCGGGTAAAGTTGGTATCGGAGAAGAGGATAATCAGCCCGCGCAGGGTGTCTTCGTTTACGGCATAGCCGCTGATGCGTTGGAGTACGCCTTTGAGTTTTTCGTTATCTTTTTCAATGGCATCGAAGGCATCGTCAATCAGTTTGGCCACGCCGGAAAATTTCCCTCCCCAAGGCAGCTCTGCGCCGATGTTTAAGATGGAAACGGCTTTAATTTCGTCCCAACGGGCTTGTTGCGGCACCCAAAACACATTGTCGGCGGTGTAGTAGTCGCGGTTTTCCAGTTCGACGGTTAAGGCTTCTTGATATTCTTCGTCTGTATCGTAAAAAGTGCGGTCAAGATAGAGAGCGTTTTCAGGATCGGTCAGTTCAGCCTGAATTTTTTCTTGCTGATGGGTGAAGCTGTCGGAGATGTATTTCAGGAAAATGAGGCCGAGTACGATGTGTTTGTAATTGGCAGCATCAAGCTGCTGGCGCAGTTTATCGGCAGATGACCAAAGTTTTTCATCTAGATCGTTTAGGAAGGCTTGTTGTAAAGCGGGGTTATCAAGCGCATTTTTAGTGGTTTCTGGCTTATCCATAAATGTATATCCTTCTGATTTCGGGTAACTTTAAATAGTAGGTATAAATGGCAAGTATTCTATCTAAAAAATAGCAAGTAATGAATGGCAAAATAGTTTTTATCTTATTAAATAAACACAGCAGAATGGGGCTTATCGAAAATAATATGAGATAGAAAGAATATACTTAAAAACCAAAAGGACTGATTTTGATTTTATAATCAATTTCAGTCCTTTTTGTCTAACAAGCGGTTATATTTTTACAACATTATGCAAAATCTTGTAATTCTGGGTTGATTGGGGTTTTTGCGATGTTGTTTACATAGTTGCAAAGGGTAGCAAGGCTAACACCGAGAATGACATCAATTGCATTTTGTTGGTTGTAGCCAACTTTGAAGAAGGCTGCTAATTGTGCTTCGGTTAATTGAGCTTTTTGTAAGATAACAGCAAGGGTAAAACGTGCAAGGGCATCTAATTTTTCATCTTCAATACGCGCGGTTTCACGGATTGCTTTGACTAATTCTTCTGGTGCTTTTAAGGCTTTTAAAGCAATTTTAGTATGGCCTGCAACACAGAAACCACAACCATTAACGACGGCTGCAGTAATTTGCACCACTTCGCGCTCAATCGCAGTTAAACTGTTGCGATTGTTGATGCCACCTACGGTGCGGTAAGTTTCAAGCGCAGTAGGCGCATTGGCTAAAACGCCGATTAAATTAGGAATAAAACCGTTTGCATTTTGTACGGCTTGTAAAGCTTCTTTTGCTTCAGCTGGTGCGGTTTCGATGGTATGAATTTGGAATGTTGACATATTGTTTCTCCTATATAAATGATGTGCCTATCATAGGCGATAGCTAAAGATTTACAACCGTTTAGCGCAGTAGTTATTAGATAAAAAAGCGATATGCTATAACTAAAAACACAAATTCCTATCATTTTTAGGCTTTTTTGCAAAAGCATCTTGCATTTTGACCGCTTGGTTTCTATATTTGCGCTATCTTTCGGCAATTCTTATCAACAAGGAGTCATCATGGAAATTATCATTCCAGTCATTGCTGTTATTGTGCTACTCGCTATATTTTTAGTAGTGGCATTATTATTTCGTCGGGTGGTGAAAACCAATGAAGTGCATATTGTGCAGTCTGGCGGCAAAACAACCTCATATGGTAAAGATACCGGTAATGGTAACGTTTATTATGCGTTCCCGTCTTGGCTACCGTTAATCGGGGTGAGTACGATTGTGCTACCGGTGTCAGTGTTCTCAATTAAAATTGATAACTATGAAGCCTATGATTTAGAGCGTTTACCCTTTGTTGTAGATATCACCGCGTTTTTCCGCGTATCTGATTCTAATTTAGCAGCGCAACGTGTATCAGATTTTCATGATATGAATGTGCAGTTGGTGGATATTATTCAAGGTTCGGTGCGTTCGATTCTCTCTAGCCGTAACTTAAACGACATTTTGCAAGTGCGTTCTGAACTGGGCGATGATTTTACAATGGCAGTTAAAGAACAGCTCAAAAGCTGGGGGATTGAGCCAGTTAAAAATATTGAACTGATGGATATTCGCGATAGCGGCAACTCTAAAGTAATTTTCAATATTATGGAAATTAAAAAATCTTTTATTGAAAAAGAGAGTCGTGTTGAAGTCGCACGCAACCAAAAAGAAGCGCAAATTGCAGAAATTGAAGCGAAAAAAGAAGCTGATGTAAAACAACAAGAAGCAGAAAAAGCGGTAGGGTTGAAAACGGTTGAAAATCAACGTGAGGTTGCTGTTTCTAATGAGCAAGCGCAACAATTGGTGAAAGAACAAGAAAAAATCACCAAAGAACGTGAAATGGACGTTAAACGTGTTGCAGAAGTAAAACAAGCTGAAATTGCAAAAGATGTTGAAATTGTGAAAGCTGATCAAGAAAAACGTACGCAGGAAATTAAAGCAGAAGCGAATAAAAATGCGTTAATTATTGATTCTGAGGCAGAACGTCAGCATCAAATTTTAGTGGCAGAAGGGGAGAAACAAAAAGCCTTCTTAGCCGCAGAAGCTTTATTAGAAACCAAAGATAAAGAAGCGCAAGGTATTGCCAAAATTGGTGCGGCAGAAGCAGAAGCGAAACAAAAATTGGAAGTTTCTATGGTGTCTGGTCAAATTGAGTTGGCAAAAGAGATTGGTGGAAATGAAGGTTATCAACATTATTTGATTAGTATTCGCCAAATTGAAGCAAATCAAGCAATTGGTATTGAACAAGCAAAAGCACTTTCTCATTCTGAGATGAAATTTATCATCAATGATGAAAAAGTCGATAAAGGGCTTACCCGTGTAGGGGAATTATTTAGCTCTACAGGCGGTACGAAAATTGCAGCAGCGTTGGAAGGGTTGAATCAATCTGATTTAGGTAAAGCGGTGATTGATAAATTCTTAGGCACTAAACCTGCGGGAAATCAATCTGAACCTGAAGCGAAATAGTTCATTTAATAAAAGACAAGCGGTGGATTTTGCGAAACTTTTTGCAACTCCACCGCTTTTTTGTGCCAAAAGAAGAATTAAATCGCTAAATTAAATGCATAGAAAGCAACTAATACAACGGCAATAATAACCGTACCGAGATTTAATTTTTTGAATTCTCCAGCAATTACGCGACCAATTACAAGGCTAGCAAAGCCCAGCATAATGCCAGTAACGATGTTGCTGGTTAATACGATGAATACTGCACAAATTAAACCCGCCATTGCGCCAATAAAGTCATTGAAATCTAACTTAGATACGTTGCTCAACATCAATAAGCCAACATACATGAGTGCTGGTGCTGTCGCATAAGGTGGTACTAAAAATGCAAGCGGTTGGAAAAAGAGCATCAATAAGAAACCAATACCAACTACTACAGCAGTTAAACCAGTTTTACCACCAACTGCAGTACCTGCAGCTGATTCAATATAAACGGCAGCAGGGGCTGTACCGAATAAACCTGAAAGAATAGAGCTTAAAGAATCAGAGGTTAAAGCCCGACCACCGTTGATAATTTGTCCATCTTTATCTAATAAATTCGCTTGTCCAGCTACTGCGCGGATAGTGCCGGTTGCATCGAAAATAGCTGTCATCACTAAAGCGAACACAATTGGCAATACAGCGGCATTCAGTGCGCCCATGATGTCTAGGCTTAAGAATTGAGAGTTTTCACCAAAAGTAGGCAGTTTAATAAAACCGCTATATTTTACAGAAGGATCGAAGATTAAGCCGATAATCGTAATTGCAATAATTACCCATAAAATCGAGCCTTTCACTTTTAGGCGCTCTAAACCGATGATAGCAGCTAAGCCAATTAACGACATCATGACTGGAAATGAAGTAAAGTCGCCCATTTTAACTGGAATCGCTAACCCGCTGTTGATCACTAATTTTACGTTGGTTGCCGCAATTAGTAATAAGAACAGCCCAATCCCGATACCTGCACCATGTGCGATGCTAGATGGAAGATTGCGTAAGATCCAAGAGCGAATACCAGTAACAGAAATTAAGGTAAAAAGCACACCCATTAAGAAAATCGCACCAAGTGCAACAGGGATTTCGATTTTTTGACCTAACACTAAACTAAATGCAGTAAAGGCTGTAAGAGAGATCGCACAACCAATTGCCATTGGGGCATTTGCCCATAAGCCAATGATAATCGAGCCAATGCCTGAAACTAAACAGGTAGCAATAAAGACAGATTCAGCTGGAAAGCCGGCTTGGCTTAACATACCTGGCACAACAATGACCGAGTAAACCATTGCTAAAAAGGTGGTTAATCCAGCGATAACTTCTTGGCGGACATTAGAGCCTCGCCCTTCAAAATCGAATAATGACATAAAAAAAGGCCTCAAAGGAAAAATGAGGTACAGATTTTACAGAATCCGATTTTAATAAGCAAACGTTTGCTTGATTTAATATAAAACAAGCGGTTGATTTTTATACCTGATTTGTAATTTGCAAACTTCGTAAGAAAATCAACCGCTTGTGAGCTTTAAGCTAAACGAAAATTAGTGTGCTGCTGCCATTTTTTCTAAATCTTTATCGATATAGTATAGCGCTTTACCATCTTCGCCTAATAAACGGAATTTGTTTAAGATAGAGTTGAATAAGAACTCTTCTTCGTGTTGTTCTGCAACATACCATTGTAAGAAGTTGAAGGTTGAGTAGTCTTTTGCATCAAATGCAACTTCAACTAATTCGTTGATTTTTGCAGTAACGTGTTTTTCGTGCTCGAAAACGGTTTCAAATAATGATTTTAAAGAATCATATTTTGCTTTTGGTGCTTCAATTGCATAGATTTCTGCTAATGCACCCGTTTCGTTTAAGTAAGTAAATAAACGACGCATATGTTCCATTTCTTCAGTCGCGTGCGCTTTTAAGAATTTCGCTGCACCTGGGAAACCATTGTTATCTGCCCAAGCAGACATTTGAAGGTACACATTTGAAGAATAGAATTCTAAGTTTAATTGGTCGTTTAAGTATTTTACGATGTTTTGAGATAACATTATTCAGCTCCTTGGTCTAAAGTTTCTAAGTCTTTGTCGATGAAGTAAAGTGATTTATTGGTTTCACCTGCAACTGCGAATTTGTCTAAGATTTCACCGAATAATTTCTCTTCTTCATGTTGCTCAGCCACATACCATTGTAGGAAGTTGAAGGTTGAGTAATCTTTTGCTGCAAATGTTACTTCAACTAATTCGTTGATTTTTGCAGTAACGTGTTTTTCGTGTGCAAACACAACATCAAATAGCTCTTTTAATGAAGCATATTCTTTACGAGGTGCTTCAATTTTGCCTAATAATGGTGTTGCACCAGTTTCGCAAACATAGTCAAATAATTTTTGCATATGCTCTAATTCTTCATCTGCGTGACGAAGTAAGAAGTCTGCTGCACCAGTAAAACCATGTTTTGAACACCATGCAGACATTTGAAGATAAACATTTGAAGAGTAGAACTCTAGGTTGATTTGCTCATTGAGCTTATCAATAATAGATTGTTGTAACATTTTTACTCCTTGTGTAAAGATAATGTTAATGAAATGAGAGCCAATCTCATTTCTAAATTTTAATATAGCAAAGGACAGAATCAATCTGCCCTTAAAACACAACCATTATAGTAAAGGAAGAAAAACTAATCAAGTATTTAGATAGGTTTTTTCTAATAAATTTTAATTTTTGATAAGTTTAAACGATTTAAATAAAAAGTATTCTCATTTGCGAGCTTTAAATGAGAATGAATTTAATCCCGTTAAGATAAAAAGTAAAGTAATTTTTGAGAAAATTTTCAATAAATATGAAAAAGGCGTGCCAATTAGCACGCCTTTTAAATGGATTAAACAGATTCTAAATTAGTAATCAATAAAGGAATCTGTATTTGCCCCTTCTTTTTCCACTACCGGTTTATTCATATGTTCACGGGTTAAACCTAATTCTAATGCTACGCCGATAGCAATATAGATTGAAGAGTAAGTCCCGAAACCAATACCAATCAATAGCGCTAATGAGAAGCTATGAATGGTTGGTCCACCAAACCAGTATAATGCTGCAACCACGAATAATGTTGTGATAGAGGTCATCAATGTTCGTGAAAGCGTTTGGCTTAATGAAATATCAATAACTTCTTTTGAGCTTACACGGCGGATTTTACTGAAGTTTTCACGCACACGGTCAAATACCACGATGGAGTCATTTAGCGAGTAACCAACTACAGACAGAATTGCAGCCACAAAGGTTAAATCTACTTCAATTTGTAGATAAGAGAAGACCCCCAAAGTTACGATAACATCGTGGAAGAGTGCAAGCACCCCACCGACAGCTAAACGAATCTCAAATCGGCTACCAACATAGAGTAATAACATCGCTAAAGTTGCTAAAGTGGCATAAATTGCCCCTTGAGTCAGTTCTTCACCTACGTTTGGCCCTACGAACTCAACACTCTTAATGGTGGCATTTTGATCGAGATCGCGGTGTACCATGTTGATAATTTTATTACCGAGGTCTTTATCACCAGCTGAAGCAGGTAAGCGAATCATTAAATCTTTTAGGCTACCGGTTGTTTGTACTAATGCACTGCCATAGCCTTCTTTTTCTAACGAAACACGAACTTTCTCTAGATCTGCTGGTTGTGAGAAGGTTGTTTCAATTACCGTACCACCAGTAAAATCTAACCCCCAGTTAAAGCCTTTAGTTGCAATAGTAAAAATACAAAATGCAGTTATTAACAATGAAAAGGCATAACCGATGAAGCGGTACTTCATAAACGGTATGAGTTTATAAGGCAGTTTTACTTCTGCAATATCTTTTTCTTTAACATTAACAGTCATTGATTCCACCTTAAATCCAAAGTTTTTTCACGCGTTTATTTCCGCCATATACCCAGTTTACTAACATACGCGTTCCCGTAATTGCAGTAAACATGGAGATCATTACCCCTAAAGCAAGCGTAATTGCAAAGCCTTTTACTGGACCTGTACCCACAGCATATAGTACTAATGCGGTTAATACCGTGGTTAAGTTTGAGTCAAAAATAGAGGTAAAGGCGCCACTATAGCCTTCATAAATCGCTTGTTGAACAGAACGTCCGTTACGAAGCTCTTCTTTAATCCGTTCATAAATCAGTACGTTGGCATCCACCGACATCCCAACAGCTAATACAATACCTGCAATACCCGGCATTGTCAGTGTTGCGCCAATTAAAGACATTAAACCAATGGTTAATACCATGTTTACAGTCAAAGCAAGTGAAGCAAATACGCCGAAGACTTTATAGTAAACTAAACAGAAGAAGATGGTTAGGATTAAACCATACATCCCTGCCGTCATCCCTTTTTCAACGTTATCTGCACCAAGAGATGCTCCGATAGTACGCTCTTCGATAATTACGATAGGCGCAATTAATGCACCAGAACGTAGTAACACGGCAAAGTTCTGTGCTTCCGCTTGGCTCATGCTACCTGAAACTTGGAATCTATTAGAAAAACGAGCTTGAATGGTTGCTACGCTAATAATTTCTTCGTGTTTTTCTAAGATAACTTTGCCATTTTCATCACGGCGGCCAGAATCTTTAAATTCACGATAAAGTGTAGCCATTCCTTTTTTATAGAAGGTTTTAGTAATCTCAGACATTTGATTACCGCCCTCTGAATCTAAAGTGATACTTACTTGTGGTAAGCCACCTTCGCCTTTTTCAGATTTAGCATCAATAATATGCTCACCGCCTAATTTAGGGCTACGTAATAACACAACAGGATCGCCATGTTGGTTATATTTCACTTCAGAGTTTGCGGGAATAATGCCTCGTGCTACTGCATCTGGGGCGACGCTATCATTCACTAAACGGAATTCTAGTGTTGCTGTTGCACCTAATAGCTCTTTTGCGCGAGCAGTATCTTGGATACCCGGTAATTCTACAACAATACGATCCGCACCTTGACGTTGAATGGTTGGTTCAGAAACCCCTAATTCTTCAACACGCTTACGTAAAATTGATAAGTTTTGCTCGATCGCTTTATCACGTGCTTCAGCTAAACCTTGATCTGATAATAAGAAATTGACGGTATTTTCAGAAACGGGTAATGCCTGAAGTGTTGGGTGGTTACGTTTAATATAACGTACGGCTTTATCTGCGTTATCTTTATCAGCAAATTCGATTTCTACGGCAAAATTTTCGCCTTTTTTCATCGATTTATACTGCAGTTTTTCACGACGAAATTCACCACGAAGGCTGTCTTGCAAAGAGTCTTGTTGTTTTTGCAAGGCAGTATTCATGTCGACTTCCATTAAAAATCGCACACCACCACGTAAGTCTAAGCCCCGTTTCATTGGGCTACCACCCACATCTGTTAACCAAGAAGGGGTTGCTGGCGCAAGGTTAAGCGCTACAGAGTATTTGTCACCAAGTGCCTCTGCGATTTTTTCTTTTGCTGGAAGTTGCTGCTCATCGCTATTTAAACGCACTAAAATCGCATTGTTTTCTAACAACGTAGATTTTGGTGAAATATTGGCGTTGGCTAAAGCATGCTCAACTTGAGAAAGCGTTTCCGTATTGACTTCTTGGCCACGAGTGCCAGAAATTTGGACGGAAGGGTCTTCTCCATATAAGTTAGGAAGTGCATAAAGACCACCAATCAGAACGATGATGATGATCATTAAGTTCTTCCACAATGGGAAACGGTTTAACAAAATAGTTCTCCCGAATAATTAAAATTATTGTTGATCTCTTAATGCTTTCATGGTGCCTTTTTGTAAAGTTGCTACCACGAAGTTACGTGAAATCATGACTTCAGTGCTATCGTTTAATGCAATGATGATATTTTCGTTATCGTTGCTCACTTTAGTGATTTTACCGATAAGACCACCATTGGTCATAATTTCATCGCCTTTTGCTAAGTTTGAAAGTAAATCACGTTGTTCTTTTTGACGCTTTGATTGTGGGCGAATCACGAAGAAATAAAAAATTAAACCAAATACGACGAGAAGAATAATCATCTCTAAACCGCCACCTTGTTGCATAAGAGCTCCTTGTAATCAATAAGTGAATATAAAAACGGGGTTTACTCAGATTCATTAGAAAATCTGAGAAAATTGGGCGATAAAATAGCATAGTTTGCGCCATTTAACGAGTAGAAAATATCGCCTTTGTTTGCTTTATTACAGCTTTCTTGCCGAAAGGTGTTTTTATAAGCATGGAATTTGCTATTTTCAAGGCAAAATCGGGCATTATTTTTTCATGTGAAAAGCAAGCGGTCTAATTTTGGTAAAAAAATGCAAAAAGTTGACCGCTTGTAGATGCGCAGTTGTGTCTCTTTTTACGCCATTTTTTGCTTTTTTATGCTATACTTGTACGAATTTTTTCGCCCAAGGTAGATTGGGCAATTTTTTAATAAACTTGATTAGGAAATCTCAATGAGCGAATTAGCCAAAGATATTACCCCCGTCAGTATTGAAGACGAGCTAAAAACGTCTTATCTCGATTATGCGATGTCTGTCATTGTTGGACGTGCATTACCAGATGTGCGTGATGGCTTAAAACCGGTTCACCGTCGCGTATTGTTCTCGATGGATCAAAATAGCAATACTTTCAACCGTCCACACGTAAAATCGGCACGTGTCGTTGGTGACGTAATCGGTAAATACCACCCACACGGCGATTCTGCGGTGTATGACACTATTGTGCGTATGGCGCAACCTTTTTCTTTACGTTATATGCTTGTAGACGGGCAGGGTAACTTTGGTTCTATTGATGGTGATGCACCTGCGGCAATGCGTTATACCGAAGTACGGATGCAAAAAATCACGCAAGAGTTGCTCACTGATTTAGATAAAGAAACGGTTGATTACTCGCCAAACTATGATGGCAAAGAGATGATTCCGGATGTCTTGCCAACTAAAATTCCTGCATTATTAGTAAATGGTTCATCGGGGATTGCGGTAGGGATGGCAACGAATATTCCACCACATAATCTTGGTGAAGTTTTAGATGGCTGCTTAGCGTATATTGAGAATGAACAAATCAGCTTAGAAGAGTTGATGCATTTTATTCCGGGCCCAGATTTCCCAACTGGGGCAATTATCAATGGCCGTAAAGGGATCGAAGAGGCTTATCGTTCAGGCCGTGGTAAAGTTTATGTGCGCGCAAAAGCTAGCGTAGAAACCACTGACAAAGGCCGCGAACAAATTGTGGTGACTGAGTTACCATACCAAGTGAATAAAGCTAAGCTTATCGAAAAAATTGCGGAATTAGTAAAAGATAAAAAAATTGAAGGCATCAGCGGCATTCAGGATCACTCAGATAAAAAAGGGATCGCGATTGTTATTGAAATTAAGCGTGATGCCGTAGGTGAAGTTGTTTTAAACCACCTTTATGCATTAACGCAAATGCAGGTCACTTTCGGGATCAATATGGTGGCGTTAGATAATGGCCAACCAAAAGTCTTGAATTTAAAACAAATTATCGAAGCATTCGTTAAACACCGTCGTGAAGTGGTTACTCGCCGTACAATTTTTGAATTGCGTAAAGCTCGTGAACGTGCACATATTTTAGAAGGTTTAGCGATTGCGTTAGCTAACATTGATCCAGTGATTGCGTTAATTCGTCAATCGAAAACGGCTGAAGAAGCACGTGAAGGGTTGCTTTCTCGTAGCTGGTCGTTAGGTAATGTGGCTGCGATGCTTGAAGCAGCAGGCGTAGATGCTTCTCGCCCTGAAGATTTACCTGAAAATTTCGGTATTCGTGATGGCGAATATTATCTCTCTGAAGCGCAAGCTCGTGCGATTTTAGAACTTCGCTTACACCGTTTAACTGGTTTAGAACACGAAAAAATCGTTGAAGAGTATAAAGAGTTATTAACCGAAATTGCGGAACTTCTTCATATTCTAAATAGCGCAGACCGCTTAATGGAAGTGATTCGTGAAGAATTAGAGCGTGTAAAAGCAGAATTTGGTGATGAGCGCTGTACTGAAATTACCGCGGCTTCAGGCGATATCAATATTGAAGATTTAATCGCACAAGAAGATGTGGTTGTGACACTTTCTCATGCAGGCTATGTGAAATATCAACCACTTTCAGATTACGAAGCGCAGCGCCGTGGTGGTAAAGGTAAATCCGCTACTAAGATGAAAGAAGATGATTTCATCGAAAAATTATTAGTGGCCAATACTCACGACACTATTCTTTGCTTCTCAAGTCGTGGTCGTTTATATCAACTGAAAGTGTATCAATTACCGCAAGCAAGTCGTGGTGCGCGTGGCACACCAATTGTGAATATTCTGCCGTTAGTGAAAGAAGAAAACGAACGTATTACCGCGATTCTGCCAATTCCAAACGGCGAATTTAGCGCAGATAAATTCGTCTTTATGGCTACCGCAAGTGGTGTGGTGAAGAAAGTAACGTTAGATGCATTCAGCAATGTTCGCTCAAGCGGTCTGATTGCGTTAAAACTTCGCGAAGGCGATGAGCTAATTGGTGTAGATATTACCAACGGCGAGAGCGAAATTATGTTGTTCTCTGCACAAGGTCGAGTGGTTCGCTTTGAAGAAAAAGCGGTTCGTGCAATGGGACGGACTGCAACAGGGGTGCGCGGTATTAAACTTGCTACTACCGAGATTTCATCAGAAGAGATCGAAGAAGCAGAAATTGTTGATCTTGAAAACGAAGAAGCAGAAGAGAGCGCAGTAAATCTTAATACTGACAAAGTGGTTTCACTGGTGATTCCGCATAATGAAGGCGAAATCTTGACTGTAACCCAAAATGGCTTTGGTAAACGAACAGCATTAAGTGAATATCCAATTAAATCTCGTGCAACGAAAGGGGTTGTTTCAATCAAAGTAAATGAGCGTAACGGTAAAGTGGTTGCGGCAGTACAAGTTGAAGAAGCAGACCAAATTATGTTGATTACTGATGCTGGTACCTTAGTACGTACTCGCGTTGCAGAAGTGAGCCTAGTTGGACGTAACACGCAAGGGGTACGAATTATTCGTACTGCAGATGATGAAAGCGTAGTAAGCCTTGAACGCGTGTGTGAACCTGAAGAAGATGAAGAATCTGTCGATGGTGCAGAAAATCATGACACTTCAGTAGAAACCTCAAGCGAGGCATAATGACAGCATAACAAGCGGTCGTTTTTTCCAAACCTTTTGCAAAAAATTTGGGAAAAGCGACCGCTTGCATATTTAAAGAGAGCAATTAGAAAAATGGCACTACTTAATTTATCCAATGCCTATTTAGGTTTTGGTGATCATCCTTTATTAGATCATACCGAATTACATATTGAACCGAATGAACGAGTCTGTTTAGTTGGACGAAATGGCGCTGGCAAATCGACTTTAATGAAAGTATTAGCCGGAGAGATTCAGTTAGATGATGGTAAGCTCACGCTTGAAAAAGATATTGTGATAACCCGTCTTGAGCAAGACCCACCAAGACATGTTCAAGAAAGCGTATTTGATTATGTGGCGGAAGGAATTGCACATTTAAGCGACTTATTAAAGCAATATCATCACATTTCACAACAAATGCAGACAGATTATAGCGATGAGTTATTAACAAAACTTTCGCATATTCAAGCACAGCTTGAACATAATAATGGTTGGCAATTTGAGAATCGCATTCAAGATACACTGAAATTATTAGAATTAGACCCAGATAAAAAATTGTGTGAACTGTCAGGCGGTTGGGTACGCCGTGCGGCATTAGCGCGAGCGTTAGTTGCTGATCCCGATATTCTCTTGTTAGATGAGCCGACCAACCATTTAGATGTGGAAGCCATTACTTGGTTAGAAGATTTACTGCTTAATTTCAAAGGTTCAATTATTTTTATTTCGCATGACCGTAGCTTTATCCGCAAAATGGCAACACGAATTGTGGATTTAGATCGGGGTAAGTTGGTCTCTTATCCGAGCAATTACGATCTTTATTTAGAAACCAAAGCGGAAGATTTGCGTGTAGAAGAGTTGCAAAATGCCCTCTTTGATAAAAAATTAGCGCAAGAAGAAGTTTGGATTCGTCAAGGCATTAAAGCTCGCCGTACACGAAATGAAGGGCGCGTGCGTGCTTTGAAAAAATTACGTGAAGAGCGCCGTAACCGTCGAGAAGTGCAGGGTAGTGCTAAAATTCAAATCGATCAAAGCACGCGTTCAGGCAAAATCGTTTTTGACATTGAAAATGCAAGCTACGAAGTGGCAGGAAAAACTTTGTTGAAAAACTTTAGCGCAACTATTCAACGTGGCGATAAAATTGCACTTGTTGGTGCAAACGGTTGTGGTAAAACAACATTTATTAAATTATTACTAGGCGAGTTACAACCAACTTCGGGCACCATTCATTGTGGCACAAAGCTTGAGGTGGCTTATTTTGACCAATATCGTGCAGAATTAGATTTAGAAAAAACCGTGATGGATAACGTTGCTGACGGTAAACAAGATATTGAAGTCAACGGGGTAAAACGCCATGTTTTAGGTTATTTGCAAGATTTCTTATTTCCGCCAAAACGTGCAATGACGCCAGTTAAAGCACTTTCTGGGGGTGAACGTAATCGTTTATTATTAGCTAAATTATTGCTCAAACCGAATAACCTGTTAATTCTTGATGAACCGACCAATGATTTAGATGTTGAGACTTTAGAATTGTTAGAAGAGCTGTTAACAGATTACCAAGGCACTTTGATTATTGTGAGTCACGATCGTCAATTTATTGATAATACGGTGGAAGAGTGTTTCTTCTTTGAAGGCGATGGTGTGGTAAATAAATATATTGGCGGATATTTTGATGCGAAACAGCAACAAATCCAATATCACGCAAGCCTTGCAGCCCATTCGCAAAATGTGAAGAAAAATGAACCGCTTGCAATCGAACCAGTGAAAGCTGAAAAGCCAAAAGCAGAGCAAAAGAAAGTAAAACTTTCCTATAAAGAACAGCGTGAGTTAGAGGCATTGCCAGCACAAATGGAAGCGTTAGAAGCTGAAATGGAAGCCTTACAAACAGAAGTGAATTCTGCGGATTTCTTTAGTAAAGAAGCCAGTTATACACAAGCGCAACTGCAAAAACTCGCTGAGGCAGAAATGGCATTAGAACAAGCCTTCGAGCGTTGGGAGCAATTAGAAAATATCAAAAACGGAAATCTATAATGGCGAGAGTAGATAACTTTGAACAACGTTTCGGTGGCATTGGTCGCCTTTATACGCCAGAAGGTTTAGCCAAATTGCGCCAATCGCATATTTGTGTGATTGGCATTGGTGGTGTTGGCTCTTGGGCGGTCGAAGCGCTGGCGCGTTCTGGTATCGGAAAAATTACCATGATTGATATGGATGATATTTGTGTCACCAATATCAATCGCCAAATTCATGCCTTAACGAGCACGGTGGCAACCTTAAAAACGGAAGCCATGAAAACACGAATTGCGGAAATTAACCCAGAATGTCAAGTTGAAATTATTGATGATTTCATTAGCCCAGATAATCTGGCGGATTATTTAAACCGCGGTTATGATTATGTGATTGATGCGATTGATTCGGTAAAAACTAAAGCCGCACTGATTGCCTATTGTAAACGCAATAAAATTCGCCTCATTACTACAGGTGGCGCTGGCGGGCAGACAGATCCGAGTCAAATTCAAATTGCGGATTTAAGCAAGACGATTCAAGACCCACTTGCCTCAAAAGTTCGAGCGCTGCTACGCAAGGAATATCATTTTAGTCAAAATCCAAAACGCAAATTTGGCGTAGATTGTGTTTTTTCTACCCAGCCCCTAATTTTCCCGAAGATGGGCGAAGGTTGTGAAATCTCAGCCACAATGAATTGTGCGAATGGCTTTGGTGCGGTAACTATAGTCACTGCGACGTTCGCTTTTTTTGCAGTAGGTCGCGTGATTGATAAGCTATTACAAGCCGAAAGCAAATAAATTTGCTTGCTGAATTAAATTCATACCTTGGCTATGATAAGATTTACACGATAAATTTAGCCTCTGTGGTGATGAATCATTTACTGGTCGGTATTCTTTCTATTTATATAGATTGATGTGCCACAGTAGTCATAAAAACGTAAAAGGAGAACGTAATGCTTCCATTAAATCAAGCGTTAGAAGAGATGCTAGGTCAATTACCTACACCAAGCTCAATCGAAACGTTTCCATTAAATCAATGTGCAAATCGTATTCTGGCAGAAGATATTTTTTCCCCGATTGATGTGCCAGGCTTTGATAATTCAGCGATGGATGGTTATGTGCTTCGTTTTGAAGATTTAGAAAAATTTGCTGATTTTCGCGTTATTGGAAAAAGTTTTGCAGGCAATCCATTCACTGGACAAATTCAAGCTGGCGAATGTGTACGGATTATGACAGGAGCGATGATTCCAGCTGGCACAGATGTTGTGATTATGCAAGAACAGGCAGAAACGGTTGCCGATGATCGTATTCGTTTTAATGCACAACCTAAGCTCGGTGCGAACATTCGCCGAGTCGGGGAAGATGTGAAGCAAGGCGCTTTAGTGTTAGCGAAAGGCAGCAAACTTAACGTGGCTAGCTTACCGTTATTGGCTTCATTAGGTATTGCGCATGTTTCTGTTTTTTCCCGTTTAAAAGTTGCCATTCTTTCAACGGGAGATGAGTTAACCAGTGTTGGTGAACCATTAGAAGCTGGCAAAATTTATGATACTAATCGCTTTACTGTAAGCTTACTCCTAGAAAAATTAAATTGTGAAATTCTAGATTATGGCATTTTATCTGATGATCCAGCGCTTTTTGAAAAAACGTTTAGTGAAGCACAAGCGGCTAGTGATGTATTGATTACAAGCGGCGGTGTTTCTGTTGGGGAAGCTGATTTCACTAAAGCGGTGTTAGAAAAATTGGGCAAAGTAAATTTCTGGAAAATTGCGATGAAGCCGGGCAAACCTTTTGCTTTTGGTCAGTTAGGCAAAACATGGTTCTTTGGATTACCGGGTAACCCAGTTTCGGCGTTAGTCACATTTTACCAATTAGTACAGCCAGCATTAGCCAAATTATCTGGCTTTAATGCTCAAGGAATTGCAAATTTAACGACAAATTTAACCGCTTGCGCGGCAACAAATCTGAAAAAAGCGGTTGGACGACAAGATTTCCAACGCGGATTTTATTATTTAGATGAACAAGGCAACTTGATGGTAAAAGCCGTTGGGATGCAAGGTTCACATATCTTTAGCGCATTTTATGAAAGTAACTGCTTTATCGTATTAGAGGCTGAACGCAGTAATGTGGCAGCAGGCGAAAAAGTGACAATTCAACCGTTTAATGCGTTATTAAGTTAAACCTTTTCACGAAATATTTTAGGGCGTACTTTGTACGCCCATTGTTATCAATAAAGAGACTCAAACGTTATGGAACTCTCCGATCAAGAAATGCTGCGTTATAACCGCCAAATTGCATTAAAAAGCGTCGATTTTGAAGGGCAAGAAAAACTCAAAGCAGCACGCGTGTTAATTGTTGGTTTAGGTGGGTTAGGTTGTGCTGCTTCACAATATTTAGCTTCAGCTGGAGTAGGGCATTTAACGTTGGTCGATTTTGATACGGTTTCACTCTCTAATTTGCAACGTCAAATATTGCATACAGATGCAAACATTGGACAGCCAAAAGTGTTTTCTGCAAAAGCAAGATTGGAAGCGATTAACCCCCATATTCAGATTAAAGCGCTTAATCAGCATTGCGATGAGGCAACTTGGGCAGAATTGATTGCGAACTGTGATTTAGTATTAGATTGTACAGATAATGTTACGGTGAGAAATCAGCTCAATTTGCAATGTTTTGCACAAAAACGACCGCTTGTCTCTGGTTCGGCTATTCGTTTTGAAGGGCAAGTTTCAGTCTTTACGTATCAACAAGGCGAGCCTTGTTATCAATGTTTAAGCCAATTATTTGGCGAGCAAACCTTAAGCTGTGTAGAAGCCGGGGTGATAGCGCCTATTGTGGGAGTGATTGGTAGCTTGCAAGCATTAGAAGCGATTAAACTCTTATTGAATATTGGGAAAAGTTTAGCTGGGAAATTATTATTGATAGATGGCTTACATTTTTCTGTACGCGAAATGAAGCTACCTCAAATGTCAAATTGTGTAATTTGCCAGCCTTAATTGTAAAAAATGCAATAAAAAGTGAATTTTAAACGGAGCATTTGACTCATTTGATAAATTCGCCTATTATAACCTTGTTTTGTTCCTCCTTAGTTCAGTCGGTAGAACGGTGGACTGTTAATCCATATGTCGCAGGTTCGAGTCCCGCAGGAGGAGCCAACTAATTTCCTTTAGTTTTTACTTTTGTTCTTTGTTTTATTTGTCTCCTTTTATAAAACAGTTGATTCATACCTCCAGAATTAGAACAAAAGATTTGCCCTGCGGGTTTTCCGTAGGGTTCTTTTTTTCTGCCTTTCTGATTTGCAAAACTTTCCAACAATTTAACCGCTTACGTTATAATACGCGCCGAATTATTTAGAAGGAAAAATCATGTTTGAATTAAATCCCATTAAAACCCAATTAGCGGATTTGGCTGAACGCACAAATTTGCTTCGGGGGTATCTTTGACTTTGATCTGAAAGTTGAACGTTTAGAAGAAGTGAATGCTGAATTAGAGCAACCTGAAATTTGGAATACACCTGAAAAAGCGCAAGCGCTAGGAAAAGAGCGTGCGAGTTTAGAATTGGTGGTCAATACCATTAAAGACTTAGATCAAGGGATTGAAGATGTTGAAGGCTTAATTGAATTAGCGGTTGAAGCAGAAGATATAGATACTTTCCAAGAAGCGCAAGCCGAAGCTGATCAGCTAGAAGAAAAATTAGCAAAATTAGAATTCCAAAGAATGTTTAGTGGTGCGCATGATGCAGCAGATTGTTATGTCGATTTACAGGCAGGATCAGGCGGAACAGAAGCGCAAGACTGGACAGAAATGTTGCTCAGAATGTATTTACGTTGGGCGGAAAGTAAAGGCTTTAAAACCGAACTGATTGAGGTTTCTGATGGTGATGTAGCTGGTCTGAAATCTGCAACCATTAAGATTTCTGGCGAATATGCTTTTGGCTGGTTACGCACTGAAACAGGCATTCATCGTTTAGTCCGTAAGAGTCCGTTTGACTCAAATAATCGTCGCCATACTTCGTTTGCTGCGGCTTTTGTTTATCCAGAAATCGATGATGATATTGATATTGAAATCAATCCAGCAGATTTACGGATTGATGTTTACCGTGCTTCTGGTGCGGGCGGTCAGCACGTCAATAAAACTGAATCTGCAGTGCGTATTACCCATATGCCGTCGGGTATTGTGGTGCAATGCCAAAACGGTCGTTCTCAACATCAAAATAAAGATCAGGCGATGAAGCAGTTAAAAGCAAAATTGTTTGAAATGGAAATGATGAAAAAGAATGCGGAAAAACAAGCAATGGAAGAGAGTAAATCTGATATTGGTTGGGGAAGCCAAATTCGTTCTTATGTGTTAGATGATTCTCGCATTAAAGATTTACGAACAGGCGTAGAAAACCGTAATACTCAAGCGGTTTTAGATGGTGATTTAGATAAATTTATCGAAGCCAGCCTTAAAGCCGGACTTTAAGCATCCTATCAAAACATAGCCCGAATTTCGGGCTATGTTTTTTTTATAGTGAAAATAAGCTAAGGCTTTCAAAAAATTATTTCTATTTGTATTTTGTTCGTGCTATTTTTTACTTCTCATTATGCCAAATAATCACAAAAAATCAGGTAAGCAGTATGTTTTGGGAATCATTGCAATATAGTTTTGGGGTTACTTTCCCAATTATTTTTCTCATGTTCGTGGGCGTATTTTTACGTCGTCGAAAATTTGTAGATGATGCTTTTTGTCATACGGCATCTAAGCTGGTCTTTAATTTTACCTTGCCGCCAATGTTGTTTTTAAATGTCATTAAAAGCCCGCTGAATTTTGCACAAGAAATCAATTTGATTCTAACTGGTTTAGTCGGCACGTTGATCATTTACCTTTGGGCAGAGTGGTGGGCCGCGCGAAATATTCAAACGCGTGAATATCGTTGTATTTTCACGCAAGGCACTTTCCGAACAAATGCTGCGATTTTAGGTTTGGCTTTAGTTATCAATGCTTATGGCGATGCCGGTATTGCTCCAGTTTCTCTTTATACAGCATTTTTAGTGCTTATTTTCAATAGCCTTGGTGTGGTAACAATTCTTAATTCATTGAGTAATGAAAAACCTAATGTAATGAAACTATTGCAAGCGGTGATTAAAAATCCTCTGATTTTAGCCATTATTGTGGGCATGCTATTTAACTATTTCGAAATTCGTATTCCAATGCCAGTGATGAAATCATTGCAACCGCTTGCCCAAGTAACGTTGCCATTAGCGCTCATTTGTATCGGGGCGAGTATTGACTTTAAAGCGTTGTACCGCCTGAAAAGTGAAGATAAAGCTGAACAAGAGCTTAATCGTGTCGTTCTTTATTCGGCAGTCATTCGCCTTGTGTTTGCGCCAATATTTCTTTTTACTCTGGGCAAATGGATTTTCCAACTTTCCCCGATTCAGTTAGGTATTATTTTCTTAACCGCATCCGCACCAGTTGCCGCAGCCGTTTATGCAATGACTCGTGCCTATGGTGGCAATGGTACTGGCGCGGCGAATTTAATTGGACTCACTACTATTGGTTCAGTCATTAGCACTAATGTGGGATTATTCCTTTTAAAACAGGTTGGCTGGATTTAGTCAAAAATTGAAGAAAAAAGACCGCTTGCAAGCGGTCTTTTTTGATGAAAAATTTGCGATAAACGTTCTAATTATTCTTATTTCTCAAATGGTCTTACCCATTTAACAGGTGAAATTTCTTTTGTTTTCATCTTATCAGAACCCCCCGCTTTCCAAATGGTTGTAGTATAGCTCAAGCCCCACTGATAATAGGGTAGGCCATCATTGTGATTCCAAATTATTGAGCGCCATCTTCGGTAGGCCATTCTAAAATCGCTTTTTGATAGGGGCTCACAAAAAGCGAGGGTTTGTGTATCACTTTTTGCTCGCTTTTGGCTTGATGAGCGGGCCAAATTTTATCGGTGTAAAGTAATTCCCATTTAAAATTATTTTCATATATAGAGGGCGATTGTGCATTATTGTCCGCGGCTGGTTCGTTTCGGTGAAATTTTATTTGTAAAATACGACTGAACTCATCATAGCAATGTGGGCTATTTTTATATTCTTCTGTATTAAAACAAGCACGCTTTTTCTCGTATTGATAAAAAGGAATGTTTTCAAGCACGACTTCATATTCGCCATAATGCTTTAAGTCTATAAAATCGACAATTTCAGAAACAGATTCCCCTTCAGAAAGTGGTTTATAAAAAGTACGTTTTAGAGCAATGACACTGTCGTCATCATGAATTGGATAGAAAGCTGGATGAATTTTTAGCCCCACATAAGAAAGTTCTTCTTGAGAGTGGCTATAACTTTTTTCCTGATTTTTATTCTTTTTATAGTCACCAAAATACCACATGGTATCGACTTCGTAGCCACTATCCGTTTTATTCAGCATAACAAACTGCGGCACATCGTTGATATAATAATAACCGCCATTGTCACTTTGATAGAGATAATGTTCTTCTCCTTTGCAGTCATTTCTAATTTGTCGACAAATGTTCACAAGCTCAGCTTTGCTCATGCGAACGGGTTTTAGCACACTTGGCTTTATTTCTGTTGTTTCATTATTAGCATAAGCGGTTGCAAAACAGAGAGAAAACCCAACCGCTTGTAGGAGCTTTTTAAACACCATATTCTTCTCGGTAAGCTTTCATTGCAGGTAAAAATGGTGCATATTCGGTTGATTTTTCGATAAATTGTAATAAGTCATCAAAATCAATAATCGAAAACACTTGGCAGTGATAATCACGTTCTACTTCTTGAATCGCGGAAAGTTCGCCTTTGCCTTTTTCTTTTCGGTTTAAAGCGATGAAAACGCCCGCTAGATTTGCTTGGTTCGCCTCAATAATTGCCATGGATTCACGGATTGCGGTGCCTGCGGTGATCACATCATCAACCAACAAAATATTCCCTTTTAATGGTGCGCCGATAAGATTGCCGCCTTCGCCATGATCTTTGGCTTCTTTGCGGTTAAAGCAACAAGGTTTGTCTAAATCAAAGTGGTTGGCAAGTGCCACAGCAACGGTTGTTGCGATGGGAATTCCTTTGTAGGCAGGGCCAAAGAGGACGTCAAAATCAATTTTGGCAGCTTGAATGGCTTGGGCATAGAATTCGCCTAATTTAGCTAAATCTTTTCCTGTGTTAAATAATCCTGCATTAAAGAAATAAGGGCTTTTTCTGCCTGATTTAAGTGTAAATTCACCAAATTTTAATACTTGACGACTTAGCGCGAATTCAATGAATTGATGTTTGTAAGATTGCATAAGGCTTCCTGTTAGGGGTGATCGGTAAAGGTATTCTAATAGATGACAAACGTTTTCGTAAAGCAACTAAACAGGATTTGTTTGACTAAAATATACCTTTAAAGGGATTTGCAAAATAATGCAGAAAATAGCCCGCTTGCAGAAATGAAAAAAGGGGAGTATTCCCCTTTTTTATGTGATTATTCTGGTGTAATCCAATCAACAGTCCATGAACCAGTACCTTCTGGTACTAAAACTTCAGTCAGATAAGGCAGAATTTTTTTCATTTGCGCTTCTAGCTGCCATGGTGGATTGATAACAATCATTCCACTCGCGGTCATGCCACGTTGATCAGAATCCGGACGCACAGCTAACTCAATTTGTAAGATTTTTCGAATACCAGATTCTTGCAATCCTCTCACAATACGTTTGCTATGTTGGCGAAGCACAACTGGATACCAAATCGCATAGATGCCGGTCGCAAAACGTTTATAGCCTTCTTCAATAGCCTTAACCACTAACTCGTAATCTTCTTTAAGCTCATAAGGCGGATCAATTAAAATAAAACCACGGCGTTCTTTCGGAGGCAGTGCAGATTTTAATTGTTGAAAACCATTTTCACGCTTGGTTTGCACATTTTCAATTTTGGCAAACTCTTGGCGCAATAATGGAAAATCATTAGGGTGAAGTTCAGTTAAAATGGCACGGTCTTGCGCTCTAAGCTGATTAACAGCCAATAATGGCGAACCTGCATAATATTTCAGTTTATTACCACGGTTGATTTTTTTGAGAGCATCAATATAAAGCGCCACTTCTTCGGGTAAATCATCACGTTCCCAAAGGCGGGCAACGCCTTCTAAATATTCGCCTGTTTTTTCAGATTCAGCACTAAATAGGCTATAACGCCCAACGCCCGAGTGGGTGTCTAAATATAAAAAGCCTTTTTCTTTTTGTTGTAAGGATTGTAGAATCAAAAGCTCTACAATGTGTTTGAGCACATCGGCATGATTGCCGGCGTGAAAACTGTGACGATAGCTCAGCATAATTTTCTCTAGTTTTGTTTAATTTTAGCCATTTTATCACAAACGCTTATGGATTTAACGCTTAAAAACGGTACGCTGATTCATCAAAAGCAAGTGCCTTCCCCGCATTTCAATGCCCGTCCCGAAGGGACTGAAATTTCGCTATTAGTGATTCACTATATTAGCTTGCCGCCAGAGCAGTTTGGCGCGCATTTTATTGATGATTTCTTTCAAGGTAAGTTAGATCCGACCGCGCATCCTTATTTTCAAGAAATCAAAGATTTACGTGTTTCTGCGCATTGTTTAATTAACCGACAAGGTGAAATCACGCAATACGTGAATTTTAATGAAATGGCGTGGCACGCAGGGCTTTCCATATTTGAAGGAAGAGAGAAGTGTAACGAATTTTCGATTGGTATTGAGTTAGAAGGCTCGAATAATCAGCCATTTACTCAAGCACAATATGAAAGTTTGGCAAAATTAACGGATAAACTTCAACAAGCTTATCCGAAAATTGTTGATGAGCGGATTACCGGGCATCAGCATATATCTCCAGGAAGAAAAGTCGACCCTGGTCGTTATTTTGCTTGGGACTATTATCGCCAGTTATTAACTCAAATTAAAACTCAGGCGCAGCGCTAAATGTCATCGGCTCACCGGTAATTGGGTGAGTAATTGTTAAACTTTCAGCATGCAAGCAAAGGCGGGGAGATAAACTTTTTGCCAGTGGATTGGCATAAAATTTATCGCCTAAAATAGGATGCCCTAGCGCTAAACTATGGACGCGTAATTGATGAGAGCGTCCAGTAATTGGAGTTAATTTCACTCTCGTTGTATTGTTTGGCAAATGCGCTAAGACTTCATAATGCGTAATTGCTTTTTTACCGCGTTCATAACAAATCTTTTGACGAGGGCGATTTTCCCAATCACAAATCAGTGGAAAATTCATCTCACCCGTATCGCCCGCTTTTTCGCCTAATTTTCCCCAAAGCAGAGCAATATAGTGTTTTTTCGGTTCACGTTCGCGAAATTGGCGTTTGAGTTCTTTTTCTGCAGCTTTGCTTAAAGCAAATAGTAAAATACCGCTAGTAGCCATATCTAAACGGTGGGCTGGCTCAGTAAAACCATATTTTTTCTGCACGCGAGTCATTGCACTATCAAAATATTCAGGGCGATTGCCAGGAACAGAGAGCAGACCGCTAGGTTTGTTAATCACTAAAATATGGTTATCTCGATAAACCTCATCTAAAAAAGGCTCAAGTGGCGGATGATATTCAATTAATGCCATTTTTTCTGATTATTAAAGGAATTAAAAATATATAAGGGGCGTATTATACGCCCCTAAATAGGAAAAATTATTGTGCTTTTGGCGCTTCTGCTGGTGCAGAAGGTGCCTGAGCTGCTGGCTGTTCTGCAGGCGTTGCAGGTTGAGCTGGCGCAGGTTCATATTTCTGTGTTAATTCAGATTCTAATGCTAGGCCTTCATCTGCCAGCTTATTGAGTTGAGTTTGTAGTTCACCAAGTGCTTTATGGCTTTCTTCTGTTGGATTTTTTGCGACAGTTTCAGTCGCTTCCATCATTTTTAGCCCAAGCGCTAACACTTCTAATGTTTTATCTTTTAATGCTTTAACTTTCTCATCTTGAATGTCTAATTTTTCTGCGCTCGCTTTAACAGCTTGAATTTGTTCCATTAACACTTTGTTAAGCGTTTCTTGCATCACTTTTGGATCAGCCTGTTCGCCTAATTTTTTCATCGCTTCTTCAGATGCGCTGTTAATTGCAAGTTCTTGTTCAGCTTTCCATTGGCGGAATGTTTTGTAATCTTGTTCACCTGTATCTGCTTTTGGCGCTGGTGCAGCTTCTTTTGTTGGCGCAGATGTTGCTGCTTCTTTTGCTGGTGTTGATGCCGCAGCAGTTTCTTTTGCTGGTGTTGCAGCTTCTGTTGTTTGACTTGCAGGTTTATCGCAAGCGGTTAAAAAAATCGCTAATAATGCAGCTGTGCTTAGAGCAGTGAATTTTTTCATCGTTATACCTTTAATCATCCAAGATAAAAAAGGTTAGGCAATCACCTAACCTTTAAAAAAAGAAAAGTTAAAATTATTTAATACCAAATTTTGTTTTTAACTCATTTTGTGAGTTTAAAAGATTTTGGCTTTTTTGCATTAAGTCTTGAACTTTAGTTTGAAGACCTTTTTGTAAATCTGCATCTTGTGGGTTTGAAGCAATTTTTAATGAATCAACCATCACATCTCGAGATAAACCTAAAACGTCTTTCGCTAAAGTACGGAAGTCAACTACTTGTGCATTTTTAATATCAAGTGAATCTAATGATTTAATCGTATCATCAATATATGCAGTAAAGCCTTTTACTGCTTCTTCAATTTGTTTTGGATCGCCAGATGCTGCTTTAGCTTGTAACTCTTGTTGAAGTTTAACCATTTGACCTTGGTTTTGGCTATCCCAAGCAAGTACTTTTTCTAAATCAGCTTTACCTTGTGCCATTTCATCAGCTGCTGCAGGTTTCGCTGCTTCTGTAGCAGGTGCGGCTGCTTTTTCTTGCGTTGCTGCCGCTGGTGTTTTTTCTGGTGCTGCAGTTTCTGCTGGTTTGTTAGCTGGTTTGTCACAAGCGGTTAAAAATAATGCAAATAATGCAGTTGCACTGATTTTAGTAAATTTAGTCATAATTCAATCCTTATAAAGTTAGTGCCGTCAACCGGCAATATAATTGTACCTCAATGGACAAGCAATTGTCATATTAGTTCGGTAAATTTGTGTAGATTTTAGTCTGGCTTATGCTTTTTTGTATATTTTTCAAGACTACGATGGCGAATTTGAACTTTTTTTCCTTTCGCTTCGAAATATTTCCCAATTTGTTCGGCAACAAATACAGAACGGTGCTTTCCGCCCGTACAACCAATTGCAATTGTTAAGTAACTACGATTATTTTGTTCAAGTTGCGGAAGCCATAGCTCTAAATAATTGCGAGTATGGTAGATAAATTGGTGCACTTCTGTTTGGCGTTCAAGGAAATCAATCACAGGTTGTTCAAGCCCTGTCATTGGACGAAGTTCAGGATTCCAATGCGGATTAGGCAGAAAACGCACATCAAAAACATAGTCTGCATCTAACGGCAAGCCATATTTGAAGCCGAAAGATTCCACTACAATATTGAGTTCCTTAACGCTAGCGCCTTGTAATAACATCCGTAAACTTTCAGCTAATTCATGAGATGAAAGGTGAGTAGTATCAATAATATGATTAGCTTGATGAATAAGCGGATCTAATAATGAATCTTCTAAATCAATCGCGCTTTCTAATGAAAGATCTTTTGTTGAAAGCGGATGCAAACGGCGAGAATCGCTATAACGGCGAATCAAGGTATTACGTTCACAATCTAAAAAGATAATTTTTGTGTTGTAATGTTCTAGTTGAGTTTGTAAGTCGATAATTTCATTTGGATTATTCGGCAAATTACGAATATCTAAACTAATCACCGCGGAGCTATTGGTCTGAGCGAGAAATTCAGCTAGTTGGGGAATAAGAGGAAGTGGCATATTATCTACGCAATAATAGCCCATATCTTCTAATGCATGTATTGCAACAGATTTCCCTGAGCCTGAACGCCCACTGATAATAATTAATTCCATAAGACCTCAAATGATTGTGTTTGTATAATATTTATTATTCTGTTTTTTCGTTGGCTTGTTCTTCTGTTTTTTCCGCTTTTTCAGCTTGTTCTTCTTGATTATCTAAATAACAGAAAAGTTGCCAAATATCTTCTTCCGTTTCAGCAGTACGGATTTGTTTAATGATATTTTTATCACTTAATTTTTCAGCGATTTTAGGTAAATACGCTTTATAGTGATGACAAGATTGCTCTGGAAAAAGGATAGCATAAATTAAATCCACCTCTTTGCGATCTTGCGCTTCATAGTCAACAGGTTGCTCTAGTTTAAGGAATACTGCAATCGGTTTTTCAAGCGATTGTGTACAAGCATTCGCCAGTTTAGCGTGTGGCATTGCCACACCATTATTTAAAGCGGTACAGCCTAATTTTTCTCGTTTTAAAAGCGCATCAAAACAAGCAATAGGGCAAGCCTCATCGCTATCAATTTCTTCTGAAAGCTGTTTGCGCATCGCATCGGCAAGCAGTTTTCCAGCAATTTCTAATGCACGTTTTTTACAAGAGGCGGGCGTATCCAAATGGATATTCTCCGCAGTTAAAAATTCAGTTAATAACATAATAATAAAAATTTACAACTTAAATTGCTCACCTAAATAAGCTTCTTTCACTAATGGATTATTTAAAATCTCATTTGGGGTGCCTGTTGCAATCATATGCCCGTCTTTCACAATATAAGCGCGCTCACAAACATCTAAAGTTTCACGCACATTATGGTCAGTAATTAACACACCTAAACCGCGTTCTTTTAGATTAACAATAATCTTTTTAATATCAATCACCGAAATTGGGTCAACCCCAGCAAAAGGTTCATCAAGCAAAATAAATTGCGGGTTTGCAGCTAAAGCGCGCGCAATTTCTACACGACGACGTTCACCACCAGAAAGTGATTGCCCTAAACTATCGCGAATATGTTCAATACGAAATTCAGCAATTAACTCATCGGCGCGAGCTTTACGTTCGGCATTGGTTAAATCTTTACGAATTTGTAGCACGGACATTAAGTTTTCATACACGGTTAAACGGCGGAAAATAGAAGCCTCTTGCGGTAAATAACCGATCCCTTGTTTAGCGCGGTCGTGCATAGGGAGCAAACTAATGTCTTCATTATCAATGCGCACCACACCATTATCGTGACGAACTAAACCCACCACCATATAAAACGAAGTGGTTTTACCCGCACCATTCGGACCTAATAGTCCGACAATTTCGCCAGTATTGACTGCCAAGCTTACATCTTTTACCACTTGACGATTTTTATAGCTCTTAGCTAAGTGTTCCGCATAAAGAGTCGCCATATTTGCCCTTATTTTTTCTTATTGTTTAATTGGTTTGGAATTAACACCGTTTTCACACGAGATTTACCACCGCTAGTAGCTTTTAACTGTTGTTTTTTTACATCATAAGTAATGCGCTCAGCTTGAATTTTGCTGTCTAACTGTTTCAGTTCCGCATTCCCAATCAGAATTAAATATTCGCTATTTAAGTCGTAATGCACACTGTTGCCTTTGCCATTCACAGGCTTACCATCATCTAACGTTTGTTGGAAAGTCACTGGAGACCCCGTCGCATCTAAGGTTTCTTTTTTGCCTTCTTGGCGAACAATCGTGACTTTGCTGGCATTTACTTTAATAGAGCCTTGAGTAATAGAAACGCCATCGCTAAAAATAACGGTGTTACTGTTCATATCTAAAGATTGGCTGCCAGAATCAATGTTAATTGGCTGATCGGTGTCACCTTTTAACGCATAAGCTGAAAAGCTCATCGCAAGACAAGCGGTCAAAAAAGCAGATTTTATTGCAAATTTTTTCATAGACATTCTTAGTTAATCCTCATCATTATGGGGTTGGCTGTTCGTTATTCTCACGAACGACAGTCGGCTCAATAAAAGATTTGACATCTTTTAACAGCGTTGCCACTTGTTGTTTTAAGTTTCCTTTTAGCCCCACGCCAGTGGTCGTAAAGCCCAAACCGGTCGATTTCACGCTTTCATCAGTTTGAATATCTTGCGTGTTTAAATCCACAATTAGTTTTTCAGTTTCAATACGTTGCAAGCGAGAAGTTTTATCTAGCGCATTCAATTTTACATTGCCTGAAAGCGTTAAGATTTTCTCTTTGGTAATTTCCGCCTGATTTGCGGTAAGCTCCCATAATTTTTGTGAACTTTCTTTATCGAACAAATTCACTAATGGGCGCACAAATTCAGTCAATTCAGTCTCTTCAAAACGCTTAATTTCTTGCGCTTCGGCATAGTATTGAGGCTTACCTTGTAGGTCGAATACTTCAGTAGAAAGCTTCTCGCCCGTATAGTCTGGCGTGCCTTGTTGTTTAATTAGGTTATCTAACGGGTTGGCATCCTTTGGCTGCAGGCTATACCACCAGCTACCTAGTCCTGCCGCAATTATCAGTAAAATGGCGGTTAAACGAATATTCATATCAAACTTTATAGCTAAAAACAGCATATCATCATATCACAAAAGCATTTCCACATAGTGAAAATAAGTAAATTTTTGCAATCTTTACTGCAATGCTTTTTCAGACAAACTGCAAGCGGTGAAGTTTTCTAAATTTTTTACAAAAACACTTTTGTAAATTTGAGTAAGGTACGACCACTTTACGCTATTTTTTTAGCTTTTGGAGTGAATTTTTCACTAAGGGTAAACTGATGAAGCGTTCGTAACGCTTTGATTTTAAAGGTGTTTTTAAATTTTCTCTTTTGTGTGGTTTAAATTTTTTTAAAAGTTCAATTTTTTTTTAATTTGGTCTATAATCGGGAGCCCCCTAATAGGGTCTATAACGCATTTTTAACAAATGTGTGTGTATTCATACATAATGAATAATTTGTGATTTTTAAAATATAAGGAATCTCATGAACAAGATTTTTAAGGTTATTTGGAATAAAACGACCCAGTCGTTGGTTGTTACTTCCGAATTGGCGAGAGGAGCGGTGAAATCCTCATCTGATGCTTCTGTTTCTTCAGTAACAAGTACTGCCAATAAATTGTTTAAATTAAGCGCTATTGCGTTAGCAACCTTAGGGGTTGCGGGGCAGGCGAATGCGATTACTGCTGGAGGCATGAACCAAATAGTTGGTGATAATGGTAATCATCTAACTGCTATCGCGGGCGGTACTTCGACAGGTACAGGTTCTATTGCGATAGGTAGAAGCTCAGACGCTAACAAAGGTGGTGTTGCTATTGGGCGTGCAGCTACTGGCACTGGAGATAATAGTGTTGCCTTAGGTATTGCTACAAAATCAACAGCTGTTAAATCTGTTGCTGTAGGTTCTGATGCTCATGCTGAGGCTGATTTTGCAATTGCGCAAGGTGGATTTGCAAACGCAACAGCTACGAATGCGACTGCAATCGGTGGTTTTGCTAATGCAAACGGAATTTCTGCAGTTGCGATTGGTCAGAATGCGAATGTTCAACGTGAACAGGGTATCGCCATTGGTAATGGGGCAACTGTTACGGCAACTAGTAACCAAGGGATTGCATTCGGTACAGCAGCATCCTCAAATGCAGGAAATTCTACTGCAATTGGTACTTTAGCTAATGCAAAAGCAGATGCATCTATTGCGATTGGTAGAAATTCTGTTGTTGAACGTGAAAAAGGTATTGCAATTGGTGAAGATGCAACGGCTACCACAAACAGTACTCAAGCGATTGCAATCGGTGTTTCATCAGTTTCAAATGGTACTAACTCAACAGCAATTGGTTCTAATGCAAGAGGCGGCTATATTGATAGCGTAGCATTAGGTACAAATGCGAATGCATCAAACTTTCAAGCGATTTCGATTGGTAAAAATTCCGTCAATGGTGCGATAGCTGGTGTTGCTATGGGCTCGGGCAGTACTGTTGGAGGATGGGCAGATAATGCTATTGCAATTGGTACTGGTGCGGTAGTTAACGGTCCAACTGGTGGCTCAAAAGGTAATAATGCTATTGCAATTGGTACTGGTGCGACAGTTAATGATTCAGCAGGTGCCTCACAAGGTAATAATGCTATTGCTATGGGCTTTGGCGCTAAAACAATTGGCGAAAATACTATCGCTATGGGTATGACTGCGAAGGCTAATAAAGAAAGCGGTATTGCTATTGGTCGCGAGGCAAACGTATCTGGCAACTTTGGTCTTGCAATTGGTCGTAATGCTAATGTATCAACAACAGAAGATAACGCCATCGCATTAGGTCGTAATACCGTTGCGGGTAAAGATAGTGCTGTTGCTGTTGGTTTAGGCGCGCAAGCAACGGGTTCATTTTCTTTAGCGGCCAGCCGTTATGCTAAGGCTAGTGGGCAAGAAAGTATTTCTGTAGGTACGAATGCGAATACTTCGGCAGATTATGCAGTTGCTATTGGTTCAGCATCGAATGCTACTGCGGCAGGTGCGGTTGCGCTAGGTCAAAATGCAAATGTTACTGCAGCAGGCGCTGTTGCTTTAGGTAAAGATGCAAAAGCAGCAAATGCACAAGATGTCGCTTTAGGTGCTGGCTCAACAAGCGGTGCTAAAAATGCATTAACCTCAATCAAAATTAGTGGAACAACTGAAGTTGGTAACAACGGTGCTGGTACTGGTACTGGTACTGTAGCGGTAGGTAATGCAACTAACCAACGTCAAATTCAATATGTGGCAGCAGGTTCAATTAGTGCAACTTCTACTGATGCAATTAACGGTTCGCAGCTTTATCACGTGATTACTGCAGTTAATGCAACAGCAAGCACTGCAACAGCAGCGAAAACTGCTGCAGCGACAGCGCAAACCACTGCAGATCAAGCCAAAGCAGCGGCAGCGACAGCACAAACCACTGCAAATGACGCTAAAACAGCGGCAGGTGCAGCGCAAACCACTGCAAATCAGGCAAAAACAGCCGCAGGTACAGCGCAAACTACTGCAGATCAAGCAAAAGCAGCGGCAGCGACAGCGCAAACTACTGCAAATGACGCTAAAACAGCGGCAGGTGCAGCGCAAACTACTGCAAATCAGGCAAAAACAGCCGCAGGTACAGCACAAACTACTGCTGATCAAGCCAAAGCAGCGGCAGCGACAGCGCAAACTACTGCAAATGACGCTAAAACAGCGGCAGGTGCAGCGCAAACCACTGCAAATCAGGCAAAAACAGCCGCAGGTACAGCACAAACTACTGCAAATGAGGCTAAAACAGCCGCAGGTGCAGCGCAAACTACTGCAAATGACGCTAAAACAGCCGCAGGTGCAGCGCAAACCACAGCAAATGACGCTAAAACAGCCGCAGGTGCAGCGCAAACTACTGCAAACGAGGCTAAAACAGCCGCAGGTGCAGCGCAAACTACTGCAAATGATGCAAAACAAGATGCAGTTATAGCGAAAAGTATGGCAAGAGATGCGGAATCTATTGCAAAAGCAGCAGATCTTAACGCAACCCAGGCATTAAATTTAGCTAAAGAGTCTACTAATAGCTATTTTCATGTAAATCGTCCTGTTGAGGATATAGATGCTGATGCACCTACGTATTCAAATGATAATGGTGGTACAGTTAATTCACCAGGTTCGGCACAGGCCCCAAATTCTATTACAGCGGGTATGTACGCAAGTACTGAAAGCGATGCATCTAACGCGATTGCGATGGGGTACACTGCTTCAGCAGCGAGTGCTGACGCCGTTGTGGTTGGTGCAAATAGTTCAGTCCGTACTGGTACAAAAAATGCAACACTGTTAGGTTCTAACTCTGTAGTAGATACAGGTGCCCAAAATGCGACAGTTGTAGGTCAATACTCTGCAGCTGGCACGAACTCATTAAATGCAACTGTAGTGGGTGCAAGAAGCTATGTTCGTCCAAACACAAATAACGGCACAGCATTAGGTTACTACGCAGGTGTAGATAACAGCACTGTAAATGGTACTTCTGTAGGTGCTCACACTTGGGTGGGTGAAAATGCAGAAAATGGTACGGCTTTAGGTGTACGCAACCTAGTTGGTAATAGCACTCGTAATACTATTGCGATTGGTGTGGAAAATAACATCGCCGATGGTAAACAAAATAATACGGTTATTGGTCATAACAATAAAGTCAAAGCAAACGGCACAACTGTAATTGGTAATGGTGTTGAAGTTGCAGAAGGCTTTGATAATGCCGTTGTTTTAGGCAACCATTCAACCACTACGGGTTCTCATACTGTTGAAAATGTAACTTCAGCAACTGTAGGTAATTTAACTTATAGTGGCTTTAAAGGTACTGTTTCAGGTAAAGGTAGCTTTGTAAGCGTTGGTGCAGTAGATAATGAGCGCAAATTGATCAATGTTGCAGCAGGTAATATTTCTGATACTTCAACTGAAGCGATCAATGGTTCACAACTTTATTCTGTAACCAAACAATTAGATCAAACAAACGAAACTGCAAAAGCAGCAGCTTCAACAGCAACAGCAGCAGAATCAACTGCAAAAGCAGCGAGCGAAGTTGTTAATACTAACTTAGGTAAGATTGAAGGCGCAGTAGCAGCAGCAGCAAGTTCAGCAACCGCAGCAGCAAGCTCAGCAACAGCAGCAGGTTCTTCAGCAACAGCAGCTGGTTCATCTGCAACCGCAGCAGGTTCATCAGCGACAGCAGCAGGTTCATCAGCGACAGCAGCAGGTTCATCAGCGACAGCAGCAGGTTCATCAGCAACTGCAGCAGATTCATCAGCAACAGCAGCAGGCTCATCAGCAACAGCAGCAGATTCATCAGCAACCGCAGCTGAAAGCTCAGCAACCGC
>NZ_ALJP01000004.1:0-62069 GCF_000287615.1 Haemophilus sputorum HK 2154
ATTGCTACGATAATGCGGTGATTGAAAGTTTTTTTGCGATACTAAAATCAGAGTGTTTTTACTCACGGAGTTATCATTCAATCGCTGAATTACAGGCTGAAATTGAAGAATATTTAGTGTATTACAACCAAAAACGAATTAAACTTGCTTTCAAAGGATTGAGCCCAGTGCAATACCGAGCTCAATATTTAAGTTAACTAACCTGTCCAACTTTTTGGGGGCAGATCACTTAGACGATTATTTATCTAATTGAACTGGAAGAAATAAGCTCAATGGTCGTTTTTTCACAATTTGGCAAACTTCATGCCAAATTGGCCACCAGCTATCAATTTCCGCATTCAAAGAACGCAGTGCAACCCAAAGTGTTAATGAAAAACTGACAATTAAATTCACTAAACCAATCAACAATACAAAACCAATGCATTGTAAAAGCAATGAATAGGTGAATTGTCCGCTCACAGCAATATAGCCTACATTCGCAGATGAAAATGCCACATGACGAATATCTAACGGAAGGTGCGTTAAGTAACCCACTACACCCGTAATCCCAAGCAACATACCAAAACAAAGGTTACCGATAAGCGAGCCATAATTCTCATGTATATAATTAGCAAATTTAACGCGAGATTTCTCAGACATTATTTTTTTCAATAACGGATGTTGGGTTAAACGCATGCGCATATTCAAATAATTACTGCGGTTATCAAAATAGCCCGAAATAATCCCAGAGCAGAATAACCATACTCCCGCAATGGCTGCAAACCATAAGGTTCCTGCGAAAGGATCAATGCTATGTAACTGATAAGCGATTTGATCGACATTCATCAACGGCTCACCTGTTTTATATTGGTAACCAAACGCAATCAATGCCGCTAAGCCCATCGCAATGAGAACATTACCTAGCACCGCAATACTTTGAGAGCGAAATACATCCACTAATAACTGAGCTAATTTCATATTGACGGTTTTACCTTGAGGCGTTTTCTCGACGGCCTCAGCAAAACGGGCTGCTGTCATGGCTGGCTGTTTCGTCGCTACCGTAAAATGCAACATAAAGATCACCATAAAACCTAAGCCGTAATTTAAGCCTTCGGCAATCCCTTTCCAGACTTTATCATCAATAATGCTACCTAGATAGATTTTAAATAGCGCCATCAGTGCAATTAATACACCACCACCTGCCGCAGAATAAAACATTGCCCAGTACTCTTTTTTATCTCGAGTAATGTAATGCTCGCCGTGGTCTCCAGCATTCTGCGTAACACTACGAGCAATTAATCTTGAGCTTTGTTTCCATAATCGGGTGATGCTATGTTTTTCTGCTGCAGCGCGAGCAAAACAGCCGATTAATAACAATATTCGGCGTGGTAAATAGCGATTTGAAACAAAAATCGCCATCAAGGTTTCTAATCGTTCTAAAGTCTGAGAAAGACGCTCCAATAAATAAGCCGTATTTAAAGAAGAACCGACCACTGCCCCACGTTTTTGCAAACGCTCAACCAATTTTTTACATTGGCTAAACATTACCTGCAAATGACTATCATCAAAAACGGTTGATTGTCGGCGCGCCTGTAACCAATTCACCACTTCATGGTGTAATGCGACAAAAGGGGAATCAGCATTCAACAGAGAGGGCTCCATTCGCATCAGCTCAGGATCCATATCTTCAGCCGCAATCCAAATTGAAAGCATCTCTATGGCAAATAGCCCTTCACTTTCAATATGATTTTTTAAACGTTCACGATCTTTTTGTTCTGTATAACGAGTTAAAACGCCAAATAAGCCTCGCCACGTTTTTAAAGGAACGGCATCAATCCAGCGCGCATCATTTTTATCGCTAAACAATAAATAAAAAATATCACGTAAATCATTAATATCTTTAAAAGAGGGGTTAAAACGCTCATAAATACGCGTTTTCATTTCTTGCCCAAAACCGCCACGCGTAAGAATACCACTACTAATAAACAATGGGTAAAGACGTAAACCACATAACCAACCACATAATAATTTCGAAACAGAACAGCCTAATTCTTTATCGTTCTTTAAGATAAACTTAAAAAAATGCAAGGTTGGAGAAATTTTTTCTGTAGGGCTACTACGTAATAATTGACACAGCCCTTCCACAAGACCAAAAGCATCATTTTCCTCGACTTTATTACGCAAAAATTGCGGTAAAGTATCCAGTTTTATCATGCTTTCCTCCTTCAATCGTTTATATTCAAAGGGTAAATATTATACAGATCTGTTAGGGAAAATAAAAATGAAAGGAAAAGTGATCTGCCCCCAAAAATTTGACCGCTTGTTTTTTTTACTCTTCTTTCTCTTCCCCTTTTTCTTTTTCGGCTGTTACAGATTCCAGCGTTAAAGGTTTCAAGTGTTCATCTAATAAACGAGCCAGTAATAGCACACCGTCTTTAAAACGATATTCTGCGTAAGCCGCTGTGCTGTAATATTTCTCTTTGCCACTTGGGAAGAAATAATCTTGGCTTGGTAGGCGAGTTTGCCAGCCATCCGTTTTCAGTGGGAGATACACATTTGGCGCACAACCACTAAAATCGGTTGGGACGGTATCACTCATCCGACAGATATCTACAATGCCTTGTTCATTGCGCTGAATCAATGCGTAGAATTTTTTCGGAAAATCATCTTGGCGTTCAATGTTATTTAATATTGTATAGTTGAGCACCATGTAATCGCCTTGCAATAATGAACGCGGATCAATCGGTTCAATTTCTAAAATAACCGATTCTCCCTCATTTAGCACTGCGTTATATTGCATCATTTTCATATTTACACTGGTTAATACGCCACCAGTTAACACTAACAGCACAAGGTAAGCGAACTTCACTTTTCCTGATTTTATTGCGTTTTGTTCCTCATTGGTTTCTGTTTGTGGTGCTTCGCGTACCAGTAAATAACAAAATAGACTGACTAAACCTACTGCAAGGCACATCAGTGCTTTGTAATCAAATGGCAATGGCTCGTAGTAATAGAATCTCCATAGCCAATTATGCATGAGCATTAAGACACAAAAACCTAACAATGCGCGGCTTGGCATAAAATAGGCGATAAAGAGTAAATAGATTGGCCACCACACTCTGGTAATGAGTAAAACAACCGTAAGCAGCACCATTGCGAAAATCAATTTTGTTGCTTTAACGCCATCAAAACCTTGCTGATAGACTCGGTAGACTAACGCCACCAGACAACAGATAAAGATGCCCCAATAGAAGATAAAACTTATGGTGAAATCATTCCATTGGCTTGGCATAAAAAATCTAAACAGCATTTTAATGAAATCATCTTGTGAGAGTTCACTTAATTCCATTGAGCTGTAGTACATTAGATGGGTAGTCCAAATTTCGCTTGCGGCAAAATACAGTAATATCCCCCATGCAAGCGCCATAATACGACTTTGTTGGCGTGCTGAATTTAGAGATAACCAAATAAAACTCATGCAAATTATTAAGAGACAGGCGGTTATAAAATAAAAATTAAAAGATAACCACTCTAACTCTAATACTGCCAAGTGATATATTGTTGAGTAAAAGAAACAATAAATGCTCGTCGCTAATGAAAGTATGCGTAGCCATTGTGGCAGTGCGAAAATAAAGAAAAATCCAGTATAAATCACACTGACTAAAAGCATTGGCCCAGATACTTCACTCAATACACTCAGTTCCATCCCTAAAGTGGCAAACATAGCGAGAGCTTGCCCTAAGCCTAAGGAAACCGCATAAATATAGCCTTTATTGAAAAAGTATCTTGTTCCTAACGCAGTAAAAATGAATGCCCCTACCCATAGTGCATAAAAATCCTGAAATGCAAACCACATGAACACAAGCACAAGTATCGTGACGAACATCAAAATAATGCTAGACCCCAAATTAAATGCCCAGTGATCGGCTAATTCAGGTTGGCTTTTTAAGTAATAATTCCGTCCATAAACAATCAAAAGCCAAAACGCAAATAATGTGCAGAGAATTGCGCTAAGAAGCCCACCAGTAAAGTCGCTCGAACTCATGATTATCCATGTATCACCCATCCCAATCATACCAATGAAATAGAGTACGGCTAGTAAGATATCTCGGCGAACAAAGTAGTAAATAAAACCGATAGCATAAACCAGTATAGTGATAGCTAGAGTGTTTTCATCTATACCGAAAATGACAACTCTGCACCAAGAAAGGATTAAAGCAATGTTGGCAAATCTTGCGGTTGTACGGTGGTGATCGTTAAGCAGATGCCCCCAACGTTCACAGATAACAATAATTACAAGATTGAGTAAAGCTACTGGTAATTGAGAGACAAAGCGTACAGACCAATCTAGATTATTCGACCAACGTAAAGTCGGAATAAAGTTATATTCTAGGAAAAAGAGTAGAGCCAAATTCAGCGTGCAGATAAACAAAATTGCTGAACCAATATTGGCAAAGTAGAAAAGCAATGGCAGTTGTACGAGTGACCATAGGGCAAATAATTCCCAAATGTCAGCGCCAGTTTGATAGCTTTGTCCAAATAACGCAAATAGCCCACCAAAACTCACTGCCAACAGCAAGGACGAAAATTGACTCAACCAGTTTTTGTTGGCAACGAGATTATTACGTGAGCGATAAATGCCATATTGGGTAACTAACATTAACAGGACGACGAGTGCCTGTACGCTATATAATTTTTGGAAGATACTCCAGTGTTGCCAGTTTGCCGCCACCCAGCTAATTAGCGCCAGCCCTAACTGACCGACGCCAAATGCCAAGAAAATGATACTAAGATAGCGTTGCCAACTCATTTTAAATATCATGCTTTCTCCTTGTCTTTTTAAAAGACTTTTGCAAATTGCCTTAAAAATTAGACCGCTTGCGTTAATAATTTTTGTGCTAATTGTTTTGCCCCTTTGAAATCGACCTTGCCTGAGCCTAACAGTGGAATTTCTTCTACTAGCAACACTTCGCTTGGCTGCATAATCGGGACTAAACTAGAGGCTTTAATTCTCGCTTTAATCTCAGCTAAATCTAAGGTTGATTTCACCAATAAGACCACAGATTCGCCTTTTTTCTCATCACTAATGCTTGTGGCAGTAAATTGGGTTTCATCGCCGAAGACTTGTAAAAGTGCTTCTTCAACAGCACCAAGGCTAATCATTTCTCCGCCAATTTTAGCAAAGCGAGAATAGCGATCCACAATGGTAATAAAACCTTGTGCATCAATATGACCTTTATCGCCGGTTTTGTAATAGCGAACACCATCAATCTCAACAATGACATCATCGGTTTTCTCAGGATCATTTAAATAGCCTTTCATGACTTGCCCACCACCGATAAGAATTAAGCCATCTTCACCCGTTGCTAATTCTTCTAAGGTTTCTGGATTCACAATTTTAATAACCGTGCCAGGAAGTGGTAAGCCAACAGAGCCAGTTTTACTAAATGTAAAGCTATTTAGTGTATCTGGATCTAACATATTCGGCATGTTGACACAAGCAACCGGTGCGGTTTCTGTTGCGCCATAACCTTCATAAATCTCTAGCCCGAATTTAAGGCGGAAAGCTTCATGCACGTCAGATTTTAATTTTTCAGCACCTGCAATTACCATACGGACTTGTTGGAACATGAGCGGATCCAACTTTTTATTTTTGCTGTATAAGCGGAAGAAAGTCGAGGTACCAAACAAAATACTAACATGATGACGCGCCGCCATTTTGCCGATAGTTGCCCCATCGGTTGGATCTGGGCAACTAACCATTTTAACCCCTTCGCAAAGTGGCATTAACGTGGTGACCGTTAATCCAAAGCTATGGAAAATAGGTAAAGAGTTTAAAATCACATCATTGTGTTTGAAATTTAATAATTCGCTCACTTGCTTAATGTTGGTTAACAAGTTTTTGTGACTGAGCTCAATGCCTTTCGGATCCCCTTCACTTCCACTACTAAATAGAATAGTGGCGGTATCGTTAAGTGTGGTGTCTGCAAAATAGCAGAGTTTCATTAACGATGCTGGCATCAATAAGGCGGTAAGTAATGCACTGATTTTCGTACTGCGAGCGGTCATTTTTGCTAAATTTTCTGCAAAAATGGCTTTATCGCCTAATACTTCTGCAAAATCGAACCCTTTATCTTTCAGTTTATTTAAGAATTTCTCTGAAGTGATAATGTGGCTAATATTCGCTTTTGCTAAAGCTTTTTGCATACTTTCTTGGCTTAACGTGTAGTTTAGGTTAACTGGCACTTTACCCATGACAAATAGTGCCATGTTTACCATTGCCCCGACGGCAGAACTTGGTAATAACACCCCAACGTGTTTGTCATTTTTCAACACGTTTTTGAGTTTTTTCACAAATACCAATACACCAGTAATAAATTTCAGGTTATTTAGTTCCATGCCTTGTGCATCAGCCACACAGCTTTTAAGAAGCTGACTTTTCGCTTGATCTAACCAGTGATGTTGCAATGGTTTTTGGCGGTTAATAAAGCGTTCCCACGCGCTGAACGAGAGTTCAACGACTTTTTGTTTCATAGTTGCTGCATCGACAGAAGCATCCACAACTGGACCAAATGCGACCAAAATTTCGCGTTTACCTTGGCGTTTAGTCATGCGTTTGTAGAAGTTATCGGCACGAGAGAAGCTTGAGCCCCATAAACCGCGTAAGTAGAACGGCATCACTGCCACATTTTCAAGACCTTTTAAAATAAGTTCAAAGCCTTTTTGGAATTCGTTAATTTGTCCGTTATAGCTGATATGACCTTCAGGGAATAATGCAACAACTTCGCCTTTCTCTAAACAAGCACGAATGGCTTGAATCGATTCTTTGCTTGCGCCAGCACCAATTGGAATAACACGGAAGAATTTAAATAACCATTTCAAATACCATTTGTTATAAATTGGGCGGTACATTACAAAACGGATCGCACGTGGGCTGGCTGCTTGTAAGATCATCCAGTCAATCCAACTAATATGGTTGCCAAGCATTAACACGCCACCTGTTTGTGGAAGGTTACGTAAGCCATCAACATGGAAACGGTAGCTGGCTTTAACGATAGGTAGCATTAACAAGCGGGCAAATAAATGAGGTAATTGCAAAATAGCAAAGAAACTACCGATTAAACAAACTAATGCCGTAAAGAAGAATAGTCCGGTGGTAGAAACTTGTAAGCTGACTAACAGCATGCTCAATAGCAAAAAGCCAACCATGAAGATATTTTGGATGAAGTTATTGCCTGCCATAATGCGACCACTACTTTCTTCTTTGGCTAAGAATTGAATCGTTGCATTCAGTGGCACAATAAATAACCCACCAAAAAAGCCGAAACCAAAAGAGCATAATGATAAACCTGTATTCGTACCAGAAAGGGTTAAACCTAACAATGAGAAGAAGAGGCCTAATGCACCGATTGGAACAATACCATGTTCAATATGATAATCAGACCATTTTCCTGCAATGTAAGAGCCTAGAATTAACCCTACACCGCTAATCGCTAAAATACCTTGAATCACAAGCGCGTTATCTGAACCAAAATTCGCTTTATAGTGAGCTGGAAATGCTGCTACTACAACTTGAGAAACACCCCAAAACAGGCTTAACCCAATAATGCTTAACCAAATGTTACTATCGGCACGTAAAGCATTAACGTTTTCACGTAGATAGCTTAATTTTGCATATTTTTTCGCAGAAAAGACCGCTTGTTGTTCGGTTTCTTGTGGATAAAACGGAATGCGCCAAGCAAATAAAGCTTCTAAAGTACTGAGTACAACCAATGCCACTCCAATTAAAGAGACACTTTGAAGCACAACATTTGGGTCTGTTGAAGCCGCGTAGTCTTGCTCAAAATAGAAAGAGAAGGCAAAAGAGCTGAATAGGATTGCCACAATGGTAAGGGCTTGAATGACACCATTTGCCATCCCTAATTTTTCTGAACCGACAATAGATTTGATAATGCTGTATTTTGCCGGAGAGTAAATCGCACTTTGTGCGGCGAGCACTAATGTTAATCCAAATGCCCAATAAAATTGGCCACTGAAATAGCATAAACAAATCAGTGCGCTAATGACGACGGCGGCCACACTGCTGTAACGAATCACATTAGTGCGTGAAAATTTTTCATTTAAAAATGCAGAGGGCGAAAATAAAAAGATAAACGGCAACAAGATCATGGTATTGACCAGTGCAGTTAAAATCGTTTGGGTATCGCCTTCAAAACTCTTTAATAAAACGTTTTGAATCGTAATTTTATGGGCTAAATCGACGCTTGCGTTTAAAAACATAATCGCAAGGTAAGGCATAAAGCCAGTAATACGAAAAAGCTTTAACATAGAAACCTCGTGGTTTAGGGCAAGAAGCTATTTTTACTTCTTTACGGATACTGAACCACCCTTAAATCAGCTTAAGGGCGCTTTTAAAATATCGCTATTTTAAATATCTAATTTGAAAGTGTAAAGCTCAACTTTTCAGTTTAATAAAGATATTTTATATTTATGAATTTAATTCATGTTTAATTTGAAAATTATGAGTTTGCATAATATTGTAAAAAGTATGATTATCTCCTCAAGCCGTTTAGCGAAGTGCTAAACCTCTGTATTTTAGAAAATTATAAAGATCATAGGAGTTATCATCATGGGTACATTACATACTACTTCCCACATTTTAGGTTTTCCACGCGTTGGTGCAAAACGCGAATTAAAATTTGCACAAGAACGTTATTGGCGTAAAGAATTAGCCGAACAAGATTTATTAGATATTGCTAAAGTATTACGCGAGAAAAACTGGCAAAACCAAGCAGCAAGTCATGTTGATTTTGTGGCAGTAGGCGATTTTACTTTCTACGATCATATCTTAGATTTACAAGTTGCAACCGGTGCAATTCCTGCTCGTTTTGGATTCGATAGCCAAAATTTAACACTTGATCAATATTTCCAGTTAGCACGCGGTAACAAAGCGCAGTTTGCCATCGAAATGACAAAATGGTTTGATACCAACTATCACTACCTTGTACCAGAATTCCATGCAAATACTGAATTTAAACCAAATCCTACTCATTATGTCAACCAAATTCGTGAAGCAAAAGCATTAGGCTTAACTGTTAAACCGGTGATTGTTGGCCCATTAACCTTCTTATGGTTAGGAAAAGAGAAAGGGGAAGCCTTCAACCGCTTTGATTTATTAGCGAAATTAGTTCCAGTTTATCAGGCTATTTTAGCTGCGATTGTAGCCGAAGGTGTGGAATGGATTCAAATTGATGAGCCAGCACTGGCTTTAGATTTACCGGCTGAATGGGTGGCTGCTTACGAAGGCGTTTATGCGCAATTAAGCCAAGTGAATGCTAAAATTTTATTAGCAACCTATTTTGGTTCAGTTGCAGAACATGCGGCACTTTTAAAACGCTTACCAGTTGATGGCTTACATTTAGATTTAGTGAGAGCGCCAGAACAATTAAGTGCATTTGAAGATTACACAAAAGTTCTTTCAGCAGGCGTTATTGAAGGTCGTAATATCTGGCGTGCGAATTTAAACCAAGTTTTAGACGTACTTGAACCGTTAAAAGCGAAATTCGGTGAGCGTTTATGGGTTGCTCCAAGCTGTTCATTGCTTCATACCCCATATGATTTAGCAGTTGAAACGCAATTACAAGAGAAAAATCCAGATTTATATCGCTGGTTAGCATTTACTTTACAAAAAGTTGGCGAGTTAAATGTGGTAAAACAAGCTTTAAATCAAGGTCGTGATGCAGTGCGTGCTGAGTTAGATGATAGCCAAGCAGCAGCAGATGCGCGTGCAAGCAGCAAAGTGATCCACAAAGCCGAAGTGGCTGAACGTTTAGCGAATTTACCGGCTAATGCAGATCAACGTAAATCACCATTTGCAGAGCGTATTGCACAACAAAATGCGTGGTTAAATTTACCTGTTTTACCAACGACAACAATTGGTTCATTCCCACAAACCTTACAAATTCGTCATGCGCGTGCAGCGTTTAAGAAAGGTGAGCTTTCACTTGAAGATTACGAAGCAGCAATGAGAAAAGAGATTGAGTATGTGGTTCGTCAACAAGAAGACCTAGATCTTGATGTACTTGTTCACGGTGAAGCTGAACGTAACGACATGGTGGAATATTTTGGTGAATTATTAGATGGTTTTGCTTTCACAAAATTTGGTTGGGTACAAAGCTACGGTTCACGTTGTGTGAAACCACCTGTTATTTTTGGTGACGTTACTCGCCCAACGCCAATGACAGTACGTTGGTCTGAATATGCGCAAAGCTTAACTAACCGCGTAATGAAAGGGATGTTAACTGGCCCTGTGACAATTCTACAATGGTCATTTGTGCGTAACGATATTCCTCGTTCAACCGTGTGTAAACAAATTGCTGTGGCGCTTTCTGATGAAGTATTAGATTTAGAAAAAGCAGGCATCAAAGTGATTCAAATTGATGAACCAGCGATTCGTGAAGGGTTACCGCTTAAACGTGCAGATTGGGATGCTTATTTACAATGGGCTGGTGAAGCGTTCCGTTTAAGCTCAATGGGTTGTCAAGACGATACTCAAATTCATACACACATGTGTTATTCTGAATTTAACGACATCTTACCTGCGATTGCAGCACTTGATGCAGACGTGATTACGATTGAAACCTCACGTTCAGATATGGATTTATTAGATGCCTTCGTGAAATTCAATTACCCGAATGACATTGGCCCAGGTGTGTATGATATTCATAGCCCACGTGTGCCAACAGCAAACGAAATCGAACACTTATTGCGTAAAGCGTTAAATGTGATTCCAAAAGAACGTTTATGGGTAAACCCAGACTGTGGTTTAAAAACACGTGGTTGGACAGAAACCGTAGAGCAATTAAAAGTGATGGTAGATGTGACTAAAAAATTACGTGCAGAACTTGCCTAATTTCCACACGTTAGCAGGCCGAAAGGCCTGCTTTTTTATTCTGACAAGCGGTCGGTTTTCGCAAAAAATTTGCAAAATCAGACCGCTTGTTGTTTTATATGACTCATATTAAAGATTATTTAGTTGAATTTTATTCATGTAAAACGTGAAAAATATCAACTTGCATAATGCGGGCAAATAGACGATCATTTCATTATCAAAATTATTGGAGAAAAGACGATGAGTTATGCAAGAGAAATTAATATTTTGAACCAAAGTGTGGCAGATTTGAATGGACAAATTAATGTCTCCTTTGAATTTTTCCCACCTAAAAATGAGAAAATGGAAAACTTACTATGGGACTCTATTCATCGTCTTAAAACATTACATCCGAAGTTTGTGTCTGTAACTTATGGTGCAAACTCTGGTGAGCGTGAGCGTACTCACTCAGTAGTAAAACGTATTCAGGCGGAAACGGGCATTACAGCAACGCCACATTTAACCGGTATTGATGCAACCCCTGATGAATTACGTGAGATTGCGAAAGATTATTGGAATAACGGGATTCGTAGTATTGTTGCTTTGCGTGGTGATGAACCAGCAGGTTATGCTAAGCAACCATTTTATGCTTCTGATTTAGTTGCACTTTTAAAAGAAGTTGCGGATTTTGATATTTCGGTTGCGGCTTATCCAGAAGTGCATCCAGATGCGAAATCAGCACAAGCAGATTTGCTCAATCTTAAACGTAAAATTGATGCGGGCGCTAACCGTGCGATTACACAGTTTTTCTTTGATGTAGATAGCTATTTACGTTTCCGCGATCGCTGCGCAACGATTGGTATTGAGGCAGAAATTGTGCCGGGGATTTTGCCAGTAAGTAACTTCAAACAATTACAGAAAATGGCAAAAATCACGAATGTGAAAATCCCTGCTTGGATGGGCAAAATGTATGAAGGGTTAGATGACGATCAAACCACCCGTAACTTAGTCGCGGCAAGCATTGCGATGGATATGGTAAAAGTGTTATCAAAAGAAGGCGTAAAAGATTTCCACTTCTACACCTTAAACCGTTCTGAGTTAACTTATGCCATTTGCCATGTATTAGGCATTCGTCCGTAAGTTTGAAATCAATTCAAATAAAAATGTGTGAGTTAAAATAACTCACACATTTTTTTATGCACCTTTCGCTTGTTGTTGATAAGTGTTGAAAGTTTGTAAATTCAACACATAAGGTTTTAAGAGCAATAACATATCAAATAAGTGTTTTAATCGACCATCTTGATCTTCACGGTCAGCTAAAATATTCAAACCGATTTTGACTTCTTGTTGCGCTAGTTTTTTCGCTGTTTCTGCATAATCTTTTAATAATTGATATTCATTGCCATCACAACGGCTGATAATAGCAAGAATATCTCGCTCTTTTCCAGTATAAATGCCGTTACGTGGGTTAATTAACCCCATTTCAACTAATTCATGTAATTCAATTTCAGTGATACCAAATTCTTCACATAATTCTGATGCTAAGAATTTTTCACTTTCTGCGCCCATAATCAGATCTAATGAATAAGTCAGACTTTTATATGGATTGTTTATGTCAAAATCTGGATGCGAAAATAGCGCACGGATTTGTGAAATAGAAGCATTAAAATTGGTTTGTAAATATTTAATAAATTCAATGAGTTGAATATTGCCTTCATCATATAGGTGGAAATTGGGTTTATCTTTGAATGGCTCTGGCAATAACCCTTCCTTAATATAATAAAGAATAGTCGATTTTGGGGTATTTGTCAGTTTGGAAAGATCGTTCATTTTTAACATAAGTTACTCCTTTCTAATAATATTCTCTTAAGTATAGCACAAAAGTAAGAAGTCAAACTATTAACTTTTATTCTTTGAAGCGGTTTATTTCAGAGAATGTTTCTGTAAATACAGAATTTATGGCAAAATCGAACAATTAGACTTCATTAATTCAAAAGGATTCATTATGAGTAAACAACCTTCTCTATTTGGAGGAGCTTCGATTATTGCCGGCGTGTGTGTTGGCGCGGGTATGTTAGCATTACCAACTGCAGGTGCAGGGGCTTGGACAATTTGGACAATTTTTGCCATGTTGCTTACCATGATCACCATGACACTTTCTGGTTGGTTATTATTAGACGTTTATAAAAGCTATCCATTACGTGTTTCATTTAATACGGTAACTAAAGATTTATTGGGTAGTGTGGTTAATGTGATTAACAACCTTGCCGTTTATTTCGTCGGTGGCATTTTACTTTATGCTTACACTACAGTATCAGGTGGTATTTTTAGCGGGCTCACACAAAATTATGTAGATTTTGGTGCTAACAGTGCGGCAATTTGGTCTGTCATTATTGTAGGATTATTTTCTTTTATTGTTTGGCATTCAACTCGATTTGTTGACCGAGTGTCTGTTTTGCTAATTGTTTTCATGGCAATTACCTTTATATTGAGTATTTGGGGATTAGTCACAAACATCAATCTTTCAACGCTTTTTGATACACAAAAAATGGCAGAATCAGATTATGCTAAATATACGTTAGCCGTGTTACCAGTTGCGTTAACCTCATTTGGCTACCACCATTCTGTTTCCTCTATGCGTGATTACTACGGGGAAGAGCGCAAAGCAAAATGGGCAATTGCTGGTGGAACAACGATTGCTTTACTACTTTATCTACTCTGGATTATTAGTATTTTCGGTGTGTTGCCACGTAGTCAATTTGGTCCGTTAATTGCTAACGATAATGTTGCGACCTTATTAAATGCGGTAAGTGCAGTGGTTGAAACGCCATATATTAGCCAAGCGATCAATGCCTTTACCATTGCGGCAATTCTTTCTTCTTTTGTTGGTGTGGGTTTAGGTACTTTCGATTTCTTATCAGATTTCTTCAAATTTGATAACAGCAAAGTAGGTAGAACAAAAGCGTGGGCAGTAACTTTCTTACCACCATTAGCTTTCTCATTAGTTTCTCCGGAAGGCTTTGGATTGGCTATTGGTTATGCCGGTGCAGTAGCAACCATTTGGACATGTATCATTCCAGCTGCATTAGCTTTCAAAGCGAAAAAAAGTAACATTGCTGCAATTAGCTTAATTCTGATTTTTGGTATTTGTACGGCAGTATTCCATTTTCTTGCAATGCAAGGAAAAATCCCGTTATTTAAAGGCTAATGAATAGAATGTTTTGCAAATAAGCCGGCTAGCGTTATACTGAAACCGATAAAAACAGTTTAAACAAGGAGCATATTATGCGTGTTGATACTTCTGCGCTTTGCGATATTTATTTAGATCAAGTCGATGTCGTGGAACCTATTTTTTCCAGCTTCGGTGGCGCGTCTTCTTTCTTTGGTAAAATTACTACCGTTAAATGCTTTGAAAGCAACGGGTTAATTGCACAAGTATTAGAAGAAGAAGGGGAAGGGCGCGTATTACTTGTTGATGGCGGTGGCGCAGTACGCCGTGCTTTAATTGATGCTGAATTAGCGCAACTTGCACTAGATAACGGCTGGGAAGGGATTATTGTTTACGGTGCTGTTCGTCAATTAGATGTATTAGAAACTCTAGATATTGGGATTCATGCACTTGCCCCAATTCCAGTAGGTGCAGAAGAGACAGAAATCGGTGAAGTAGATACACCTGTGAATTTCGGTGGCGTCACATTCTTCCCAGAAGATTATATTTATGCTGATCTGACGGGCATCATTCTTTCTCCTGAATTACTAGATTTAACCGAGTTAGAAGAATAATTCATTATCATTGACAAGCGGGCTTTTTAGCCCGCTTATTTTTTACATTTAATTCTTTTAGAACATTCATTTTATGATTCACAATCAAAAATTGATAATTTGATTAAAACACTATATTATTTTACTAAAGTATACTCTTTTAGTAAGGAAATGTATCATGCGCTCTCATAAGATTAAACTAATTTGTTTGGCTGCACTTGCAACCTTTTTAACAAGTTGCTCAACAATGTATAACCCATTAGACACTTTATACTGGCATGGTAAAGAAGACTATGAGTTTTTTGCTCGAAAACGTTTACCAGATGAATCTTATCAATGCTTTAAAGACAATGAAAAAAGTTATATTCACGCTTATCGACTTGCTCTTTATGATTTACAAACCTATGAGGTTGGCAGAAATTCTAGAACAATCTTTCTGACAACCGAAAAAGTCTATACTGGCGGTCATACATGGACTTATGTATTTACAGATGCAAACCATAAAATCACATCTATTAGAGATGCCACCGGGTTTGGTGACATTGAAAAAGAATTTGGTTGTGGTGAGTATCAAGAAGCAGTAAAAATTGCTACACCAGAAGAACTAAAAAAACGCAAAATTAAACCTAGATTATGGGCAGCTATTGCTCGCTCTCCAGAAATAAATCAAATGATGTGGGCTTCAGATGCCGCCTATAGCACGCTTGAGCAAGCCAAACAAGATGCACTAAAACAATGTCAAGAGTATGGTGGTAAAGACTGCCAATTAGCGATTGGCATAAGTAATATGTGTTTAGGGCTAGCTAGCGGTAGAGATAGTAGCGGTTTGAGAGATTACTTTGGAAATAGTATTATCCCTGAGCACGCAAAAGCAATGGCAGTTGAGAATTGCCAAGCAAAAGGAGGCTCATCTTGTGAACCAAGCCCAGCACCGTCGCTTTGTGCCCTACCGTGCGATATGCTTAAAGATAAAACTTGTAACTTCGATAGCCCTCAGGTCATCATGCCAGGGGTTAAAGGCGGAAAAGCATTTAATGTAGCATTAGATGGTAACGTAATTAAATAGCCTGCTTCCAAAATTGATCTGCACTTAAAAATTAGGACACCGAATTTGAAGTGCAGATTATGTTTTATTCTTATCAATCTCGTTTAGAAATGATTAAACTGGTCATCAAGTAGGATTGTGGTATTTGTAAGCTAGTTAAATACAAGAATCTGGGATAGATTCCTAACATATCTAACTTTTTATGCGCAGATTAACAAGCGGCCAGATTTCGCAAAATTTTTGCAGAATCTGACCGCTTGTATGTTATTTGGCTAACGTTAGTCTATTGATTATTTTAAACACTGACTAAATTCATCTGCCATGCTTTGTAGGAATTGCGGATAAGCATCTGGGCCAAGTTCAATTTTTGCACCAAGTGGGTCAAGTTGTCCAACTTTGGTCTGAGTACCTTTACTTAAACTTTCAACCACTTTTGGTGTGAATTGTGGTTCTGCAAATAAACAAGCAGCTTTATGTTCTTTAATATCCGCTTTGATTTTGCCTAGTGTTTTTGCACCTGGTGCTACAGTTGGATTGATTGTAAATGAACCAAGTGATTTAAGCTCATAAAGGCTTTCAAAATAACCGTAGGCTTCATGGAATGTATAGAATCCTTTGCCTTTAACTGGCGCGAGTTGGGTTTTTAAGTGTGCCACTTTATCCGCCACATTCGTTTTAAATTTGGCTAAGTTTTCTTCGATTTTGGCTTTTTTATCTGGATATTGTGCTGTTAATTTTTCAGCAATTTGTTCAGCACTTAAAATGGCAATGTCTGAAGAAAGCCAAATGTGCCAGTCTCTGCTGTGATCGTGGCCATCATGGTCGTGCGCATGTTCGTGATGATGGTGCTCATCATGTCCGTGTTCATGCCCATGCTCATGGTCATGATCGTGATCTTCTTTGTGCGTTGCATCAACGAGCGTTTTGATTGCTGGTACTTTACCTAATGTTAAGACTTTTTGGCTATCTAGGTTGTTTACGCTTTTGGTTAAGAACGATTCCATTCCACCGCCAACCCAAACGACTAAATCGGCTGATTGTAATTTGCTCGCATCGGAAGGTTTTAGGCTGTAATCGTGTGGTGATGCGCTAACAGGAAGTAATACTTCCGTTTCAGTTACACCGTCGGTAATTGCGGCAGCAATAAAACCAAGTGGTTTAATTGTTGTTAATACATTTGCTTGTGCGCTTGCAGCAGTTAGTAGTGCTGCACTTAATAGTGTTCTTTTTAACATAAATTTATCCCCTTTATTTTTTATGGATGATTCAAGCGGTCGTATTTTATCAAAGTTTTACCAATTGACTATAATTTTTTTATGGATATTTAAATAAATAGAAAAAAAGCACAAAAATGATTTTGTGCTTTTGGAGAGTTGGATTAACGTAAATCTGATGAAGGAATTAAATCAAAGCCATCTTTTTTGGTACGTTGATATTCTTTTGCAATTAAGTTATTCACTTCATACCATGGTAGCGTTAACGTTTTTTCGCCCTCAGCAAATGGCCCAAGCTCATATGGTGCATAAGAGAAAACAATTCCATCGTTGGTAAAGTAGAACTGGTTACTGATATCAAAATCCGCTTTAGCGGTGAAAGGCTCTCGTTTACCGTTTTCGTCTACTGGGCTTTCAAGTAAATAGGCATCCCATAATAATGCTTTCGCTTTAGTTTGGTTGGCTTTGGTCATCAGTTTATCTAGGGTAATAATTGATTTCTTATCAACATCAATATTGATGTAAGTAGTCGCAAATAAACCGTGAGCACCGCCGCTGAAGCTATAATTGAAAACTGAGAAGCTAACAATATTATCGCGTTGTCCTAAGTAGCGAAGTTCAGCGCTGACTTCCATACCGCTAACTGGCCCATCTCTCACTTCAGCTAGTGAGTCATTAAAATCTTTTTCAAAGGCTTTGAGTAATTGCGCTTTCTCATTACCTGTCACTTTGTCTGGGTCTTGTTTTGCATCTTCAGGCGAGTAATCAAGCCATAGTTTACGAATGACTAAATTATCTAACCATTCAAAACCGGTTTTAGGAATGCTAATAAAATAGTTGACTTGCCCTTCTTCAAAATAGGTTTGCTCTTTTGGTTTTACTTTTTGTGATTTAGAAAAGAGAGGCTCAATTTCGACTTTTAATGCAGGGAAAGCATTTTTTGTTTTTTCTAAATCGGCAAGTTTTTGATCTGTTTCAGCTTTATAAACGGTGAAATCTTGCTGAGATTTAGCTAAGTCCTGATTTAATTGCGTGATGGTTTGTTCAGCTTTCTGTAATTTCTCAGTTAGTGCCTGGGTTTCCTTTTCATTACAGCCAGCTAGTAAAAAAATAGAGGCTGCAAATAAGGCGAGATAAGATTTTTTCATAAAAACTCCATGAAATTAGTGCGATTTTCATTTAAAGCATAACACGAACTTGTTGAAAATTCATGAAGATTTTGCTTCGTTTTTCTGCAAATTTGGCGCAAGGTAATTATAAAGAATCGCCTTGCTTTTCCTTGATTTAAAAGCCATAATGACTCGTTATTTTTCTGCTGGAAATTGTTATAAAATGAGTAAAATTTCGGCAAAAAACGACCGCTTGCGCATTAGGCAAGCCGCTTTCGCAGTTTATTCGAGACAAGAAGAATCTAACGTAAGACGAAACTTAACAGGTATTAGCGCAGAGACAATCGGGATGATTGCCCAATATGCAATAAGCAGGCCGCGCTAAGCTCTCAAACAATAAAAAATGAAATAAGAGAAACACAATGAAACGTATGTTAATTAATGCAACTCAAAAAGAAGAGTTGCGTGTTGCCTTAGTTGATGGGCAGCGTTTATTTGATCTAGATATTGAATCGCCAGGTCATGAACAAAAGAAATCAAACATTTATAAAGGGAAAATTACTCGTGTTGAGCCAAGCCTTGAAGCCGCATTTGTGGACTATGGTGCAGAGCGTCACGGTTTTTTACCATTAAAAGAAATTTCTCGCGAATATTTCCCGCAAGGTTATGTATTTAGCGGTCGCCCGAATATCAAAGATATTATCAAAGAAGGGCAAGAAGTCATTGTACAAGTCAATAAGGAAGAGCGTGGTAATAAAGGGGCAGCCTTAACCACTTTCATTTCTTTGGCGGGTAGTTATTTAGTTTTAATGCCGAATAATCCTCGTGCTGGTGGAATTTCTCGCCGTATTGAAGGCGATGAGCGTTTAGAACTGAAAGAGGCATTAGATTGTCTTGATGTGCCGGAAGACGTGGGTTTAATCGTGCGTACTGCTGGTGTGGGTAAATCACCAGAAGAGCTACAATGGGACTTAAAAGTTTTATTACACCATTGGGAAGCGATTAAAACGGCAGCAGAATCTCGTGCGGCACCGTTTTTAATTCACCAAGAAAGTGATGTAATTGTCCGAGCGATTCGTGATTATTTGCGTCGTGATATTGGTGAAATTCTGATTGATAACAAAAAAGTTTTTGAAAAAGCCAAAAATCACATTCGTTTAGTTCGTCCGGATTTCATTAACCGCGTGCGTTTATACGAAGGTGAAGTGCCACTTTTCAGCCATTATCAAATTGAATCACAAATTGAATCTGCGTTCCAACGCGAAGTCCGCTTGCCTTCTGGCGGTTCAATCGTTATTGATGTCACTGAAGCATTAACCGCAATTGATATTAACTCTTCACGCTCAACGCGTGGTGGAGATATTGAGGAAACCGCATTAAATACTAACCTAGAAGCGGCGGATGAAATTGCGCGTCAGTTACGTTTACGTGACTTAGGTGGCTTAATTGTTATCGACTTTATTGATATGACACCAGTACGCCATCAGCGTGAGGTAGAAAATCGCCTGCGTGAAGCGACTCGTCAAGACCGTGCGCGTATTCAATTTGCACGTATTTCTCGCTTTGGCTTATTAGAAATGAGCCGTCAGCGTTTAAGTCCGTCATTAAGCGAAGCTTCAAGCCACATTTGTCCACGTTGTCAAGGTACAGGTAAAGTCCGTGATAATGAATCTATTGCGCTTTCTATCTTACGTTTAGTAGAAGAAGAAGCGATTAAAGAAAATTCAGCTCAAATTCACGCTATTGTGCCAGTGGAAGTGGCTTCTTACTTGCTCAATGAAAAACGTAAAGCGATTTCTAGCATTGAAAGTCGTCACGATGTCAACGTGCTAGTGGTTCCAAGCGAAAGTATGGAAACACCACATTTTGCTGTGTATCGTTTACGTGAAAATGAAATTCTACCAACCTTAAGTTACGATTTAGCGAAACACTATGCCGCGCGTGATGAAGATGATGTCTTTACCAGCCATAATCATACGGCAACGGCAGAAGAAGCGTTAGTGAGCCGTAATGAGCCGGTTATTACAGTTGAATCTGTGTTAAATAGCAGTGCGTTGAATATTCAACCAGCGCCAATGCCGACCGAAGCCGAAAAACCTTCGCTCTTTAGTCGTATTGTTGCGAAGTTGAAATCATTATTTGCTTCTGAACCAGAAAAAGCAGAAGAAAAACCGGCAGCGAAAAAACGCCCAACACGTGAGCGTAGAAATAATCGTCAACGTAATAATCGTCAAGAGCGTCGTCAAACTCCTGCATTATCGCAAGAGGTGAAAGAGGAAGTTAAGGTTGAAAAAACAAAACAGCCTCGTCGCCAAATTGTTGAAGAAACAGCGGGTAGTTCAGAGCTCCCTGAGCAAAAATCTCAACAAGTGGCAGAGCGTCGTCAACGTCGTGATTTACGTAAAAAAGTACGTGTGGAAAATGATGTGTCTGTAGTACCTGTAGTAGCAGTTGAGAAAGTTGATGCGCCAGTTGTCACTGAAAAACCAGTTCAAGCAGAGAAATTGCAAAATGAGGCGCCAATTCGACCGCTTGTAGGCAATGAGCCAGCAACTGAAACAGTCTTTGAAAATAACGAAAATGCGGAAAATCGTGAAAATGGACGTCAACGTCGTTTACCTCGTCATTTACGTGTAGGTAATCAACGCCGTCAAAATCGCGATAATCGCCAAGTGAAAGCGATGGCATTAGCGGCAGCGGTGGTTTCACCTGAAGCTGCAAGCGGTAAGATTTTGTTATCAATTAACGTGAAGGGACAAAAAGCAGCATCTCAAGAAAAATCTCGCTTCTTGTCTGTAGATGAAATGTTGGAGCAACAAAATCAAGCACCACAAGCTGAACAAGTTGAATTAGTTCAGCCTGAAGTTGTAAGAGCGCACCCGAATAAATCGGCAACTTCTACGGTGCCATTTGGTGCGGTAGTTAGCCAGCATTCAGATCGTGATTTAGTCAAAGAAAAACACGAACGTGCTCATCATGAAGCAGAGCAGCCTTCAGTAGAAAGTAAACCGAGTAAAACTGTTGAGCAAGTTGTGCCGTTTGGTGCAGTAGTCAGCCAGCATTCAGATCGCGATTTAGTGAAAGAAAGACATGCTCGTACACAGCGCTATAAGGCACAGCCAACACAGGCACAAGCGGAAGAAAGTGCGCCGATTGCTATTGTTGTTCCACAATCAACTTATCAAAGTGAATATACCTTTAACGGTAAAATTGGGACATTCTCTCGCGTAGAGCATACCAAAGCGCAAATGACACAAGCGAAAGCGCCTGAAGCAATGGAAGATGCATTTGAGATTACTGAATGGAAACATTCACGCTATTACTTCCATGGTAAAGGATATGGTGGCCACACAAGTGCAGTGAGCCATGTATATACAGCACCGAGAGTTGCAACATTAGATGCATAAGATGAAATGGGCAAGAAATTGCCCATTTTTATTTGAACTTTTATTTTGTAGGTGTAGACTAACTAAACACATCTTACATATACATTCTTTAATGGAGTTCTATCATGAAAAAATCATTATTAGCCCTTGTTTTTGGTTCTGCATTAGCGTTAACCGCTTGTGATAACGCACAAAAAGCGGCGGATAAAACACAAGCTGCAGTCGCTGAAGTAAAAGAAGCTGCAACTGACAAAGCAGTAGAAATGAAAGATGCAGCAGTAGCGAAAGCGGCTGAAGTAAAAGAAGCTGCAACTAACAAAGCAGTAGAAATGAAAGATGCTGCGGTAGAAAAAGCGGCTGAAGTAAAAGAAGCTGCAACTGACAAAGCAGTAGAAATAAAAGATGCTGCGGTAGAGAAAGCGACAGAAGCAAAAGAAGCTGTAACTGAGAAAGCAGCTGAAGTAAAAAGCTCAGTTGAATCTAAATAATCTTTTAGAGAAAAAAGAAAACCTGAATACGTTGGTATTCAGGTTTTTTTATATTTGCATTTAGCAAGATTAATGTTGATTTAGCCAATTTAAAAAAGCTGAAGCTTCTAAAAAACCAGTAATGCGAGCATTGGTTTGTTCATTCCCGTTTTCATCAAAAAAGAGAATTGTTGGTAAACCAAGAATTTGGAAATGTTGCATCAAGGCGCTATTTTCAGCTGAATTTTTGGTCATATCCATTTGTAGTACAACCATTTCTGCTAATTTTCGCTGTACGGCCGCATCACTGAAAGTATATTTTTCAAACTCTTTACAAGCAACACACCAATCAGCATAGAGATCAAGCATCACTTTTTTGCCTTTAGCTGTTGCAAGTTTTTCATTGAGTTCAGCTAAAGAGCTCACTTTCTCAAAGGTGACATGTGTTGTCTCGTTCTGTTGTGTTTGTGGTGCTTGCCAAATGAGTTGGCCAACAGGATAAGCTGAAACTGCAAATGCAAAAAATAACCCAATTCTGACCGCTTGTTTAAATAAACCTTGTGCTGGAATCACGCTAATCAGCCAACCCAAGAATACCATTGCTAACGCCGACCACATGAGTGCTTCATAATGTGCAGGCAGTACGCGAGAAAGTAAAAATACCGGTAAAGCTAACATCACAAAACCAAAAGCGGTTTTCACTTTAAGCAGCCAGTCGCCAGATTTTGGTAAGATTTTATTGCCAAATAGCGTAATTAGGACTAATGGCGTTCCCATACCAAGCGCAAGTAAATAAAGTGCTAATCCACCCGTAAACAGATCGCCATTCTGCGCCACATAAAGTAGTGCACCAGAAAGCGGCGCAGAAGTACAAGGTGAGGCAACTAAGCCTGCAATCATTCCCATTACAAATACACCACCAAATGCGCCACCACTTTGTTTTTGGCTAAGGCTATTTAATTTTTGTTGCCAGCTATTAGGTAAGCGAATTTCAAATAAACCGAACATAGAAGCCGCAAGCAAGGTAAATAGCACAGATAACGCAATGAGCACCGCAGGACTTTGTAGCGCAATTTGGAATGGTAAGCCAATCGCTGCAACTAATAAGCCTAATAAAGTATAAGTGACCGCCATCCCTTGTACATAGCTAAAGCTTAATAACAAAGCACGTAAACTGTTCGGGCGATCTTTTTGCCCGATAACAATTGCAGAAAGTAGCGGTAACATAGGCAATACGCATGGCGTAAAAGCTAAACCGACACCTAATAAGAAGAACCAAAAGACAGCTAATTGATTTTTGGCTAAATTATCTGCCAGTTGATTTTGCTCTGCTTGCGGCGCATTAGTATTTGCAATTTTTTCTACAGAATTGACCGCTTGCATAGGTTGGCTGTTGCCAGATAAAGACACACTAATCGTTTCAGGCGGATAGCAAAAGCCGTGCGTACAGCCTTGATAACGAATTTCTACTTGGCTTTTTTCATTAGCTTCACTAAATGGTACATTTAATTGCAGCTGGTTGCGGTAAATTTCAACTTCGCCAAAAAATTCATCTTGATAGCTTTCAGCCTGCGGAAAGTGAATTTCACCCAGTTTGACATCTTGCCCGCTAACTTTTACTTCTTTTTGATAAAGGTAGTAGCCATCAGCAATTTGCCAATGGAGTTGTAGTTCATTGGCTTGGTGTTGTGTCGTCAGCGCAAACGCTTCTTCACTTTTTAAGAATGTAGGTTTTTTATCAAATAAGCCTGCCAGTGCAAAGCCTGAAAATAGGCAAAGGATAAGGAAGGCAGAAAGTTTTTTAAACATAATTGTTGAGGAAAGGTAAATTCGAAAAGGTTGACAGTATAGGCGAAATTAACGGAAGAATCATCAACCGATAGCAGCGATTGGTAAATCATTATAAAAATTTGACCGCTTGCATAAAAATTGCATATTTTTTTACTGGACTAAAACATTTTCAAGTAATAAAATAAAAACAGTTTGCATATTTATGCACAAAAATTTAATATTCATTCAGTTTTAATAATATAGGAATCAACACGAATGGCAATTCGTATCAGTGATGTCAATTTCTTTTATGGCAATAGCCAAGCCTTGTTTGATATCAACTTAAACATTGAAAAAGGCGATACTGTTGTATTGCTTGGGCCTTCTGGCGCAGGAAAAAGTACCTTAATTCGTACTTTAAATTTATTAGAAGTCCCGCAATCTGGTGTGTTAGAGATTGCTCAGCATAAATTCAACTTAAACGGTAAGACAAATGCAAAAGAAGTCGCATTATTACGCCGTGAAGTAGGAATGGTGTTCCAGCAATACCATTTATGGAATCACTTAACCGTATTAGAAAACCTCATTGAAGCACCAATGAAAGTATTGGGTTTATCAAAAAGTGAAGCAATTGAGCAGGCAAAAGGGCATTTGGCTCGTTTACGTTTAGCAGAATTTGCTGATCGATTCCCGCTCCAACTTTCAGGTGGTCAGCAGCAACGTGTGGCAATTGCGCGTGCGTTGATGATGCAGCCGCAAGTATTGTTGTTTGATGAACCAACCGCGGCGCTCGATCCAGAAATTACCGCGCAAGTGGTTGAGATTATTAAAGAATTGCAACATACCGGAATTACGCAAGTTATTGTGACTCACGAAGTCGGCGTTGCGCGTAAGGTAGCGAATAAAGTGGTCTATATGGAACGTGGAAAAGTGATTGAGCAAGGTGGCGCAGATTGTTTTGAGCATCCAAAAACAGCAGCTTTTGCAAATTATCTTTCTCATTCCGAATAAATTATGCATTTACATTAAGGATTATTAACATGAAAAAATTACTTACCCTTTCAGCATTAGTTTTAACAGCATTTTCTAGCGTGCAAGCTAAAGAAATCAAATTTGCGATGGAGCCAAGCTATCCACCGTTTGAATTTACCGATCAAAAAGGGGAAATTATCGGCTTTGATGTGGATATTGCGAATGCAATTTGTAAGGAAATTCAAGCGACTTGTAGCTATTCTGGTCAAGCTTTTGATGGTTTAGTGCAAGCGATCAAACAAAAACGTGTTGATGCAGTGATTTCTGCAATGGATATTACCGAAGCGCGTAGCAAACAAGTACTTTTCTCTGATGCGTATTACGATAGTTCAGCCAGCTTTATTGGTGTGAAAGATAAAGTCGATTTAACGAGTGCAAAAAATGTGGGTGTGCAAAACGGTACAACCTTTCAACAATATGTTGTTGCTGAAGGTAAACAATATGCACCGAAGGCTTATGCTTCATTACAAGATGCAGTTTTAGATTTAAAAAATGGTCGTATTGATTTAATTTTTGGTGATACAGCAGTATTAGCAGATATGTTAAGCAAAGAAGCGGGTTTAGCTTTCGTAGGTGAGAAAGTGACTAATCCAAAATACTTTGGTAACGGTTTAGGTATTGCTGTGAATAAATCCAATGCGGAATTAGTGGCTGAACTTAACAAAGGTTTAGCAACAATTAAAGCAAATGGCGAATATCAAAAAATCTATGATAAATGGATGACAAATAAATAAGATGAACTTTGTTGAGTATTTGCCGCTAATTTATCATGCCACCCTAATGACTTTAGGGTTGGCGGTAGCATCCCTGATTGTGGGGATGCTGCTTGCGATTATTTTTGCGGTATTAGAAGGCAGTAAATGGCGTTGTGTACGTTTGCCGGCATCAGTATTTTTTTCGCTTTTACGCGGCTTACCTGAAATTTTGATGGTGTTTTTAGTGTTCTATGGTTCTTCTAATTTAGTTGAAATGCTAACAGGGGAATTTGTAGAATTCAGCGCCTTTTGGTGCGGGGTATGGGCATTGTCTTTGATTTTTGCCTCTTATGCCTCTCAATCGCTCCGTGGTGCGATTCAAGCCATTCCAAAAGGACAATGGGAAAGTGCCGCCGCGCTAGGACTACCTAAAGCCCATACATTTGTGCAGATTATTTTGCCACAGGTTTGGCGCCATGCTTTACCAGGGTTAAGTAATCAATGGTTAGTGTTACTGAAAGATACGGCGTTAATTTCTCTCATTGGTGTGAGTGATTTAATGCGCCAAACTGAATTGATTAACACAAACGAGCACCAACCATTTACTTGGTATGGTTTTGCTGCACTGATCTATTTAGCGATTACTTTAATTAGCCAAGCGATTATTCGTCGCTTAGAACTGCGTTTTACCCGCTTTGAAAGAGGAGAGGCTTAATGTTTGAAGAATACTTCTCCGTGATTGCACAAGGCATTCCAACCAGTTTAGGTTTGACAGCTGTTTCGTTAGTGATTGCCTTTTTAATGGCGATTGGATTTACCTTTGTGTTATCCATGGAAAATCGCTGGTTTAAAGCGATTGTTAATGGTTATTTAACACTCTTTACGGGTACGCCGCTGTTGGTACAATTTTTCTTAATTTACCATGGGCCGGGTCAGTTCCAATGGTTAGTAGATAGCCCGTTTTGGCATTTGTTCTCTGATGCGTGGTTTTGCGCAGCGCTTGCCCTAGCACTCAATAGTGCCGCGTATTCTACCCAACTTTTCCATGGTGCAGTGAAAGCTATTCCAAAAGGGCAGTGGGAAACTTGTGCTGCATTAGGCTTAAGTCGGTTACAAACGCTAAAAATTCTAGTGCCTTACGCGCTTCGCCGAGCATTGCCATCCTATAGCAATGAAATTATCTTGGTCTTTAAAGGCACTTCGCTTGCTTCGACCATTACGATTTTAGATATTATGGGATATGCGAAGCAGCTAAATGGGACAGAATATAATGCTTTAGCGATTTTCGGTTTGGCTGGTGCGATTTATTTAGTGATAACTGGTGTGATGACGCTAGTTTTACGCCAAATTGAGAAAAAAGTACTCGCATTCGAAAATCCGATGCTAAGCACAAAATAATTAAAAGGTTTGAGCAAATGGTTATGCTCAAACCTTTCTTTTTATTAGCTTAATGCCATTGTAATTCGCCGTTAACAGCCGTCGCTTTGACTTTAAACTGCTGATCAAAAATTGCAAGATTTGCCACTTTTCCGACCGCTATTGAGCCCAGTTTATCATCTACACCAATCGCTTTGGCTGGGTAAAGCGTACACATTCTTAAAATTTCATCAAGGCTTAAATCGGTGTGATGAATTAGGTTTTGAATTGATTCAATCATGGTCACAGAAGCCCCACCTAAGGCGCCGAATTCATCGTAGCATTTTCCTTCTTTAACGGTCACTTTTTTGCCTACAAAGATAAATTCACTAATATCTGCACCCGCTGCAGCAGTAGCATCAGTAACGACCACTAATTTATCGCCTTTAGCTTTTTTCGCTAAACGAATATTGCCCCAGTGTACGTGTAGCCCATCACAAATAATGCCTGTGTAAACATCACTATCTAACACTGCACCAACAACCCCCATTTCTCGACCAGAGCTAATTGGTGACATTGCATTGTGTAAGTGTGTCGCAAAACTCGCGCCTTCAGCAAAACGTTGTTTAGCTTGTTCATAAGTCGCATTAGAGTGCCCGATAGAAACAATAATACCTGCTTGAATAAAGCGTGAAATATATTCAGCCGTTGGATTTTCGGCAGCAACAGTTAATTTGGTAATCACATCTCCGTTTTGACAGAGAAAATCTAACATTTCTGGTGAGATTTCACGAATGTATTCGGGACGATGCACACCTTTTTTCGCAACGCTTAAATAAGGGCCTTCTAAGTGTAGTCCTAAAGCTTGGTTTTGATGTTTGGAAAGGTATTCACGCATGACTGCAACGGCTTGTTTCATGCCTTCATCGGGGGAGGTAATAAAAGTCGGTAGGTAGCTAGTGGTGCCAGATTTTAAATTAGTCGCTTGCATAATTTCTAAGGTGTTTACGCTAATATCTTCATTAAACATCACACCACCACAGCCATTAAGTTGCAAGTCGATAAATCCTGCTGAAAGATTCGCGCCGTCTAAGTCAACCGTAGGCATCTCTTTTGCAAGATCTTTCTCTAAAATGACCGCTTGTATAAGGCCGTTTTCAATCACAACCGCGTGTTCGTAAAGGACTTTTTCACCGGTATAAATGACAGCGTTGGTTAAAGCATATTTTTTCATAGGGAATCCTTTTTATTATCATAAATCACAGGTTATGAATTATAGCAATATTGGAGTAATCATTCATAAATAATCTTCAAAAATAAAGTAAATTTTCTAACAACTGAATTGCTGACAATTCCTTGTAGAAAGTGCGCTTTTTCTCTACAATAGCCTATTTTTAGGCGCAAGAGAGGCAAGTGTGTCGCAAATTAAATTGATTGTTGGGTTAGCAAATCCGGGGGCGAAATATGAGTCGACCCGCCATAATGCTGGCGAATGGTTAATTCAAAAGCTAGCGGATGCTTACCGCGTTCAACTCAGCGAGAATAGCAAGTATTTTGGTAAAACCGCCAAAATCAATACAGCACAAGGCGAATTTTGGTTATTAGTGCCGACAACCTTTATGAATTTAAGCGGAAAATCTGTCGGAGCATTAGCCAATTTCTTTCGCATTCAACCAGAGGAAATTGTGGTTGCACATGATGAGCTAGATTTACCATGTGGTGTTGCAAAAATTAAACAAGGTGGCGGACACGGTGGTCACAACGGTTTAAAAGATATTATTGCAGCATTAGGTAATCGTAATAATTTTTATCGAATCAGAATCGGTATTGATCACCCGGGTTCAAAAGAATTGGTTGCAGGTTATGTATTAGGTAAAGCGCCAAGTGCAGATCAAGAAAAAATGGATGCAGCAGTAAATGAAGCCGCTCGAGCAATGGATATTTGGTTCAAAGATGGCGTGACTAAAGCAACCAACCAATTAAATGGCTTTAAAGCCTAATCGTAAACTTTTATTTTAATGAGATAGGAATAAAAATGGGATTTAAATGTGGAATCGTCGGTTTACCAAATGTAGGTAAATCAACACTTTTTAATGCATTAACGAAAGCGGGTATTGAAGCAGCAAACTATCCGTTTTGTACGATTGAACCAAATACTGGTGTAGTGCCAATGCCAGATCCGCGCTTAGATGCATTAGCGGAAATTGTAAAACCAGAACGTGTATTACCAACTACGATGGAGTTTGTAGATATTGCAGGTTTAGTAGCAGGGGCAAGCAAAGGCGAAGGGCTGGGAAACAAATTCTTAGCAAATATTCGTGAAACGGATGCAATTGGGCATGTGGTGCGTTGTTTTGAAAATGACGATATCGTTCACGTTTCAGGCAAAATTGATCCCGCAGATGATATTGAAGTCATCAACACTGAATTAGCGCTTGCTGATTTAGATAGTTGTGAACGTGCAATTCAACGTTTACAGAAACGCGCAAAAGGTGGCGATAAAGATGCTAAATTTGAGCTTTCTATCATGGAGAAAATTCTGCCAACCTTAGAAGCTGGCGGCATGATTCGTTCAATAGATTTAGACAAAGATGAGCTACATGCAATTAAAGGTTATAACTTCTTAACTTTAAAACCAACCATGTACATTGCAAACGTGAACGAAGATGGTTTTGAAAATAACCCATATCTTGATCGTGTGTGTGAAATTGCGGCAAAAGAAAATGCAGTTGTTGTACCCGTTTGTGCAGCTATTGAAGCAGAAATTGCTGAGCTAGAAGATGATGAAAAAATCGAGTTCTTACAAGACTTAGGCATTGAAGAGCCAGGTTTAAACCGTGTAATCCGTGCAGGTTATAAATTATTAAACTTACAAACCTACTTTACGGCAGGTGTAAAAGAAGTTCGCGCATGGACAGTGTCTATTGGTGCAACAGCACCGAAAGCGGCAGCAGTCATTCATACCGATTTTGAGCGTGGCTTTATTCGTGCTGAAGTGATTGCTTATGATGACTTTATTCAATTTAAAGGCGAGAACGGTGCGAAAGAAGCTGGAAAATGGCGCTTAGAAGGAAAAGATTATATTGTGCAAGATGGCGATGTAATGCACTTCCGTTTTAACGTGTAATTAGGTCTTTGCAAAAAATCCATAAAAATAGCCCGCTTGTAAACACAAGCGGGCTATTTGTTTATCCCAGTTTAAATGCTGAAAGAAGAACCGCAACCGCAGGTTGAACTCGCATTTGGATTTTGCACCACAAAACGTGATCCATCTAATCCTTCGGTATAATCGACTGTTCCACCGATTAAGTATTGTAAGCTCATCGGATCAACCACCAAACCCACATTTTGGTTTTCGATAGTGAGATCACCATCGTTGATTTGATCGTCAAAGGTAAAACCATATTGGAATCCACTGCAACCCCCACCGGTAATATACACACGTAAACGGAGGTTAGGGTTATCTTCCCCTTCAATTAAACTTTTCACCTTTTTGGCCGCTGCATCAGTAAAGATTAGCGGAACTTGGATGTCGTTCATGTTGTTCCTCAAAAATAGAGATAATTAGTATATTATCCCCTAATATAGGTTGTTGAGCAAGAGCGCAAGTAAGAAGAGTTGACCTTAAATCTTTTGGCAAGAAGATGAAAAATTGATATGATATTCCTCTATTTTATATAAAAAGTGATGTAAATAATGAAGACAATTGTAAGTGGGTTTCAGCGTTTTTTGGCTTTTGATGAGCTACTTAAGCAGCTAGTTATTCGCGATGTAAAACTTAAATATAGACGAAGCTATCTGGGTTATTTGTGGAGTATTTTAAATCCACTAATGTTAATGATGGTGTTAGTGGTTGTTTTCTCAAACATATTTCGTTTTGATATTCCAAACTTTCCACTTTATATGATTGCCGGTCAAACAATGTTCAATTTTATGATTGAGGCAACCAATAATGCAGTTTGGTCTATTACTGGAAATGCTTCATTGCTTAAAAAAACCTATGTACCGAAATATATTTTTACCCTTTCTAAAGTAGGAAGCTCATTAGTTAATCTTGTCTTTTCTTTGGGCGCCTTAGTGCTAGTGATGGTTTTTACTGGTGCTGAGTTTTCTTGGAACCTTTTATACTTTCCTATTATTATCTTGCAAGTGCTGATTTTTAGCTTAGGTATTAGTTTATTTTTAGCGGCAGCAACAGTTTTCTTCCGAGATATTCAATATCTTTGGGGAGTGTTTACTTCCATGTGGATGTATCTAACTCCCTTGTTTTATCCAGTAAACATCATTCCAGAAGAATATCGTTGGGCATATATGAATTTAAACCCAATGTATCGTTATATTGAGCAATTCCGAGATATTGTGTTATACGCTAAAGCACCAGATTTTAATTCCATGCTAGTTGGATTTATTGTCGCTTTTGGATTTTTGATTTTAGGTGCTTGGTATTTTAATAAAAAACAAGACGAGTTTATTTTATATATCTAATGAATACAGAAACTGTTATTAAAGTCACTAATGCTACCGTTCGTTTTAATAAAGCAACCGAACAATACAATGGCTTAAAAGAGTATGTGATTAAGATGCTAAAGGGCGAACTTATGTTCCAAGAGTTTTTAGCATTAAGAGATGTAAATCTTGAAGTAAAGAAAGGCGAATCGTGGGGGCTAATTGGTACCAATGGTTCAGGTAAGTCAACGCTTCTAAAACTCATTTGTGGTATTTTAAAACCCTATAAAGGTACGGTAGAAGTACACGGTAATATTGCACCGTTGATTGAGCTAGGTGCAGGTTTTGATGGCGAACTTACTGCAAGAGAGAATATCTATCTCAATGGTGCTCTGCTTGGGCATAAGAAAGCTTTTATGGAGCAGCATTTTGATGAAATTATTGAGTTTGCGGAACTGCAAGATTTTGTGGATGTGCCACTTAAAAACTTTTCATCAGGAATGGCAGCACGGTTAGGCTTTGCAGTGGCAACGATAGTGAAGCCAGAAATTTTAATTGTGGATGAAGTATTGGCTGTAGGTGATGCAGCATTCCAAGAAAAATGTAAGCAACGGATGGAAAAAATGTTGGCTGGTGGCACAACGCTTTTATTTGTTTCTCACTCTATCGACCAAGTTAAAGAGCTTTGTCAGAATGTTATTTGGATTGATAAAGGTGTTGTGAAGGCAATAGGTAAAGCGGAAGATGTAATTCCACTATATGACAGATAAATTTTAGTTTTTTAGTACAAAATAACAGTATTTAATACAGGTATATTTATGCATACTTTACAAAGAGCGGTATTTCCTAGTTTTTCATTATGTTCGCAAACGGAGTTATATTTTAGATATAACGAATTTGTAGATTTAGATATAAATAATCGTATATTAAAGTTGGCTAAGTTTGGTGTTTTTTCTACAGATACTTATTTTAATAGTATTAGTGTTGGTAAGTGGAAAAGACATACTAATGTTGATAGCCTTCAATTTTTAATTAAATTTAAAGGTAAAATAAAGATTGTTTGGAATTTAAAACAGTTGCATTTTAGTGACCGAATTTTGAGTGAAGAATATCTTGATAGTGATGAAGTAACAACATTGCATATTCAACTTCCTTTTTGGGAAAATATTGAAGATGGGATGCTTTCTTTTGATATTGAAGCTTTCTCTGATGCGGAAGTGATGGATTTCTCTTATTTAACAGAGTGCAATACTCAAAATGTTATAAAATTAGGAATTGTCATTACTCATTTTAATCGTCAGAATTTTGTATTGCCAGCCGTTGAGCGATTAAATAACCAATTATTAAAAGAACCTGAATTTAATAATAAGGTTGATTTATATATTGTTGATAATAGCCAAAATTTACCAGAAATTGAAAATGTAACTATCATTCCTAATGAAAATTTAGGTGGTTCAGGTGGTTTCACTCGAGGTTTAATGCATCTTAAGGAAAGCGGTAGTTATACTCACTGTTTGTTTATGGATGATGATGCTTCGTGTGAGGTTGAGGGTATTAAGCGTACAATATCTTTCTTAGAGCATGCTTTAGATCATAAGACTGCATTAGCAGGGGCGATGCTTAGAGAGGCAGAAATGTTCCGTCAATTTGAAAATGGGGCAAAATTTGATGGCGTCTGTAAAGCGGTTAAACCAAATCTAGATCTAAGAGAGGTTAATTCTTTATTAATCAATGAACAAGAAGAACATATTGATTATGGTGGTTGGTGGTTCTTTGCATTTCCATTATCAGAAGTAAAACATTATGCTTTCCCTTATTTTGTGCGTGGAGATGATTCGGGATTTAGCCTAGTTCATGATTTTAAAATTTTAACATTAAATGGTATTTCTTCATGGCAAGAAGATTTCTCATTAAAAAATGGACCATTACCACATTATTTAGATACTCGTTATCACATTATGCATTATTTACATAATTTGGTTCGAGGAAATGCAAAAGATGTGATAAAAACAACCGCTAGAATGTGCTTAAAAAATCTATTGTCATATCAATATGAAACAGCATTGGCTTCTATTTTAGCGATGGAAGATGTAATGAAAGGAAAGTCTTTTTGGGAACAGAATGTTAGTATGTCTGAAAGACGACCTGAAATTCAAAAAATAATTTCTGCTGAAAAAGTTATAGATATTCCTTATGAGGTTTCGTCCAATGTTATTTGGGGAAAACCAGAAGAAGGACGTCTTGCTCGATTATTCCGTTGGGCTACATTAAATGGGCATATTTTACCAAAAGTATTCTTTAAAAAAGGTATGGTGTGGCAACCTAAAGGATTTGGCGGTAATTTAAGAGAAGTTTATCGCTATAATAAGGTGCTTTATATCCATTGGCCAACTCAAAAGGGATTTATTCTTGAGCATGATAAGAAAAAATTCTTTAGTTATTTAATTAGATATACTAAAGCTGCGTTTAATTTATATAAGAATTATGATTCTCTTAAAAAAGAGTATCAATCATCTTATGATGAGTTAACCAGTGCAGAATTTTGGAAAAAACAATTCAAGCAAGATAAATAAAAGGTAAGTATTTATGAAATTTTTATTAGTCGGCGCAGGTTTCTCCAATGCCGTTATCGCTCGCGAATTAGCAGAGAAAGGTTATAAAACGGTTGTTATCGATTCTCGTAGCCATGTAGCAGGTAACTGTCACTCTGAACGTGATGCTGAAACAAATGTAATGGTGCATGTTTATGGCCCACATATTTTCCATACTGATAATGAGCGAGTATGGACTTATGTGAACAATTTTGGTGAGTTTATGCCATTTGTTAATCGTGTAAAAACAATTAGTCAAGGTGCGGTGTATTCTCTCCCAATTAACTTGCATACGATTAACCAATTCTTTGGCAAAACGTGCTCACCGAAAGAGGCAAAAGCTTTAATTGAGGCGCAAGCAGATTTGTCTATTACTGATCCGCAAACTTTTGAAGAGCAAGCGATGCGTTTTGTTGGTAAGGATTTGTATAAAGCGTTTTTCTATGGTTACACCAAGAAACAATGGGGTGTTGAGCCAAAAGAGTTACCGGCAAGCATTTTAAAACGTTTACCTGTGCGCTTTAACTATGACGATAACTACTTTGCACATAAATTCCAAGGTATGCCGAAAGAGGGATATACACAGATTGTGGAAGCGATTTTAGATCATGAAAATATTGAAGTGCGTTTAAATACGCCATTTGCTGAATCGATGAAGGCAGAATTTGATCATATTTTCTGGTCGGGTCCTTTAGATGCGTACTTCGGATTTGAGTTAGGTCGCTTAGGTTATCGTACCTTAGATTTCGAAGCATTCCGAGATGAAGGCGATTTCCAAGGTAATGCAGTAATTAACTACGGTGATGAAGAAGTACCATATACTCGTATTTCAGAACATAAACACTTTGCACCATGGGAACAACACGAGAAAACAATTTGTTATCGTGAATTTAGCCGTCTATGTGGTGAAAATGATATTCCGTATTACCCGATTCGTTTAGTGAAAGATAAAGCTCTTTTACAACAATATGTTGAAAAAGCGAACAAGGAAACGCAAGTTACTTTCGTCGGTCGTTTAGGTACTTATCGTTATTTAGATATGGATGTGACGATTAAAGAAGCTTTAGAAACAGCTGATGTTGTAAAAGAATCATTAGAAAAACAGACCGCACTTAAACCATTCTATGTGAATATGGATTAAGTATAGCGAGCCTATCATCAAGCCATATACGATTTCGTGTATGGCTTTTGTTTAAATAAAATTGAGTCAATTATGCATACTGAAAAATCAATTTGTGCAGTGGTTGTGACATTTAACCGCAAAGCATTATTATTAAATTGTTTAAATGCACTGAAAGCCCAAACACATCCTTTAACTCATATTGTGGTGATTGATAATACCAGTACTGATGGCACAGCTGATTTTTTAGGTGAGCATGGTTGGACAAATAATGATGCTTTTACTTTGATCACCTTGCCCGAAAATATGGGAGGGGCAGGCGGATTCCATGAGGGAATCAAGTATGCTTTTGAGCATGGCTTTGATTATATTTGGCTAATGGATGATGATGGTGTTCCTGCGAATGATTGTTTAGCGAGATTATTCCCATTTGCGACAGAAAATAATTATTTAGGCCCATTAGTGCTTGATATTAAACAACCCAATAAATTTTGTTTTCCGATGCGACTACCTTCAACCTTGAAAAGGTTAGATACGTTAGCTGATCTGAGAGCATTAGAAATCAAAGAAAAAATAGACGGTATAGTTATTCCATTTAACGGTATTCTGCTTTCATCGAAAGTGGTTGAAAAGGTCGGTTTCCCTTTAAAAGAGTATTTTATTTGGGGGGATGATATGGAATACACGGCAAGAATGAAAAAATATGGTGTAGACATTGCTTCTATTGTAGATGCTTATTTTTATCATCCTAAAGATGAATCATTAGGTACGCCGATGTTTTTTAATAAACTACATTTTAACGATACACCATCGAAGTTGAAACTTTATTGCATGTGTAGAAATGCTATATCCAATCATAAAAAATATAGTGGCTATTTGCATGTTTTGGCATTTATATTTAAAGTTTTATGGTTCTATTCATTGACCAAACCTAGTTTTTCTAAATTGAGTATCGCTGCCAGAGGAATTTTTCATGGCATAATGAGGGACTTCTCTCATCATAAGGATTACTTAAAATAATATGCAAAAGCTTACTGTATTAGTGATTACGCATAAAGACTATGAATTTCCTCATTCAGCATGTTATCGTCCGCTGTTTGTAGGGGGTGTTGCAAGCGGTCTAAAAAATGAGGACTTTTACCAAGATAATTCAGGTATAAATATTGCTGAGAAAAACAGTAGTTTTTGTGAACTTACCGGGCTTTATTGGGCTTGGAAAAACGGTGTGTTTGAAAATAATCAATATGTTGGGTTGGTACATTATCGCCGCTATTTTTCGGGTAAAGCATTATATTTGAAAAAAAAACAAATTGCTTCAGAGTCAGAGCTGTTAAGCATTTTAGATAAATGTGATGTAATTTTACCGAGAAAACGGAATTATTTTATCGAATCAATTTACTCTCATTACCAACATGCACATCATATCAAAGATCTTGATATAACAAGGACAGTTATCACTGAATTGCAACCTGAATATTTAAAGAGTTTTGATACCGTGATGCAAGGTCGTAAACTTCATCTATACAATATGTTTGTAATGTCATCAGAAAAAGCATCAGAATACTGCCTCTGGCTTTTCTCTATTTTGTTTGAATTAGAGAAGCGCCTAGATATTACTCAGTATGATAATTATCAAAAAAGGGTCTTTGGGTTTATTGCAGAACGTTTGTTTAATGTTTGGGTGCTACATAATCAATTGAATGTGAAGTTTCTTCCTGTAGTAAATTTAGAGGGAGAGAATTTATTGAAAAAAGCGTTTGGTATGATTAAGCGCAGAATAGTTAAAAAATAGAAAGAAATAAAATGCCTAAAAAATTGTTAATTACAGGTGGGGCTGGTTTTATCGGTTCTGCTGTAATTCGTTATATTATCGAAAACACACAAGATAGCGTAGTCAATGTTGATAAATTAACCTATGCGAGCAATTTAGATTCTTTAGAGTCGGTTAAAAACAATCCGCGTTATGCTTTTGAGCAAGTAGATATTTGTAATATAAAAGAATTGTCTCGAGTATTAGAACAACACCAACCTGATGCAATTATGCATTTAGCGGCAGAAAGTCATGTTGATCGCTCTATTGATGGCTCAGCGGTATTTATTGAGACAAACATTGTAGGCACTTATACGTTATTAGAGGCTGCTCGTGTATATTGGGATAATTTGAGTGATGAGAGAAAAATGGCATTTCGCTTTCATCATATTTCAACGGATGAGGTTTATGGCGATTTAGCCCTACAAGATAGTTTATTTACCGAAACTTCTCCTTATTCCCCAAGCAGCCCCTATTCGGCTTCTAAGGCATCAAGCGACCATTTAGTGCGAGCATGGGCTCGAACTTATGGTTTACCAATTATTGTTACGAATAGTTCAAATAATTACGGGGCTTTCCAGTTCCCTGAAAAATTAATTCCTTTGATGATCTTAAATGCTTTAGCTGGAAAGCCACTACCAATATATGGTAATGGCCTACAAAGACGAGATTGGCTATTTGTAGATGATCATGCACAAGCACTATATAAAGTTGTCACGGAAGGAAACGTTGGCGAGACTTACAATATTGGTGGGAAAAATGAAAAAGCGAATATTGATGTCGTACTTGCAATTTGTCATTTGTTAGAAGAGCTTGCACCAAATAAGCCTAAAAATGTGGCGAAATATGAAGATTTAATTTCGTATGTCAAAGATCGACCAGGCCACGATTTGCGTTATGCGCTTGATATCACAAAAATTGAACATGAATTAAGCTGGAAACCAAAAGAGACATTTGAATCAGGTATTCGTAAAACAGTAGAATGGTATTTGAATAACAAAAAATGGTGGAGCCGTGTGTTAGATGGTTCATATCACCGCGGATATTTGAGTGTTAAATAATTTACAAGCGGTGAAATTTTATGTGCTTCTTGCAAAAGTGCAAAAGCATATAAAATCGTATGCAGAGTTAACAAGGGAAATAATATGGTAAAAACTTATCGTTCAGCGCCTTTTATCAATAAGCTTAGCCTTATTGGTACAGACTTTTTCTCTTATATTTTCTCGATCTCTGTGGGTTACTGGCTTTCTCCATTAAATGATTTTTCTAATGATATTTTGGAAATTAAAGGTTCTATTTATCGCGCGGGTTCTTTTTTACTTGCCATGCTAGCCAGTATTGGCATTTTATGGGTGGTTTATCGACATTACACCTATCGTAAACCTTTTTGGGATGAGTTAAGAGATCTTTTCTTCACGCTTTTTGTTATTTCATTGGCTAATTTGGCATTACTGGTTTTTGCAAAAGTTCCGGAACCACTTGAAACCTGGATAAGCGTTTATGGCGTGCTTTTTGTTTGCTTTCCTATTTTCCGTTTGCTGTGTAAAAAAATATTGAGCCTGAAAGGAATGTGGGAGATGCCAAGTGCCATTATAGGTACGGGCAGGAATGCTTTTAGAGCGTATAAAGCGATTCAAGCAGAAAAAAATCTCGGTTATCAAGTCACCGCTTTTGTTGCAAAACAAGATTGTGGCCTTTTAGCCAAAGATTTGGAGTTTATCACCGAGCAACAATTTTTTAAGCAAATAGGAAAATTTGAGAAAATCTTTATTGCATTAGAGCATGATGAGGCGGAGTTGCTGGCTTATTGGGTAAAGAAGCTATCTCGCCTGAATTTCCGTAATGTATCTATCATTCCTTCCTTGCAAGGCATTCCGCTTTATGGGGCAGAGGTTTCTCACTTTTTTAGTTCAGAAACTATTGTTTTGCGGATTCCGAATAATTTAGCCAAGCGCTCAACACGTTTTGTTAAACGGACTTTTGATATTATCGTGTCTAGTTTGCTCTTAGTTTTTCTTTCTCCACTTTTTTTAGGAATATGGCTAATTATTAAAAAGGATGGCGGTTCTGCGGTATATAACCAAGTTCGAGTAGGGCGCAATCGTAATGTATTTAAGTGTTATAAATTTCGTACGATGGTACCTAATTCACAAGAAGTGTTAAGAGCGCTACTAGAAAAAGATAAAGAAGCGCGTAAGCAATGGAAGAAAGAGTTTAAATTAAAAAACGATCCGAGAATTACACAAATTGGTCATTTCTTACGTAAAACTAGTTTGGATGAATTGCCTCAGTTATGGAATGTGTTAAAAGGGGATATGAGCCTTGTTGGGCCTAGGCCTGTAACACGCCAAGAACTTAAATATTACGGTGACGATATTATTTATTATCAGATGGTTCGCCCAGGATTATCTGGTTTATGGCAGGTTAGTGGGCGTAATGATATAGATTATGCCACACGTGTTTATTTAGATGCTTGGTATGTCAAAAACTGGTCGCTATGGAATGATATGGTGATTTTAGCCAAAACCGTGAATATTGTGCTAAAGCGTCAAGGTGCTTATTGATACATAATTTGCAAATTTTTCTACAAATTAACCCGCTTGTTTCATAGCCAATGCTGAGAATTTAGCGTATAATTTGACCCCTCAAAATTCCGTAGGGTGGTCTTGGTTCTGCTAGGGAACGAAGTCCACCCTTTTCTTTCAATTTAGTATATTAAGAATTTCAATGCAAAAATTAGATATTTCAAAATTGCGTAACATCGCAATTATTGCGCACGTTGACCATGGCAAAACGACTTTGGTAGATAAATTATTACAACAATCAGGTACATTAGGGGAAACTCGTGGTGATGCAGATGAGCGTGTAATGGACTCAAATGATATTGAAAAAGAACGTGGCATTACCATTCTTGCAAAAAATACCGCAATTAACTGGAACGATTATCGTATTAATATCGTAGATACGCCAGGACACGCAGACTTCGGTGGTGAGGTTGAGCGCGTGCTTTCAATGGTGGATTCTGTATTATTAGTTGTTGATGCGTTTGATGGCCCAATGCCTCAAACTCGCTTTGTAACGCAAAAAGCGTTCGCTCACGGTTTAAAACCAATCGTTGTGATCAATAAAGTTGACCGCCCGGGTGCTCGTCCTGATTGGGTGGTTGACCAAGTATTCGATTTATTCGTTAATTTAGGTGCAACAGACGAACAATTAGATTTCCCAATTATTTATGCATCAGCATTAAATGGTGTAGCTGGTTTAGAGCATGAAGAATTAGCACCAGATATGACGCCATTATTTGAAGCGATTGTAAAATACGTTGAGCCGCCGAAAGTAGAATTAGATGCCCCGTTCCAAATGCAAATTTCTCAATTAGACTACAATAATTATGTAGGGGTGATTGGGATTGGTCGTGTTAAACGTGGTTCAATTAAACCAAACCAAAGTGTCACAATTATTGATGCAGATGGTAATTCGCGCAATGGTAAAGTTGGTCAGGTATTAGGCCATTTAGGGTTAGAACGTTATGAAGCGCAAGAAGCTTTCGCGGGCGATATTATTGCGTTGACTGGTTTAGGTGAGTTAAACATTTCAGATACTATTTGTGATATTAACAATCCAGAAGCTTTACCAGCATTAACTGTTGATGAACCAACAGTAACCATGTTCTTCTGTGTAAATACTTCACCATTCTGTGGTCAAGAAGGTAAGTTTGTGACTTCTCGCCAAATCCTTGAGCGCTTAAACAAAGAGCTTGTGCACAACGTAGCATTACGTGTGGAAGAAACAGAAAACCCAGATGAATTCCGTGTTTCTGGCCGTGGTGAATTGCACTTATCGGTGTTAATTGAAAATATGCGTCGTGAAGGTTATGAGTTAGCAGTATCTCGTCCGAAAGTAATCTACAAAGAAGAAAATGGAAAAAAACAAGAGCCATTTGAACAAGTAACGATTGATATTGAAGAGCAACACCAAGGTGCAGTTATGGAAGCATTAGGTATCCGTAAAGGTGAAGTGAAAGATATGATCCCAGATGGCAAAGGTCGTACACGTTTAGAGTATGTGATTCCAAGCCGTGGTTTAATTGGTTTCCGTAACGAATTTATGACCATGACTTCGGGTACAGGGTTACTTTATTCAAGTTTCAGCCACTATGATGATGTAAAACCGGGCGAAATTGGCCAACGTAAAAACGGTGTGTTAATTTCTAATGCTACGGGTAAAGCATTAGCTTACGCCTTATTCGGTTTACAAGAGCGTGGTAAATTAATGATCGACCACGGTGTGGATGTATATGAAGGTCAAATTATTGGTATTCATAGCCGTTCAAACGACTTAACCGTTAACTGTTTACAAGGTAAAAAATTAACCAACATGCGTGCTTCAGGTAAAGATGATGCGATTGTATTAACGACACCTGTGCGTATGTCACTAGAACAAGCGTTAGAGTTTATCGATGATGATGAATTAGTGGAAGTAACACCACAATCAGTACGTATTCGTAAACGTTTATTAACGGAAACAGATCGTAAACGTGCAAGCCGTACGACAACAAGTACTAGCACACGTTAATATATCAAACCAAAAGGCGGACGAAAGTCCGCTTTTTTATCGGTGTTTAATGGGGAATCTATGACTACCAATCGTAATTATGCCGCACCTATGTTAGTGGTGGGGTGTGTGTTATTTGGTTTAGGGAGCCTTATCGTCAAATTTGTGCCAGTAGGTGGCTATGCAATTGCTTTTTGGCGCTTATTGATCGCATCATTTGTTTTTTATGGCTTAATGAAATGGAAAAAGCAAACTTTTCCCAAAAATCGAAAAGCTTGATGGTTTGGTATTTTTTCTGGCATTTTTTTAGCATTTGATTTAGCTTTTTGGCATGAAAGTATTTATGCTGTCGGCCCGGGAATTTCTACTTTACTCAATAGCTTGCAGATTTTCTTTCTTGCGACTATTGGCTTTTTCTTTTTTGCAGAACGCCAAAGTAAATTGCAATTATTAAGTCTTCTTCTGGCTGTTGCTGGCGTGGTAATGATTACTGGAGATGAACTGCAACATAATATGGCTGGCATATATGGTGTTATTATTGGCTTATTATCTGCAGCTATGCTTGCAGCTTCAATGGTAATGATTAAGCAAGTTCACCAAACTGAAAAAACATCACTATTCCCACTGATGTTTATCATTAGTTTAAGTGGCGCAGTTGCGTTAATTTTCCCTTCCGTATTCTTGAATGCAGAAAACTTTTATCCAATCTCTTGGCAAGATTGGGGGCTTATTCTGATTTATGGGGTAATTATGCAGTGTGTGGCATGGGGAATGATTGCCTATGCGATTCCTTATTTGTCGCTTAGTTTAACCGGCTTATTGCTTCTTTCTGAACCAGTTATTGCTTTAGTTATTGATGCATTTTATTTAGAGAAAGCAATTACACTTTGGCAATGGAGTGGCGCGGGCATCACGTTATTATCCATTTATTTAGGATCACTAAAAAGTCGCCACTAATAACGCGATACAAGCGGTTAAAAATTCGAGTGATTTTGCAAAATAGATAAAAAGCATTAGAATGATATATTAGGAAACAATCATTTATGGAGAGAGGTTCTCATGAAAACACAAAAAGTCTTTAGTCTCACATTATTAACCTTAGCTTTAGCTGCTTGTGGTAGTGGCGGAGGTAGCGGTGGCGGTGATAATCATCCAACACAGCCTGCTCAACAACCGGCAACGCAAACTACGAAACCAACAACATCAGAAACAAAACCATCCCAACCAACGGAAGAAAAACCGAAAAATACCATTACGGGGCATTATTATAATGGTTTCTTTGGGTTTGCAAGCAATATCTCAAGCAATGATATCAATGCAATTAGTGTGTGGGGAACCGATATCCAGCTGATTGATCCAGCAATGAAATCAGCTAACGGTTGGCTTTCTGATTCTGTAGATAATCGTTCAAATCGTATTGTGAGTGATTTCTTAAATCATGCTCGTGTAGGGCTAGCAATCAGACAAAGTGATGTAGTTGCCTTTGCTCAAGGTAAGGAAACTATTGCTGAAAATGTACCAACTGTGGGTAAAGCGCACTATAAAGGCCAACATATTTTAACAATAGAGCATTCTAAAGAGGTTCAGCAAGAGACTAAAGCGAAATACGGTTCATTCCGTGGTGATGCATTATTTGATGTCGATTTCGCTAATAAGAAAATAACAGGTTCTTTAGAACTCCCAACATTAGAAGGGCAGACTGAGACAGCTTATTTACCTATTTCTGCGACGATTAACGGAAATACTTTTGAAAAACGTGGATTCATTGATGATGTTAGTGTGAAAGGTAAATTCTATGGTGAAAATGCGAGTGAAATGGCGGGTGTTTACCAAAAAATGAATAAATTCACTGGTGCGTTTGGTGCTAAAAAACAGTAATAATGTTATTTAATTAGATTCATTAGAATAAAGGCTAAGTTTGTATCTTTTACAGCTTAGCCTTTTTCATTGAACTTAATTATTCAATGCATACCTAATTATCACTAAAATGAAACTAATAAGGATAAATTTTGCATCAAATTTTAAGGAAAATTTGTGCGGTATTATTTGCAACAAGCTTGTTAAGCAGCTGTTTGGTGACGTCAGTCGTTAGTGGTGTGGTTGGTACGGCGGTGGATGTAGTTGATACGGTTACGCCAGATATTACGGATTAAAGAAGAAAAGCGCTTATTAGCCTAAGCTGATAAGCGCTTTTGTGTGGGAGTGATTTAATAAAGATTATTCAATGCCTTCAAATAAAACAGTGCTTAAATAACGCTCTGAAGCAGATGGAAGAATGGCTACAATAACTTTATCTTTATTTTCAGGGAGCTTTGCAATCCGATCAGCTGCTGCTACCGCTGCACCAGAGGAGATACCCACTAAAATCCCTTCTTCTGCCATAACACGGCGGGCAGTTTTAATTGCTTCCTCACTAGAAACACGTTCTACACGGTCGATAAGTGATAAATCTAAGTTTTTCGGAATAAAGCCTGCACCAATGCCTTGAATTTTATGTGGGCCTGGTTTCACTTCTTCACCGTTTAAGGTTTGTGTAATGACTGGTGATTCAGTTGGTTCAACGGCAACAGAAGTAATTGCCTTACCTTTGTCTTGTTTAATAAAACGTGAAATACCTGTAATCGTACCGCCTGTTCCGACACCAGCAACGATAAAATCTACATTGCCATCTGTTGCTGCCCAAATTTCAGGGCCGGTAGTTTGCTGGTGAATCGCTGGGTTTGCAGGGTTTTCAAATTGTTTTAACATAACATAATGGCTTGGGTCGCTCGCAACAATTTCTTCGGCTTTAGCAATCGCCCCTTTCATTCCTTTTGAGCCTTCAGTTAAAACTAAATTCACACCTAAACCACGTAATAAACGTTTACGCTCGGTACTCATGGTTTCTGGCATCGTTAATGTAATTTTATAGCCACGAGCTGCCGCAACATAAGCAAGTGCTACGCCTGTGTTACCACTGGTGGCATCTACAATTTCTTTGCCAGCGGTTAAGATACCGTCTTTTTCTGCTTGCCAAACCATATTGGCTCCAATACGGCATTTCACACTAAAACTTGGGTTACGAGATTCAACTTTTACTAATAAGTTGCCGTTTTGACCAAAATGTTTTAATCGAACAAGTGGCGTATTTCCGATAGTGTATGAGTTGTCTGCATAAATTGTCATGGCTGAATTCCTTTTATAATTTCAGTAATAAGTGCTGAGAAATATAGCGCGTTTGAGCGAAATTGGTAGTAAAGAAAAATCATTTTATATAATTGAAAGGCATAAAAACGGAATGCAAGCGGTCAGTTTTGGTTAAATTTTTGCAAAAAATAAGGCGAGCTATACTCGCCTTATCTCAATGAGAATAAATTATTTTACCGTAATACGTGCAAATTTACGTTTACCAACTTGATAAACAAAAGTCCCTTTTTGTGCAGTTTGTTTCACATCTTCTACTTTTTCGCCATCAATTTTTACGCCACCTTGTTGTGCAGCGCGAATGGCTTCTGAGGTTGATGGCACTAAACCTGCTTCTTTTAAAAGCGATGCTAAGCCCATTTCACCTTCAAAGGTAAATTCTGGCATTTCATCTGGAATGGCACCTTTTTGGAAACGGTTGATAAATTCCTGTTCGGCTGCATCTGCTGCGACTTCATCATGGAAACGTGCAATAATTTCTTTAGCTAATAAAATCTTCACATCGCGCGGGTTTTTACCATTAGCCACATCAGCTTTTAATTGTGCAATTTCTGTTAATGGACGGAATGAAAGTAGGTTGTACCAATCCCACATTAATTCATCTGAAATTGACATGATTTTACCAAACATTTCGCTAGGTGCTTCAGTAACCCCAATGTAGTTCCCTAATGATTTAGACATTTTTTTCTCGCCGTCTAAACCCACTAATAATGGTAAAGTCATTGCGACTTGTGGTTTTTGACCGTCAGCTTTTTGTAATTCACGACCAATTAATAGGTTGAAGGTTTGGTCTGTACCGCCTAGTTCTACGTCAGCTCTTAAATGTACTGAGTCATGACCTTGTAATAATGGATAGATAAATTCGTGAATCGCAATCGGTTGTTGGTTTGAAAAGCGTTTTTTGAAGTCATCACGCTCCAGCATACGCGCAACCGTATAGTTAGATGCAAGGCGGATCATACCTACAGTACCTAGCTCACCTAACCAATCTGAGTTGAATACAATTTTGGTTTTTTGTGGGTCAAGAATTTTGAAAATCTGTTCTTTATAAGTTTCAGCATTACGCAGTACATCTTCACGAGAAAGTGGCGGACGAGTTGCATTTTTGCCTGATGGATCGCCTACAGTCGCAGTAAAGTCACCGATTAAGAAGATGACTTCGTGTCCAAAGTTTTGGAATTGACGAAGTTTATTTAATACCACGGTATGACCTAAGTGAATATCTGGTGCAGTTGGGTCTGCGCCTAATTTAATGCGTAATGGGCGATTTTCTTTAAGTTTCTCAACTAAATCAGCTTCTGAATAAACATCTTCTACACCTCGTTTCAGTTCTGAGATGATCTGATCGATTGATTGCGTCATTGCGGTATCCTTTTATTTAATATCAAAAATGCGCTTATTATAACGGGCTAAATCTAAATTGACACGGAAAACTCCGTCAAATCAGTACAATTTCTCTCAAATTGGAAAATGTTCGACAATTTTATTCGGGCTTTATCTTTTAATATAGATTAAATTGTGCTATCAATATGCCCTTATTTTACAGGAAAGAAAAAAGGACATAACAAATTATGAATGGTGCAGCTTTAATCATTGAAAGCTTAAAAGCACAGGGGGTAACGCATTTATTTGGCTACCCAGGCGGGGCAATCATGCCAACCTACGATGCAATTTATGACTCAGGTCTTGACCATCTCCTTTGCCGTAATGAACAAGGTGCTGCAATAGCCGCAATTGGTTATGCGCGCTCTACGGGTAAAGTTGGCGTTTGTGTCGCAACGTCAGGCCCAGGTGCAACCAACTTAGTAACAGGTTTAGGCGACGCCTTTGCTGATTCTGTACCTATCGTGGCGTTTACTGGTCAAGTAGCAGCACCACTTATCGGTACAGATGCTTTCCAAGAAGCCGATGTTTTAGGTTTATCCCTTGCGTGTACCAAACACAGCTATATTGTTCAATCTGTTGAAGAACTCCCTGAAATCATTGCTTCCGCTTTCCAAATTGCACAAAGTGGCAGACCAGGCCCTGTATTAATTGATGTACCTCGCAATATCCAAGTCGGCGATGTACCCGAACATATCAAACCCATTGTAAAACCAACCGTAAAACCAACCGCACTTTCAGAATTAAAATTAGCGGAAGCCAAAGCGTTATTGGCACAAGCGAAAAAACCGGTGCTTTATGTCGGTGGTGGCGTAGGTATGGCAAACGCAACGCAAGCGGTCAGAAAATTCCTACAAATTACCAAAATGCCATCTGTTTCGACATTGAAAGGTTTAGGCTCAATTGACCCAACCGATCCCGTTTATATGGGCATGATTGGTATGCACGGCACAAGACCAGCAAACATTGCCGTACACGAATGTGATTTATTGTTAGTGTGCGGTGCGCGTTTTGACGACCGCGTGACGGGTAAATTAGACAGTTTTGCGCCACAAGCTAAAGTCATTCATTGTGATATTGATGCGGCAGAAATCAACAAACTCCGTGTAGCAAATGTCGCCCTTCAAGGTGATTTAATTCAAGCCTTAGAAGCTTTAAGTATCCCGCTTGCGATTGATGATTGGCGTGCACATATTCAAGCGCTGAAAGCTAAACTCGATTTTACTTATATCGACAATGCAGGTAATCGACCAATTGACCCTTGGTCATTACTCAACACACTTTCTCAGCGTAAACCTCAAAATGCGGTGATTTGTACCGATGTTGGCCAACACCAAATGTGGTCTGCGCAACATATGCGTCATTTTGCACCAGAAAACTATATTACCTCCGCGGGGTTCGGCACCATGGGATTTGGTTTACCTGCAGCGGTAGGTGCGAAAAAAGCACGACCTCATGATGAAGTGATTTTGGTGACAGGCGATGGTTCATTGATGATGAACATTCAAGAATTAGGCTCAATCAAACGCGGCAAATTACCCGTGAAAATTTTACTGTTAGATAACCAACGTCTTGGTATGGTGCGTCAATGGCAAGACCTTTTCTGGAACAAACGCCGTTCAGAAACCATTCTAGAAGATAACCCTGATTTCGTGATGTTAGCGAAAGCCTTTGATATTCCAGCTGAACGCATTGAGCGCGCTGATGACGTGGAGGAGGCACTTAATCGTTTATTAAATAGTGAAACTGCCTATTTATTGCAAGTATGCATTCCACCTGAAGAATGTGTATGGCCATTAGTGCCACCAGGCGCATGCAACACAGATATGCTGGAGGAAATTTAAGATGAACCAATATACTTTTGACTTGATCGCTCAACATCGCCCAGAAGTTTTAGAACGTGTATTACGCGTTATTCGTTTACGCGGCTTCACTGTGACTAATATGGAGATGGCATTGGTAGAAACCAAAGTGCAGTTAAAAATCACTGTAAAATCTGACCGCACTTTTGATTTGTTGGTGAATCAATTGGCGAAACTGCCGGATGTTTTAAATATTATTTAAAAAGAATTTGAAGGACAATACGATACAAAACAAATGGTTTACAAGTGCGTAGATATAGCTAATGGAGCAATTTAGTTTAAATGTAATTAAAAACTACTATTAAATCTGACCGCACTTTTATTTTAATTGGTAGGCTCTTTATCTAAATAATCGCATTTATAAACTTAATTTTATCAAATAATTTCTTCGTATTATCTTCTGCCAAATCTCCCCTATCCCTCTTTGCTAAAGAGGGGGAAAGAACGAGCGAGATTCTATATCATTGTTCTACTTTGATATGGCAGATATAAATTAGGCAGATGACAGCAAATTTATAAAGAAAATCCCCTCTTTAGCAAAGAGGGGTAGGGGAGATTTGGCAGTATCAATTAACGAAGAAATTAAAGAACATAATAAACTTTAACAAAAATTTACTTAGAGAGATTATTTATGCCAAAACTACGTTCAGCGACCAGTACACAAGGTCGTATATGGCGGGGGCGCGTGCCTTATGGCATGCAACAGGGATGAAAGAAAATGACTTTGGTAAGCCGATTATGGCAACAGTGAACCGATATTATGGTAGTAAAGTTAATAGCTCTTCGTATTCTGATGATAAAACTATTAACCCACTAGCTATTTTAACCGCACTATTGTGGTTTCCAGTTGCGATGATAGATTGTCTGAATGAACGAAGTGGATTCATTGATTTATGTCCGTTTCGTTAAGTTATCTCATTAATGAATTTATTCACAATAAATGAATAAAACTAGATTATTTTAAATAAGGAAAATATATGAAAAAACTATTTTTATTACTTAGCACATTGTTTCTTTTAGCTAGCTGTACGAGGGATTATTTGCAACTCAGCGAAGAAAAGGTAGGAAGTAAACCTGAAACTATACGCTCTTTCTTTATTGCCAACGATAAACTTTATGCGATAGGTGAACAGAATAGTTATGAGTTTAAAGATAGAGATACCGCAATCTTAATAGCCACCCTACAAGGCCCTAGAATGAAATTGTTTAAATCTGCGGAAATACTATCTCTTCACCAAAATATTGAGAATAATAAGGTTTATTCTGAGATAATTCTTGATTTCAATAAACCTGAGCCGACTCCATTTAGTAGTAAGAGTAGTTTTTACCTAGAAGGACAGACAATTAAGCTTCAAAACCAAAATGAAATTTTAGCTAAAAAAAGCTTAACTAAACCATTAACTACGGAACTAGTAGAATATAGAATTACACGAACAACTAAACGCAAATTTAGTAAGCAAGATACGAAAGAAGGTGCGACTATTGGCGCTTTAATGACTGGAGCAGCAGTTGGTGCGGTGCTATTTATTCCAGTTGCTATAATCGCAGCACCTTTTGGACTTTTAACTGGGAATGAAAACTAATTTAATAGCCTAGGAAGCGGTTAAGCTTTGCTAATATTTTGCAAATATTAAAATAAATTTACTACTTGGAGAGATTATTTATGCCAAAACTTGGGTAGACCAATAAGATGCATATATAATTTCCAAGAAGGAATACTTAATGAAAAAACTATTATCATTCATAATGCTATGTTCATTATTTTGTTTGTCAGCATGTTCTGTAGATAAAAATACAGAGTCTCATGTCACGTCAAGTAAAGAACCAATTCAGATGTTTATGTTTAGCCAAGATGGCAGGCTTTTTGTTTTTACTGATAAAGATAATTTTGAATTTAAAGGGCAAGATGTTTCTAATTTATCGACATTCCTTAATAGCCCCTATGCAAAATCAATAGAAAAAGTATCACCTGAACTTTATATATATTTGGATGAGGATAAAAAGCAATGGGCTTCATCATTCTTAAAAGTGCTTGTTAAAGCAGATAAATTAACGAAAAAACAACAGGATGAACTAATCAGTCAATTTAACTTTACACAAGCATCTCAAGCAAAAGACAAGGTTAAACAAGGGATAAAAGAAGATTTTGGTATTTCATCTCAACTTGATGTTTTTTATATTAAAACGTACAAGGCAGATGGCATTATCCAAGAATATAAAAATCGTGATGAATTACTAGCAAAATATAAACTGACAAAGCCTATTATGGCGACAGTTTATCGTACGACTTATACCACCAGTAAATCATATAGCCTTTCGGACACTGGTGAAAATATACTTACGGCGCCACTAATAATCTTAACGGCTCCATTGTGGATTCCGGTTGCGATGATAGGTTGTCTGAATGAACGAAGTGGATTCATTGATTTATGTCCATTCCGTTAAGTTATCTCATTAATGAAGTTATTCACAATAAATGAATAAAAATAGATTATTTTCAATAAGGAAAATATATGAAAAAAAGTACTTTATTCATGTTATCACTCTTATCTAGTGCGCTATTAACAAGCTGTATGTTACCTCATATCATTAAGCCAAGAACAGTGACGATGGATGAGATTCGTGCACTGGATTATGGTGCTGTTCCTAGAAACTATGAAAAAGTTATCGCTCAGCACTTATATGGTTCGCTTATTGATCCTAAATCCTTAATGATTGATAGCATTTCTAAACCAAGAAAATTTGTAGAGATAAAGCTTGACGAACGTAATACTCAGCCAAATGATGAATATTATAAAATCAACTTTAAGCCTAGCTATTTAGTATGCATTCGCTTTAATGCTAAGAATACCTATGGAGGATATGTAGGATGGGAATGGCAAGGATATTATTTTAAAAATAATGAGCTTATTCAAGTTATAAGCAGAGAATATCGTTGTGAAATCGATAAGGACGTTATTGTTTATAATCCACATATTTCTGATGAAGTTAACCTTGTAGGTTATGAATAATTTTTTAGTTCCCTCTGTTTTTTCTTAAACTTTGGTGGTAGGTAAAATTCGTTCTTTTCTATTGCTAATGATTTTAACTAAAAAGAGATTCGCTAAACCATTAACAGTTAAACTAATAAGCGGTTAAACTTTGCTAATATTTTGCAAATATTAAAATAAATTTACTACTTGGAGAGATTATTTATGCCAAAACTACGTTCAGCGACCAGTACACAAGGTCGTAATATGGCGGGTGCACGTGCCTTATGGCGTGCAACAGGGATGAAAGAAAATGACTTTGGTAAACCGATTATTGCGGTGGTGAACTCTTTCACCCAATTCGTACCAGGACATGTTCATTTAAAAGATATGGGACAACTGGTTGCTGCTGAAATTGAAAAAGCCGGCGGCGTAGCAAAAGAATTCAATACTATTGCGGTGGATGACGGTATTGCTATGGGTCACGGTGGGATGCTTTATTCCTTACCAAGCCGTGATTTAATCGCAGATAGCGTGGAATATATGGTTAATGCTCACTGTGCTGATGCGATGGTGTGTATTTCCAACTGTGACAAAATCACCCCGGGAATGTTAATGGCAGCAATGCGTTTAAACATTCCAACTATCTTCGTTTCAGGCGGTCCAATGGAAGCGGGCAAAACGAAATTATCTGATCAGCTTATTCGCTTAGACTTAGTAGATGCGATGATTGAAGCGGCAGATCCGAATGTAAGCGATGAGCGTATTGATGCGATTGAGCGAAGTGCTTGCCCTACTTGTGGTTCTTGCTCAGGCATGTTCACCGCTAACTCAATGAACTGCTTAACCGAAGCATTAGGTTTATCTTTACCAGGTAATGGCTCGATGTTAGCGACCCATGCTGACCGTAAAGAATTATTCTTAAAAGCTGGCCGTCAAATTGTTGAGCTTTGCAAACGCTATTATGAACAAGATGATGAAAGCGTCTTACCGCGTTCAATCGGTACCTTTGAAGCCTTTGAAAATGCCATGAGCTTAGATATTGCGATGGGTGGTTCAAGTAACACTGTTTTACACTTATTAGCGGCAGCTCAAGAAGCAGGCATAGATTTCAAAATGGAAGATATTGACCGCTTATCACGCGTTGTCCCTTGCTTAAGCAAAATCGCGCCAAACACCAATAAATACCACATGGAAGATGTGCACCGTGCGGGTGGGATTATGGGTTTATTGGGTGAATTAGATCGTGCTGGTTTAATCCATCGCAACACTAAAACCGTGTTAGGAACAACACTAGAAGAACAATTAAATCAATACGATATTATTCGTAACAAAGACGAAGAATTACACAAATTCTTCCGTGCCGGCCCTGCTGGTATTCGCACCACACAAGCCTTCTCGCAAGATTGCCGTTGGGATAGCGTAGATGATGACCGTGTAGGCGGTTGTATTCGTAACAAAGAAAATGCAATTTCTCAAGAAGGCGGTCTAGCGGTATTGTTTGGTAACATCGCTAAAGACGGCTGTATCGTAAAAACGGCAGGTGTAGATGAGTCTATCTGGAAATTCACTGGACGTGCTATCGTATTTGAAAGCCAAGAAGATGCAGTAGCTGGCATTTTAGGCGGTAAAGTGAAAGAAGGCCATGTAGTAGTAATCCGCTACGAAGGTCCAAAAGGCGGCCCAGGTATGCAAGAAATGTTGTATCCAACCAGCTACTTAAAATCGATGGGCTTAGGTAAAAAATGTGCTTTATTAACAGATGGTCGATTCTCTGGCGGTACATCTGGTTTATCTATTGGTCATGCCTCTCCTGAAGCCGCTTCTGGCGGTGCCATCGGTTTAGTACATAATGACGATATTATCGAAATCGACATTCCAAATCGCTCCATTAACCTTAAAATCAGCGATGAAGAATTAGCAAAACGCCGTACCGAGCAAGATGCCAAAGGCTGGCAACCAGCTCACCGTGAACGTGAAGTATCCTTTGCATTAAAAGTATTTGGTCACTTTGCGACATCTGCGGATAAAGGTGCAGTGCGTGATAAAAGTCTATTAAAGTAAAATTTTCATAAACTAATGAGATGCGTGGATTTAATATCTACGCATCTTTTTAGATAAGAGAAATTTGTTTTTATAAATTTTTAAGGATCTACAATGAAAGGATATGTAATAAATTTAGATAGGCAGCCTGAAAGACTCACTCATTTTTACCAACAACCAGGAAGTGAAATTTTTCAAAAAGTGTCTGCTGTTGATAGGAAGGTGTTAGATATTATTGGCAATAAAGAATTCTTTTTTGATGTGGCAACATTTACCCGAATGATACCTCGTGGCCCAACAATGGGAGAAATTGCTTGTACTCTTTCACACATTAAATGTTGGCAATTAATTGCTTTAGATGAATCTATTGACGAAGATGAATTTTGTTTAATTGCTGAAGATGATGTTACATTGTTACCGATTGAAAAAATACACCATCAACATTTTTAAGTGTAGTATCAGATATTACTAAAGTTCTTGAAGATACACATGTTGAATTAGTTAAATTACAGATGTTGTCTTATCGTGAGAGTAATTTGTTTACAGGAAGTGGAAATATTTCTTTAAGTAAATCAATAGCTACGGGATTGGATGCTTCTTATAATAATACAGGTTCCGCTTTATATTTAATAAGAAAATCACTTACACAAGCCATTATGCAAAAACTAAAAACCAAAAAACCATATTGGCTAGCAGATGGGTTTACTAAATTTTGTAATCCTGAAAATATGATGATGTGTTTGCCATTATTGGGTTATGTTCAAGATAATTTTCCTTCTGATCTAGAAGAAGAAAGAGAGATGCAAAGACAGGGATGTTCTGAAGGAAGTTAATGCTATCATGTTCAGTTTACTAAGGTTATTATTTTCTTATGAAGGATATTGAAATTCAAAATACACTTGAAAAAAATTATGTTTCTTTAATTAAAGAACAAGATTATGAGGGGGCATTAAAGCTAGCAGAAACACTATGCCTTCTTGATCCCCAGAATCCTGAGTATTCACATAAAATTGCATATGTTTATCTTCAGCAATTAAAGTGGGAAGATGCTATTAATGCTGAATTAGAAACATTAAAGTTAAATGATAGTTATATTCCAGCCTTAGATTTACTTGCTCATGCCTATGGCGGTATATCGAATTGGGAACGAGCAGGTTTTTATGGACACCTTTCTTTAACGCTCAAGGATAAGGCAATACCTGTACCTGACCAGGAAATGATACCAGCTTCTTGCCCTAAAGGCAGTAAACGTATTATTTCTTTTTCATTATTTGGGAATAATTCAAAATATGTGGAACCAGCCATATTAAATACGCAAGTTTCCCCAATTTTATTTCCAGGCTGGATCTGCCGTTTTTATGTGGATGACTCGGTTTCAGAGACAGCTATTCAAAGACTAAAAAATAATGGCGCTGAAGTCATCAATATTAGTGAGCCGTTAGATAAATGGCCTGGCCCAATGTGGCGTTTTATTGCTATCAATGATCCGGAAGCGGAATATGTTATTTTTCGTGATGCGGATTCGGTGATTTCCCATCGAGAAGCTATGGCTGTTGCAGAATGGATAGAAAGTGGCCGAGCATTTCATACTATGCGTGATTCTGGTTCTCATACAGCGTTGATTCTTGCAGGAATGTGGGGAGCAAAAGCAGGAGCTGTACCAGATATGCAACAGAGAATTCAACGTTTTATTGATAGAGGATACGATTCTAGCCATTTTGCAGATCAAGATTTCCTTGCAGAAGAATTATGGGGATATATTCGCCAAGATTTGTTAGCGCATGATAGAGTATTTAATTTCTGTAATCCTAAACCTTTTCCAGGTCATTTTGAACCAAGCTATCAAATTGCACATTGTGAGGGGGCTTCTGTATTTAATGCAGAAACTTCTTATAAAGATCGAAGTAAGATCAGATGGACACTATATTCTCAAGTTTCACCTTTAGTAAATCCTGATTATTCATTTATTCGTGTGCCTGAGTTTAAAGTGTGTAGTTATGAAGATAGGGTTAAGAATGGAAGCTTCAATGCTTCAATTCCAAGACGTTATGGATTTGCGTTTTCTCAGGGATTAGCAAGAATTGATATTGAACAAATTATAGACTAACTGTAAACATATAGAACAAGTGAAATATCTGATTTCCTTGTTCTATATGTTTTAATGATTAAGCTTTAATTAAATTCACAAAATCTTGCTCACTTAATACTGTAATGCCTAATTCTTGCGCTTTAGTCAGTTTTGAGCCAGCCTTTTCTCCTGCAATGAGATAATCTGTTTTGCTAGAAACTGAACCAGAAACTTTGCAGCCTAAGCTTTGTAATAAGGCTTTGGCTTCATCACGGGTAAGTTGAGTCAGTGTGCCTGTTAATACCACGTTTTTATTTTTGAGTGGATTATCTGCAATTTCAACTTGTACCACATCCTGCCAGTGAACGCCTTGCTTGATTAGATCTTCAACAACCTCAACATTATGCGGTTCTTGCCAGAAGCGGAAAATATGATTTGCGACAACTTCACCAACATCTTGCACTTGAATCAGCGTTTCAAGATTTGCTTCTCGAATGGCTGCTAAAGTACCAAAATGATTAGCTAAGTTCAGTGCAGTTGCTTCTCCCACTTCGCGAATTCCTAATGCATAAAGAAAGCGTGCGAGGGTGGTGCTTTTTGATTTTTCTATGCTATTAAGTGCATTTTGGGCCGATTTTTCTCCCATACGTTCTAAGCGCATTAGACTAGTTAAATCAAGCTTGAAGAGATCTGCTGGGGTATGAATAAGCTCTCTCGCCATCAACTGTTCAATTAGTTTTTCGCCTACGCCATCGATATCCATCGCTTTACGTGAAACAAAGTGTTTAAGGGCTTCTTTGCGTTGCGCAGCGCAGAATAATCCTCCTGTACAGCGCGCAACAGCTTCACCTTCAATCCGAATAACAGCGGACTGACAAACTGGACAAGCGGTCGGAAAATGAATTTTTTTTGCATTTTCTGGACGGCGTTCTTTCACTACCCCGATAATTTGTGGAATAACATCTCCCGCACGGCGAATAATGACGGTATCACCAATTACCACGCCTAAACGCTCAATTTCATCACCGTTGTGTAATGTGGCATTGCTAACCGTGACTCCTGCAACAAAAACAGGCTCTAATTTTGCTACAGGTGTAATGGCGCCAGTGCGTCCAACTTGGAATTCTACATCGTTAAGCACCGTCATTTCTTCTTGTGCAGGGAATTTATATGCAATTGCCCAGCGTGGTGAACGAGATATAAAACCAAGTTGTTCTTGCAAGGCAATATCATTGACTTTCAGCACAGTACCATCAATATCATAGCCTAAATTTGGACGCTTACTTTGGATTTCAGCATAAAACTTAAGCAACTCTTCACGTCCTGTTGCTAAACGAATTTCTCCATTTACTGGGATACCAATGCTTTTTAACCATTGAAGACGATCATAATGGGTAGAAGGCAGTTCATCATCAGATTCATAAATACCAATACTATACGCATTGAGCTCTAATGGGCGTTGGCGTGTCACTTTTGGATCTAATTGACGTAAAGAACCAGCTGCGGCATTACGAGGGTTTGCAAAGGTTTTTTCTCCTTTTTCAAGAGCACGTTCGTTTAAAATATTAAAACCTTTCTGTGGCATGAAAACTTCGCCACGTACTTCTAAACGTGCAGGAGGATTTTCCAAATTAAGCTTAAGCGGAATGTTGCGAATAGTACGAATATTCGCCGTAATATCTTCGCCTGTTGTGCCATCACCACGAGTTGCTGCTTGCACTAATGAACCATTCTCATAGAGAATGCTGACGGCCAAGCCATCTAGCTTGGGCTCACAACAGAACATTATTTTTTCCGGATCTTGTGCAATCAGGTTTTCAATACGGCGTAAGAAGCTATCAAGTTCTTCATCTGAAAAAGCGTTGTCTAGAGAGAGCATTGGTAATTCATGCGTAATTTGTGCAAAGCCTTCTAGTGGTTTGGCACCAACTCGTTGTGTTGGAGAGTCTGGCGTAATCCATTCTGGATGTTGCCATTCAAGATTTTTCAGTTCATTCATTAGCCGATCGTATTCGGCATCTGGTACGAGTGGATTATCTAAAACATGGTAATGATATTCGTATTTGCGTAAGGTTTGGCGAAGGGTTTCTAAGTCGCTAAAATCTACTTTTTTTGAAGCTGTCATAGTTAAAATTCCGATAAAAAAGACCGCTTGCAAGCGGTCTAATTTGAAAACACTTTTGCAAAATTATTGCACGCATTTCAAGTAAGCATGGCGCGCATTTTCATCAAAAAGATTTTGATGTTCGTCTAATACAAAACCACCTAATAATTGTGCTAAGCCTTCGGCTGCGCTAATCATTGATTTCATTTTTGCAATATCAGAAGGCAGATGCATAAACATAACAAGCCCTACAGTCATAAAACGATCGAGTTTATTTAGATCAAAAGTCCCTGGTGCAGTCATATTCGCAACGCTAAACATAATTGGACTGTTAATGTCATCTGCGTGTTGGTGACGATGGAAAATATTATATTCGCCATATTGGAAACCTAGTGTTTCTAGGTGTTGTACGATGTAGTGGCCGAAGAATTGTTGCCCTTCAGGTGCAACCACAAAGAGGCTAGCGATACCATTTTCTGCTACACGATATTCAGGCGCTTGTTCAGCAATTGGTTGCATTTCTGGTGCCGTTTCAGGTTGCGAAGCAGGTGTAATACTTTCTGGTATGCTTTGTTCAAAAGTTGGCTGCATCGTTGTTGCATGCGTAGAGTGGTATTGCGTTGGCTGAGATTGCATTTGCGGTTGTGCCTCAGTTTGGCCAGGAATGTTAATTTTAATGGCACTTACCGCATTTTCTACTTCTTCTTGAGGATAGCTTTCTTGCTGATAGTTTTGTTGTGTATAGTATTGATCAGTAGCTGGCGCTGGTTCATTCTGTGCAACTGGCTGGTACTGATTATTGATATTAAGGCTTGCTGGAATATCACCAATTGGATCTTGCTTGATCGGTTGCGCTGGTGGGCGTGTTGAAAAAGTATTGGAAAAAACACGCGATTTCTCACGGCGTGCCGACCAAACACTAAAGCCGAGCAAAATTGCAATTAAAATGCCGGCTAAAATAAAGAAAAGAATATGAAGCTCCATAATGTCCTCTTACGAATCTCTACAAAAATTTAATCTTCGTTATTTGCGAAAAAAACGTACATAGCTTACCATATTTTCATTCAAAATTTAGATAATTTAAGGATCTTTAATGTCTTCGGCTTTTTCTAAAACACAAAATCAGATTGGAATGGGCTTCCATTATTTTGTGCATGGCTGGCAGTTATTGTGCCAACGTCAGTTTTTGCCGTTTGTAATTTTTCCTGTTCTAATCAATATGATCTTAATGATTGGGTTAGTTTGGGTATTTTTTGCTAACGTTGGCGATTGGCTAAATCTGTTGCTGCCTTCTTGGTTAGAGTGGTTAAGCGTAGTATTAGTACCGCTGATTTTTGTACTGTTATTGATGGGCTTTTATTTTGCATTCACTACCATGGCAAACTTTGTTGCAGCGCCATTTAATGCCCTTTTAGCTGAGAAAGTGGAACTGCAATTAACTGGTGAAAGTTTAGGCGAAATGAGCTTTCAAGAGGTAATCAAAGATGTGCCGCGTATGCTCAAACGAGAATGGTTAAAAATGCTATATAGTCTTCCTCGTTTAATTGCCATATTTCTTTTAGGCTTTGTGCCATTATTAGGGCAAACCGTTGCACCGATTATTGCTTTTATTTTTAGTGCTTGGATGATCGCTATTCAATATTGCGACTATCCATTTGATAATCACAAAATTGCGTTTTCTCGTATGCGCAATGCGCTTGCTCAGAATAAATGGATGAATTACAGTTTTGGTACGTTAGTCACGCTATTTACGATGATTCCTTTTCTGAATTTAGTTGTGATGCCCGTTGCCGTTTGTGGTGCAACAGCAATGTGGGTTGCAGAGTATCGAAACTTCTTTTTAAATAATCCAACCGATGAGTTTACTGGTGCAGATTATACTTTCTCAAAAGCGAAAGGAAGTGCTGTTAGTCCTCATGTGAAGGGGCGAGAGGTTCGCCAAAGCAGCAACGATATTCGTTCTTAATTTTCAACAAGCGGTGGAGTTTTGCGCATTTTTTGCAAATTTATTCAGAAATCTGACCGCTTGTTATTTTCTCTTCTCTTATTCTGACAAAGGTCGCAAACCGAGGTTTACCTTGATTGGTTAATCCACGATATTGATAAGTGATGACTGCTCCAATCGGTGGCGGATTTTCTCTTTCTTTATCTTTAAAACCTGAACCAATACGAAAACGTCCACGCTGGTTTTCACAGCTAATCGCGCCCAGTTTATCTGCATATTTTCCTTTCCCTATATGATGTGCAATTACCGTACATTCTTCATCATGGACAGGTTTCAATTTAAGAATTTGAGCTGAACGACCATGAATATAGCCCGCTTGCGGGTTACGCATTACAATTCCTTCGCCTTGTTGAGTTAATATAGATTGATAAAACTGTTGTAAGTGTTGCGTATTTTGAATCGGAATTTGCGGAATAATTTGAATATGTGTGGCTGGATTAGCCATTAAGTATTGTTCTAAACTGGCTAGTCGTTCAAATAAATTTCCTTGCGCATTTGGCACATCAAAAACGTACAATTTTAGTTTATACCATCCTTTAGGCTCAGCCGAGCGGACAATGCTAGAAATTTCTTCAAATTTTCCTCGCTCACTAAAAAGCTCGCCATCAATTGCAAAAGGTGGAAAATGTTGGAGAAAATAATCAGGGGGATTGAAAGGATTCCCTTGACGGCTGATAAGTTGCTTACCATCCCAGTAGGCACGAACACCATCAAGCTTCTCACTCATCACCCAGCCGGAAATATCCTGATTTTTGTATTCTTGTAAAAGCATTAAATCAGGTGCTTTGGCAATCGTGATAAGCGGTATAAAAAGAAGAGAAAAAAGAAAATGAAACGACCATTTAAACATAGTGCCTCCAAATGGAAGCACTATAAAAGAAGTCATCACGAAAATCAGATTACATCACGAAATTTTCGAATGAGATCGCAAAAATCATCAGAAAATTGACCGCTTGTGACTAAACCACTTTTTGAACTAAAGCTGAGATCCCCACTTCAGAAAACACTTCTTTCTCTGCCATTTCAACAATTTGGTCGTGGGTATATTTCATTGCATCATATACAACCACAATACTGGTATCACCAACTTGTAAGAAATTGGTTTCACCAAATGGAGTATAACGGGTTGCCCCAATACTAATAATTGCATGAGCAGGTTGATGAGATTGCTTAATCAACTCTGCAATATGATTCATCGGACCTTGATCAGGTTGATGATTCATTTTATCAATAATCCAATTTAATAATTTTTGATGAAAATAACTATAACTTGCTGCAGGGCTATCTTCGCCATAAGTATTAAGTACGCCATTGCGTTTATGGAAGCAAGCAATATGATAATTATCTAATACGCCACCTTGCTCAAATTTATCTAAAGCAATCTGTGTGGCAGAAATTCCTTTAGAATTTTCTCCCCAGTTTTTCTTTTCACAAATTTTACGTGCATTCGGACGGCGAATAGAGCAGTCATTATAAGCGGCAAAATGGGTTGGTTTGAGTTCGCGAACTTGTCCATCTTGATAATGAATTTCACAAATAAGAGCGACTTCAGGTTCTATTTGCAAATTATCTGCATCTTGAGGGAAGGCGATGGTATCGTGAGATAAAGGATAAGTAGAAAGAAATTGTTCAGTTGAAGAAAGTGTTTCACTTGGAACATAGAAAGGGAAGATAGCTTTGGGCTGAATTGCTTCTTCAGTTTTGACTTGTAGAAAGTCAGCAGCTTCACCTGCTTGTTCTAGATGACCTGCAAAATTGCCTGCCACGCCTAATCCAATGAAATTTTTAGGAATCATAAATTACCTCAAGTAGTTTTAAACGATAGCTGCTACTTTAATAGTTATAGTTTAGAAAAACAATCCGAAAGCATCATTAAAGGAAAGTGATGAAGAAAATAGCAAAAAATGATAGCAATTTAATCGAGGCGTTTAGAAAATCAACAAATGGTAAAAAAATTAAGATTTTTTGCAAAAAAGACTTGCAAGGATTTGAGATTTCTCTATAATGCACCCCACACAACGACGCGCTGTTGTGAATCTTTAGAAAAAGCAGTGCGTCGTTTATTTTTGTTCTTTAACAACATATCAGACAATCTGTGTGGGCACTTGTTGATTGACTTGATTTAAAAATATTTTTTAATTTTGAAGTCTTAATAGGTGCTAACTAGAAATTCATTATACTTTTTAAGTAGTGACATTTTATGTCAGCAGTATTGAGCGATTGAACTTGAATTGAAGAGTTTGATCATGGCTCAGATTGAACGCTGGCGGCAGGCTTAACACATGCAAGTCGAACGGTAACAGGAAGAAAGCTTGCTTTCTTTGCTGACGAGTGGCGGACGGGTGAGTAATGCTTGGGAATCTGGCTTATGGAGGGGGATAACTACGGGAAACTGTAGCTAATACCGCGTAATATCGAGAGATTAAAGGGTGGGACCGCAAGGCCACCTGCCATGAGATGAGCCCAAGTGGGATTAGGTAGTTGGTGAGGTAAAGGCTCACCAAGCCGACGATCTCTAGCTGGTCTGAGAGGATGACCAGCCACACTGGAACTGAGACACGGTCCAGACTCCTACGGGAGGCAGCAGTGGGGAATATTGCACAATGGGGGGAACCCTGATGCAGCCATGCCGCGTGAATGAAGAAGGCCTTCGGGTTGTAAAGTTCTTTCGGTAGCGAGGAAGGCATTTAGTTTAATAGACTAGATGATTGACGTTAACTACAGAAGAAGCACCGGCTAACTCCGTGCCAGCAGCCGCGGTAATACGGGGGGTGCGAGCGTTAATCGGAATAACTGGGCGTAAAGGGCACGCAGGCGGTGACTTAAGTGAGATGTGAAAGCCCCGGGCTTAACCTGGGAATTGCATTTCATACTGGGTCGCTAGAGTACTTTAGGGAGGGGTAGAATTCCACGTGTAGCGGTGAAATGCGTAGAGATGTGGAGGAATACCGAAGGCGAAGGCAGCCCCTTGGGAATGTACTGACGCTCATGTGCGAAAGCGTGGGGAGCAAACAGGATTAGATACCCTGGTAGTCCACGCTGTAAACGATGTCGATTTGGGGGTTGGGCTTTAAGCTTGGCGCCCGTAGCTAACGTGATAAATCGACCGCCTGGGGAGTACGGCCGCAAGGTTAAAACTCAAATGAATTGACGGGGGCCCGCACAAGCGGTGGAGCATGTGGTTTAATTCGATGCAACGCGAAGAACCTTACCTACTCTTGACATCCAGAGAACTTTCCAGAGATG
>NZ_ALJP01000005.1:0-70066 GCF_000287615.1 Haemophilus sputorum HK 2154
CATATGTCGCAGGTTCGAGTCCCGCAGGAGGAGCCATATTGATAGCCCTGATGAAATTTTTCATCAGGGTTTTTCTTTTTATAAAATAAAAATTCTTATTCTTAAGCTTTTTTAAATAAATACTTTTATTCTTATGAGGAAAAGGAGTATTATTAAGCAAAATAATAACAACAATGATTCCTCAAATATCGTCAATTCTTTTGCGACATCGCGCCCACCGTGATGTCGCTTTTTTATCTGCTTGAAGAATTCCGCCAAAGCCCCCTGTTTTTCTGTATAATAACCGCATTCGACCGTCCTACAAGCGGTCATTATTTCCTTATTTTTTGCAAAAAGAGTGCACTATGTTTGAAAATCTCTCCGATAGACTATCTAAAACCTTACGAAACATTACCGGTAAAGGTCGTTTAACCGAAGATAATATTAAAGATACTTTGCGCGAAGTGCGGATGGCACTTTTAGAAGCTGATGTTGCTTTACCTGTGGTTCGTGAGTTCATCGCACAAGTAAAAGAGCGTGCGCTAGGCGAAGAAGTCAATAAAAGCCTAACGCCAGGTCAAGAGTTCTTACGTATTGTGCGCACCGAGCTTGAAAAAGCGATGGGTGAAGCAAATGAAGAATTAAACCTTGCAGCCCAACCGCCAGCAGTGATCTTAATGGCAGGTTTACAAGGTGCGGGTAAAACCACCTCTGTGGGTAAATTGGCAAAATTCTTAAAAGAACGTCATAAAAAGAAAGTATTAGTCGTTTCGGCTGACGTTTACCGCCCTGCTGCGATTAAACAGCTTCAAACCCTAGCGGAAGCATTAAAAGTTGATTTTTTTCCAACTGAAACTAGCCAAAAGCCCGTTGATATTGCAGAAGCTGCGCTTAAACACGCCAAACTTAACTTCTTTGATGTGTTAATTGTCGATACCGCAGGTCGTTTACATGTTGACGGCGAAATGATGGAAGAAATTCAGAACATTCATGCGGTTCTAAATCCAGTCGAAACGCTTTTCACTGTCGATGCAATGACAGGTCAAGATGCCGCCAATACTGCAAAAGCCTTTAACGAAGCATTACCATTAACTGGGGTAATTTTAACCAAAGTTGATGGGGATGCACGAGGTGGTGCAGCATTATCTATTCGTCAAATTACAGGGAAACCGATTAAATTCCTCGGGGTAGGTGAAAAAACTGATGCCTTAGAGCCATTCCATCCAGACCGTATTGCCTCTCGCATTTTAGGCATGGGCGATGTCATGTCATTGATTGAAGACTTACAGCGATCCGTTGACCAAGAAAAAGCGGAAAAGATGGCGCAGAAATTTAAAAAAGGTGATGAATTTACCTTAGAAGATTTCCGCGATCAGCTCATTGAAATGAAAAAAATGGGTGGCATGATGTCGATGTTAGATAAATTGCCTGGTGCGAAAAATTTACCAGAGCATGTAAAAAATCAAGTTGACGATAAAATGTTCATTAAAATGGAAGCCATCATCAATTCCATGACATTAAAAGAACGTGCAAACCCAGAAATTATCAAAGGTTCTCGCCGTCGTCGTATTGCTCAAGGCTCAGGCACACAAGTACAAGATGTCAATAAACTCCTCAAGCAATTCGATGAAATGCAACGTATGATGAAAAAAATGCGCAAAGGTGGCATGGCAAAAATGATGCGAGGTATGAAAGGCTTAATGGGCGGTGGTATGAATGCCCTTGGTGGGCTTGGTGGTATGTTCGGTGGACGCCGCTAATAACAACTGCTCTATCCATGAAAAACAGGACGCTTAGCGTCCTGTTTGTTTTTAAGTATTAGCTTGAAAATTCTAATAGCCCGGTTGGCTTACCTTGCTCATCAACAGCAATCAATGAGTGAATATGTTTTTCTTTCATTAAATCTTCTGCTTTTGCAAGGAACATGGTTTCACTCACCGTTTTCGGATTGCGGGTCATGATTTGTTCAGCTGTTTTGCTTAAACTATCACTACCAAACTGGGCTAATGCTCGGCGAATATCGCCATCTGTGATAATGCCAACTAATTGCTCATCTTGCATAATGACTGCCACGCCCATTCTGCCTTCATTCATTACCGATAAACAATCGCTAAAACTACTTTGTGGTTGCGCAATCGGTAATTTGCGATTCATCACATCTTGTACACGATTCAGTAATTTTCTACCTAAACTGCCACCTGGATGGAAACGAGCAAAATCCTCTGGTTTGAACTGTCTTGCCTCAATCAATGCGATAGCTAACGCATCGCCTAATGCCATCGTCACTAAAGTGGAAGTGGTTGGAGCTAAATTATTAGGGCAAGCTTCTCGATCTACTTCAATATTTAAAATGAGATCCGCATGACGACCTAGTGTAGAAAACGGATTTCCCGTCATCGCAATAATTTTGTTTCCAAAACTTTTCAAACTTGGAATCAGCTTATTCACATCATCCGTTTCACCACTATTAGAGATAAGAATAACCACATCAATCGGCTTGAGCATACCTAAATCGCCATGAAAGGCTTCGGTTGGATGCAAGAAAAAACTTGGCGTACCGGTAGAGGCAAGTGTCGCAACCATTTTTTTCCCAACCAAACCTGACTTACCAATCCCTGCAATGACGACACGTCCCTCACACTCGAGAATCATCTTCACCGCTTCATTAAATTCATCTGATAACCGTTGATTTAGCAAGTTAATCGCCTGTGCATAACGTGTTAAGGTAGCCTTCGCGCTGGTTAAATAATTCATAATCGTCACATAAAAAAGAAAGATTGGCTCCATTATCGCATTATCCTCAAGCATTATGCAAAATAATCGCTCGATGCTTTTGGTAAAAAATTGCAAAAATTTGACCGCTTGTATGATTGCTGTTACTTTTAACGCCCTTATTTTCTATTGGAATTATCATGACTCGAATCAATCTTGTCCCGCCGGCAGAACTTTGCGATCAGCACCTGCTTGCCGAACACCGCGAACTGACCCGTATTCCTAACGCAGTTGCTAAAGGAAAATTTAGTCTTAAAGGGCAACCTAGTGATTACAAGTTAGGCGAAGGGCATGTCCGTTTCTTTTTTAATAAACTCATGTTTTTAAAAAAGCGTTACGATCTTCTGCACGAAGAGTGCTTGGCTCGCGGTTTTCAAGTGCAATATTTTTGGTCTACTGAATTACCCGAACAAACAGACTTGTGGCTAGATTATCAACCTACTGAGAATGCGCTTAAACTCAATCGGGAAAGAATTGCTTTGCGAATGCCCGCCAAAGCGCGCTTTACGCCTCGAAAAGAAGCAATTTAGTGAAGATAAAAAAGGCGAACTGATTGTTCGCCCTTTTCCCAAAGATACATTACAGCAATAAGGCTGAACCCCATTTAATAATATCAAAGAAGAATTTATTCTCTCCCGTTGCCACACCATCGGTGTTTTTAGGCTCAGATTTCGTTTCTTCCACCATCCCGCTTTTGTATTGCCCTTTCACAACGGCTAAATCATCACGCGCCTTGGCACGCAATGTTTCACATTGTGCTTTTGTTAGTGATTCAACTTCTGCAGGTTGATCTTTGAATCGCTTAAATTGATATTGCGCATATCCCATTGATTTTTCATCATTTTGGATAATTTTCACATATTGCTCGCCGATAATTTCTTCTAACGGATAGAACAACACATATTGCGCATGAATATAAGCATCTTCTTTAGAGAAATGTTCTTTCTGAATACGCGTTAAATTCGGGTAAATACATTGTGCAGTTTGGTTGCTCATCGCCACCCATTTTTGAGCATCTGTATCCGATAATACATAATCCGCATTCGCAAATTCGCCAGGGAATGGCGTTTCTGGTGTGCTTAAACCACATGCTGTAAGACCTAACGCACAAGCAACTAATAAATATTTTTTCATTTTCATTTTCTTATTGTTTGTCAATGCTCGGCATTTTATCACTTCCCTATCACAATAAAAGCAACAAGCGGTCTAAATTTGCAAAAGTTTTGCAGATTCAGACCGCTTGTATTGCGATATTAGTTTAAATTACTGACCGTAATACGCATTAGCGCCGTGTTTACGTAAGTAATGTTTGTCGAGTAATTCTTGTTGCATCGAACCAATGTTCGGACGAATTTGATGACTGATGAAATTCATATATGCCACTTCTTCTAACACCACAGAATTATGCACGGCATCGAAGGCATCTTTACCCCAAGTAAATGGGCCATGAGAATGCACTAATACACCCGGCACTTGATCTGGGCTAATGCCGCGAGTACGGAAAGTTTCCACTACCACTTTGCCCGTTTCAAGTTCGTATTCTCCAGCAATTTCTTCAGGTGTCATACGACGAGTGCAAGGAATTGAACCGTAGAAGTAGTCACCTTGTGTCGTGCCTAGCGCTAAAATATCTTCGCCTGCTTGTGCCCAAGCTGTTGCATGGCGAGAGTGTGTATGCACCACTCCACCAATATTCGGGAATTGGCGATAAAACTCTAGGTGAGTTGGCGTATCAGAAGACGGTTTTTTGCTACCGTAAACACGGTTACCATTTAAATCCACCAGCACAATATCTTCTACGGTCATGGTGTCATAATCCACACCTGAAGGTTTGATCGCAACTAACCCTATTTCGCGGTCAATTTCACTCACATTTCCCCATGTAAAAGTGACTAGCTTATATTTTGGTAACTCTAAATTTGCTTTTAATACGCGCTCTCTTAATGCTTGAAGCGCTGGGGTTAATTCGGTTAATTGGCTCATAGTTCAAAGCCTCCTTCTTTCATTTTTTGTTCAATCCAACGGCGCGCATTGATGATTTCAGCAATTGGCTCTTCCGCCTTTTCTGTCCACATCTCAATTAAGAACGCCCCACGATAATTCAAAGCCGCCAAGGTGTTAAAGCAAGCGGGGAAATCTACACATCCATCACCAAACGGAACATCACGGAACTGACCTTTGCAAGTTTCTGTCACTTTGTAAGTATCTTTTAAGTGAATCGCAGAAATTTTATTGATGCCTAATTTTAGCTCTTCTGCCACGTTATCATTCCATGCAGAAAGGTTGCCTAAATCTGGGTAAACGGTAAACCATGGTGAGTCGATAATTTCATCCCATTTTTTCCAACGAGAAATTGAACTCATAAATTGAGTATCCATAATCTCAACGGCAATGGTTACTTGATTACTTGCCGCTAATTCGACTGCCCATTCAAGACCTTCTTGGAAACGTGCTAATGTGCCTTCATCTTGTTCTTCGTAATACACATCATAGCCTGCAAGTTGAATTGTACGAATACCAAGATCAACCGCTAATTGAATCGCTTTTTCCATAATTTCATAGGCTTTTTGACGAGTTGCCTCATCATGCGAACCAAATGGAAAACGGCGGTGGCCAGATAAACACATCGAAGGAATCGTTACGCCTGTATTGATGATCGCTTTTACTAATTCGATACGCTCTTCTTTGCTCCAGTCTAAACGAGCCAAGCGTTCATCAGTTTCATCAATGGAAATTTCCACAAAATCGAAACCACAAGTTTTTGCAATCGAAAGCCTATCTTGCCAAGAAATGTTCTTCGGCAAGGCTTTTTCGTAGATACCTAGTTTATGTTTTCTCATAACAACCTCTTTGGCTATGTTGGTTATGCTTTTAGTAAAAAATCTGCAAAATCCGACCGCTTACGCTAAAACCACTTCCAAGCCTTTTTCTCTTAATGCTTGGAGAATTTCAGGATTGGCCTCTTTGCCAGTAATTAAAATATCAATCTCATCTAACGAGCTAAATAACATGCCCACTTGTTTGCCTAATTTCGTGCTATCGACTAGCGCAATAAGCTTATCTGCTTTTTGTGCAAGTGGCTGTTCAGAGTTCGCAATGATCATGTCATTTTTATATAACCCAGCTGTGGTTAAGCCTTTTCCACTGGTAAACATGACATTCGCAAAATAGTTAATTTCATTTTGCGTATTTAATGAAAGCGTTACCCGTTTAGCCCGATTATATTGCCCACCCATAATCACTAAATTTTCATGACTATGTTGAATTAGATCGTTTGCAAGCGGTAAGAAATTCGTGATGATTTGCAAATTCCGACCACATAAACGGTTGCCTAACATTTGCATGGTTGAACCTGCGGTGAGAATGACGCTTTCACCATCATTACAATACTGGCTAGCAATCGTTGCAATGCGCTGTTTTTCGTTGGCATTATTGATAATTTTTTTCTTTGCCACACCGAAATTCACGCTTAAAGCTTCAGCCCCATTGCGGACTTTTCTTAATCTGCCCTGCTCATTTAATTTATTGATATCGCGACGCGCGGTTGCCGGCGAGATTTCTAATAAATCGATAATCTCTGTTGTTGAAAGTATTTTCTTTTCTTCTAACAACGAAAGTAAATTCTGATGTCGATACGTTTCGTTCATTGGTTATCCTTGTATATTGAGCATTAAATCAATGAACAAATCCACTCCTGCTAGAAAGAGGAGAGGGGGATTTCGTGATGTACCCATTCTGAATATCCCCCTAAGGTTAATTACAACATTGATTTAAATTGAATATTCGGCTCTTGTTCAAAGCAATCATCAAAACCACGTGGGTGATGATATTCGATTAAATCTTTATCGCGCGGATAAACATATTTACCGCCGACTTCCCAAATGAATGGGTGGAATTTGTATTGTAAACGGTCTTTACGCATACGCCATAAATCAATGATTTCTTGCGTACTTGCCATAAAGTTCGTCCAAATGTCGTGGTGCACTGGAATAATCACTTTAGCACGTAAACATTCTGCCATGCGAAGTAGGTCGATTGAAGTCATTTTATCGGCAATCCCTACTGGGTTTTCACCGTAGTTATTTAATGCCACATCGATATCGAACTCTTTACCATGTTTTGCAAATTGGATTGAGTAGTGTGAGTCTGCACCGTGATAAATAGTACCACCTGGTGTTTTGAAAACATAGTTTACTGCTTTGCGACCCATTTCTTCATCAGATGGGCATAACCCTTTTAATTCGCCACCTTGTTCTTCTGCACCTTCTACTGGTAAGGTCACTAAACAAGTGCGGTCGAATGAATCTAATGCGTGAATTTCAACGTCTTTAATTTTGACTACATCGCCAGGTTTTACAACAATAATACGCTCTTCTGGCACACCCCATTTTTTCCATAACTCAGCACAGTGCCAAGGGCCAACGAATTTTACATGATCTAATTTAGGGTTGTTGATAATTGCTGCCGCCACATTCACATCAATGTGATCGCTGTGATAGTGAGAAGCTAAAATGAAATCCACTTCGTTAATCGCAAATGGGTCTAATACCATTGGTTGCGCACGTAAGTTAGGTTGTAATTTACGAACACCCGCCATATTTGCCATTTGGTGACCGCGAACCATATCTTTTACTTTTTTAGTTGATTTACCACGGCTACACCATAAGTCCATACAAATGTTTGCACCTGCTGGGGTTTTAATCCACACACCTACGCAGCCTAACCACCACATTGCGAAGTTGCCTTCTGGCACAACTTCTTCTTCAATCTCTTCGTTTAACCACGTTCCCCATTCTGGGAAAGTTGAAAGAATCCAGCTCTCACGGGTGATTTCATTGACTTTAGCCATAATACTGCTCCTCATTTTAGTCAGCAAAGATAAATTATTTAATCACAAATAATCATAAATAATCATATTTTTTTGTAAAATGATTTTTCACAGTTTTGTGATCTAGATCTCATTTTTGAGTAAATTATACTCACGCAAGCGCTATTTTTCTTCATTTTAAGCAAAAAATTCACATATAAAAATAAATTTCAGTGCTTTTTGCAAAATTCTCTCAAAATCTGACCGCTTGAAAAATAAAATGTGATCAACCTCACAAATAATCAAAAATAATCTTTGTTATTCAAAAAATAGCGATTATTATTCAGCCGATACATTCAATTTATGAATGACATCCTAACTAAACAACATCTTGTTGATTAAACTTGATTACAAAATAAGAGGTACTCTTATGGAAATGCTCACCGATATCTTGGTCTTTTTTAAAGATCAGGTGTTAAATAAAGCGCCATTCTTACTTGGTATTGTTGCCTGCCTGGGCTACATTCTCTTAAAAAAAGATTCCACCACCATTATTAAAGGCACCATTAAAACCATCGTTGGTTTTATGATTGTACAGGCGGGTTCGGGTTTCTTAGTGACCAACTTTAAGCCGGTTATTGAAGGCTTATCTAAATTCCACAATCTTACTGGTGCGGTTATCGACCCTTATACCAGTATGCAAGCCACCATCCAAACCATGGCAGACAATTATGCGTGGGTAGGTTATTCAGTTATCGGTGCATTATTCTTAAATATCTTATTAGTTGTATTTAGAAGAATCACAGGGATTCGTACCATTATGCTGACTGGGCATATTATGTTCCAACAAGCAGGTTTAGTTGCGGTGTTCTACATGATTATTGGTGCATCAATGTGGGAAACAGTCATTTACACCTCAGTGTTAATGGCTCTTTATTGGGCAATTTCTTCTAACATTATGTATAAACCAACCCAAGCGGTTACTGGTGGTGCAGGTTTCTCTATCGGTCACCAACAACAAATTGCGTCTTGGATTGCAACAAAATTAGCACCAAAACTTGGTGATAAAAATGACTCTGTCGATCACATGAAATTGCCAAAATGGTTACATATTTTCCATGACAGCATTTCAGCCACTGCATTAGTGATGACCCTTTTCTTTGGTATCATCCTTCTTTCTTTCGGTTTAGATAACCTTCAACAAATGGCAGCTAAAACGCACTGGTCTATTTACATCTTAGAAATGGGCTTAAAATTTGCGGTTGCTATTCAAATTATCGTCACTGGCGTACGTATGTTCGTTGCGGAATTATCTGAAGCTTTCAAAGGGATTTCAGAACGCTTAATTCCTAACTCTGTACTAGCAATTGACTGTGCGGCAATTTATGCCTTCTCACCAAATGCGATGGTATTCGGTTTTATGTGGGGCGCAATTGGTCAATTCGTTGCAGTAGGTTTATTACTAGGCTTTAGCTCACCAATCCTTATCATTCCAGGCTTTATCCCAATGTTCTTCTCTAACGCAACTATCGGGGTATTTGCAAACCAATTCGGTGGTTGGAAAGCAGTAATGAAAATCTGTTTCGTGATGGGTATTATTGAAGTATTAGGCTCAGCATGGGTTATCCAAATGCTTGCAAGCCAAGGTACAACCTTCAACGGCTGGATGGGTATGGCTGACTGGGCGTTATTCTTCCCACCAATCTTACAAGGTATCATCAGCGTACCAGGATTCTTCTTCGTTATTGTGGCATTAGCGCTTGTATATATGTTCTTCGCATCTCGCCAATTACGTGCAGAAGAAGCAGAAGCAAAAGCGAAAGGTTTAACGCTTGAACAATTAGATGGCTACGGTTTAGAACAAGTACAAGAAGAGCCTGAACAAGCGGTCGAAAAAGCTGAAAATGTTGCAAATGAAGCTGCAGCAAACGTAAAAGCCGTGCGTATTTTAGCGGTGTGTGGTTCAGGTCAAGGTTCATCAATGATGATGAAAATGAAAATTAAACAATACCTTGATAAACGCGGTATTCCAAACGTAATGGACTCTTGTGCTGTGACCGACCATAAAGGTAAAGTGTCAAGTGTAGACATCATCGTATGCTCTAAACACTTACAAGAGGAAATCGTTCAAGAAGGTAATGTTTCTGTGCTAGGCGTACAAAACATGCTAAATCCAAACACCTTCGGTGAAGAACTCTTAGCACTCATTAAAAAATATCAATAAACGATTGTTTTGCTAAACAATCCCTCCAACATCATTTGGGCGGAAGCTATTCCGCCCTATCAAAATCAATATAGGACACCCAAATGTTAAAAGAATCACTTATCGAAAATAACTCAATCCTTCTCAACCAAAAAGTTTCCAACTGGAAAGAAGCCATTAAACTCGGTACAGATTTATTAATTAAGGCTGGTACTATTGAACCTCGTTATTATGATCATATTGTGGGCAACATTGAAAAAATGGGCCCATATATCATTCTAGCGCCAGGTTTAGCCATGCCTCACGCTCGTCCAGAAGAAGGCGTTATTAAAACCTCTTTTGCATTAGTGACGCTTAGCGAACCCGTTTATTTTGATGGCGAAGATGAAGGTGTTTCAGTGCTTATCACGCTAGCAGGCAGCGACTCCGATAAACATATGGAAGGGTTAATGGAAATCACCCAAACATTAGATGATGAAGAAAGCGACACAGGTGTAAACTTAGACAAAGTGCTTGCTTGTAAAATGCCTGAAGATGTTTATGCCATGATTGATGCTGCATTAAATGCATAGAACCTCCCTCTCATTTATTTAAAAGGAACAATATATGTCTAGACCACTTCTCCAAATTGCACTTGATTCATTAAGCCTTGAAAAAGCGGTTGCTGATGCTAAACAAGCAGAAAGCGTAGTTGATATCATCGAATGCGGCACCATTTTAGCGTGCGCAGAAGGCATGAAAGCCGTTTCAACTTTACGTGCACTTCACCCAAATCACATTATCGTGTGCGATTTAAAAACCACCGATGGTGGTGCAATTCTTGCCAAAATGGCATTTGAAGCCGGTGCAGACTGGTTAACTGTTTCTGCAGCTGCACACCCAGCAACGAAAGCGGCTTGTAAAAAAGTGGCTGATGACTTCAATGCCGCTCACCCAGAACTCAAAGTGAAAAAAGAGATTCAAATCGAAATCTACGGTAACTGGACTGTGGAAAAAGATGCACAAGAGTGGGTTGATTTAGGCGTAAAACAAGCTATTTACCACCGTTCACGTGATGCTGAATTAGCAGGAAAAGGCTGGACAGCAGACGACATTGAGTTAATGAAACAACTTTCTGCCAAAGGCCTAGAACTTTCTATTACTGGCGGTATTGTTCCAGAAGAAATCCACTTATTTAAAGAAGTGAAAAATGCCAAAGCTTTCATCGCAGGCCGCGCATTAGTTGGTGAAAAAGGCAAACAAACTGCCGAAGCAATTCGTGCTGAAATTGACAAATACTGGGCATAATCGCAAAGTCTAATAAAACACAAGCGGTCATTTTTCTTTGACAATTTGCAAATCGTCTTGGAAAAATGACCGCTTGTTTATTTAGGTATTAAATAGCTTATTCTACTGTTACAGATTTCGCTAAGTTACGCGGCTGATCCACGTCTGTGCCTTTAATAAGTGCTACATGATAAGAAAGGAGTTGTAATGGCACTGCGTAGAAAATTGGGGCAGTAACTTCATCGACTTTTGGGAACACCACGGTTTTATAGCCTAAACCAGCATCATGGTCAGCAAAGATAAATAATTGACCACCACGCGCTTTCACTTCTTCAATGTTAGATTTCACTTTTTCAAGTAAATCATTTTCTGGTGCCACCACAATGACCGGCATTTCGCTGTCGATCAATGCTAATGGGCCATGTTTAAGTTCACCAGCAGCATACGCTTCTGCATGAATGTAAGAGATCTCTTTTAATTTTAATGCGGATTCCATCGCAATTGGATAGAACTCGCCACGACCTAAGAATAGGCTGTGCTGTTTGTCAGCAAAGTCTTCAGAGAGTCTTTCAATCTCTTTTTCATGAGTTAATGCCATTTCAATTTGTGCAGGTAAGCGTTGTAATGCATGAACAATATCCGCTTCTTGCGCTTCACTCATATTGCCTTTTAAACGACCTAATGCCGCGGTTAAAAGCAATAAGCAAGTTAACTGTGTTGTGAAAGCTTTCGTTGATGCAACACCGACTTCTACCCCGGCTTTGGTCATGAATGCGAAATCTGATTCACGAACAAGTGATGATGTTGCCACGTTACAAATAGTCATTGCTGCCATAAAGCCCGCTTCTTTTGCTAAACGTAATGCAGCAAGTGTATCTGCCGTTTCGCCTGATTGTGAAATAGTCACCAATAAACTATTTGGACGAGTCACAAATTTACGATAACGGAATTCTGAGGCAATTTCGACATCACAAGCTACACCCGCTAAAGATTCTAACCAGTAGCGAGCCACCATACCTGCATTATATGAAGTACCACATGCTACAATTTGAATATGTTGTGCTTTCGATAAAATTTCTGCTGCATTCGGTGCAATTGAATCTAAACTGACTTTACCATCTTTGATGCGACCGTCTAAGGTGTTCATAATTGCAACTGGCTGTTCAAAAATCTCTTTTTGCATATAGTGACGATATTGGCCTTTATCTGCCGCATCTTGCTCAAAGTTACCTTCGTGAATTTCACGCTCAACTTTGTTGCCTTCACTATCATAAATATCAACTGTGGTGCGGGTAATTTCCGCAACATCGCCTTCTTCTAAATAAGCAAATTTACGGGTTACGCTTAATAGCGCCAGTGGGTCAGAAGCCAAGAAGTTTTCGCCAATACCATAACCAATCACTAATGGTGAACCTGAACGCGCCACGATTAAATGTTCTGGTTCTTCTTCATTTAATACCACTGTACCGTAAGCACCACGTAATTGTTTTACAGCTTTTCTTACTGCTTCTAATAAACTATTTGAAGTACGGAATTCCCATTCCACTAAATGAGCAATAACTTCGGTATCTGTTTGTGATTGGAAAACATAACCACGCGCTTGTAATTCACTACGCAATTCTTCGTAATTTTCAATAATACCGTTATGCACCACTGCAATTTTGCCTGAGCGATGCGGATGCGCGTTAATTTCTGATGGCTCACCATGTGTTGCCCAACGAGTGTGCGCAATCCCTGTACCACCTAATAATGGTTTAGCTTCAAGCGCTTCATCTAACGCTTTTACTTTACCTACGCGACGTAAGATTTGCATATGTTTATCTGCACCTAATACTGCCACACCTGCTGAGTCATAACCGCGGTATTCTAAACGATGTAAACCATCTACTAAAATTGCTGCTACATCACGTTGTGCTACCGCACCGACAATTCCACACATAATTTTTATTCCTAATTTGTTTGTTAATTTAAATTTTTATTTGCAAACTCGTTTCTTTTAATCTGCAATAATCACAGCCACGCCATTTTTCTCTATAGCAACTTTCGTTTCGAAACTTATTTGCTTATCCGTGATGACTTTGTCAATTTTTGTCCAATCGAGTTCCACATTTGGCATTTTACGTCCAATTTTTTGAGACTCAATTAACACAATCACTTCTCGACTAACTTCCGCCATCACCTGACTTAAGCCAACTAATTCATTAAAAGTTGTTGTGCCACGCTCTAAATCCAGACCGTCTGCACCAATAAACAGTTGGTCAAAATCATAAGCTCGCAAAGTATTTTCAGCGACTTTACCTTGAAAAGATTCAGAACGCACATCCCAAGTTCCGCCCGTCATCAATACGGTAGGCTCACACTCTAATGTCGTAAGCTCTGAAGCTAAAGAAAGCGAATTAGTCATAATAACCAATCCGCTCTGATTTAAACTCTTAACTAAAGCCCCTGTTGTACGACCGCTATCAATAATGATTCGATTATGATCACTGATGCAATCACGCGCGGCTTTAGCGATAGCAATTTTTTGTTGAGAAAGCTGTTCATTGCTTTCTTCTTCCATCAATTCAGAAGGAATTTTGATCGCCCCGCCATAACGACGCAATAAAAAACCGCTTTCTTCCAAGGCGGTTAAATCTTTTCGAATGGTGACTTCTGAAGTTTCAAACAAGAGCGCGAGTTGTTCGACCCCGACTTCACCTTGTTCTTGCACCATTGTTGCAATCATTTGACGGCGCTGTTGAGTATTTCTTTTCGACATACGCACATCTTTCGATTAAGTTTCGATTCAAAACTTTGCAAATTATAGCTAAATTTTGACCGCTTGCAAAGATTTGTTATGCGATCAAAAAAGCCGTCAATGACGGCTTTAAACAAATGATGATTATTTTACTTGGCTACCAATAACCCCGCCTAAGGCTGCACCAGCAAGTGTAGCGGTTGTTGAACCACCAATTACGTTACCAGCAACACCACCAACAGCTGCACCGATAGCAGTATTTTTTTGTGAGCGGCTCATTCCGCTACAAGCAGCTAAAGTAGTGGCTAAAGCGATTACACCAAATACTTTAAACATTGATTTCATGCTTTTCTCCTCAAAGAAATGGCTTTTATAAAGAATCATTTGAACAAGATTTACCTCTAAGACCAAGCTGTACATGAAATGGTTCCTTGCCCCCCTTCAATTGCCTATTTTTTAAACAAAAAACGCACTATAAGTTATAGTGCGCTTGATTCTGAAAACAGTTATTCTTTGTTTTTAGCTGTTTTTTTCAATTTTTTGGCTGCAGTCTTTAAAGGCGTTTCTTTTTTATCTGCAGTTTTCTTTGTTGAAGCTCTTTTAGCGGTGCTTTTCTTTGCAGCGGGTTTCTTTTCTTCCTCAACATCAATTTGCGTTTGTAACGTTAATGTAACACCCGCTTGTTCAGCCCATTGTTGTACGCGTTTAAGTAATTCACGTCCCATCGGGCGAGGATCGCCTGTAAATAGTTTTTGCAGGCCATTATTTTTAATAATATGGCGACGAAGTGCTAAACGCTCATCATGGTTTTCAGCCAAACGAATCGCGCATTCAACATATTCATCTGCCGTATTCGCAATCAACCATTCTGGTAAGCCAAGACGTTTAAATAAACCTTCATCAATATGTTCGTGCACCTCTGCACCTGTTTTACAGACGCCAACTAAACCTAGCGTAACCATATCAATAATGCCATTGGTATTACCAAATGGGAATGGATTAACCATCATATCGCAATTGCTTAATACACTTAAATATTGAGCATATGGTAGGTGTGGATGTGCAGTCGCATCTTCCCCTAAATATGATTTAATAAAACGCTCAACATATGGATGCGTTAAACCATGTGATTGTCCTAATGCAAAATGGAAATGCACTTTTACGTTAGCACGATCACGGATTGCTTTTAATGCCGTCAAGAAATGTGGATTTAACTTCATTGTTGTTGAAGCAATACCAATATTGACGACTTCCGGGTTTTTCCGTAATTTATAATCTACTTTTTCAGGGGCTTCTGATGATGGTACATAAGGAAGTGCATCTTTCGGTAAACGAATCAATTTTTCGCTAAAGCACTCTTCCGAGCCAACATAATCATCTTCTACAATAACATATTCAATGAAATCAGAGTGAGTCGTCGCTGGGTGACCTAATGCAATCACTTGTACTGGCGCTAAACGAGTATTGCTTGCAAAGATCGTTAATAAATCCATCCCAATACTTGGCATATAGAATACTGCTGCTTGATGTTCTTCACAGATTTGTCGAATAAACTCTAAACGCTCAAACATATTCTCGCCATCAACGAATCTAAAGTCATCAAAAACATCACGGCCTGCTTGGTCAACTGCATGATTGCCTAAACCAATAATATGGAAATGTTCACGCGCAGCAATCATTGAAGTTGAGTGTGTGCGGTAAATAGAATGTGAAGAATGGAAATGCTCTAATAAAACCACCATAACCGGCTTACCATTTACATAACCAATATTGTTAATTTCACGATCTTTAAAGCCACCAGCAATCAAATGACGACGCATTACCGTATTTAATGCTTTTTTTACCCAATGTTTATTGCTCGCCACATCATAACTACAATGCATATACACATCATGGCTAATTGCGCTTGGTAAATTATTGAGATTTTCAAACGTCGCGAGTTTTTCTGGGAACCACTGTAATAACGTACCACGCTTACTAAAGGCTTGCTGAGTAGCAATAAAGCGTGGAGACTGTAATGCAAAAGCAAGAGAACCTGTCACTTCTGGATTAAGTTGCCATAATGCTTCTAAATTCACATTGATATTAGATTCCGGTAAATAAAGTACACAGAATTTAATAATCGCATCTTGTGTATTGCTTAAACGAAAATCCGCTAAATTATATGGGTTTTCATTCTGGTTTAACGTTACCAGAATATGATCTGCATTAATATATGGGGAAGATGCAAAAATCATGGATAACCAACGCTGAAGCGTGAAGAAAGTTTGCGCACCTGACTCAGATAAGGATAAAGCAGGGTCTTTAAATAACTCGGTAATAGCATTTGCCATACGCGTTGCAAAATAAATATGCTTTTCCTTATTGAGCTCATCTACGTTTAATTGCTCAGGGAAATCACATTCAATATCATGAATCCCCCCAAAATTTGAGTCAATTTTGCGCAAGATATCTAATAACTCAACACAAGCAGCCTCATAATTTTTCTCACTAACTGCTTTTTCAAACGTCATTACACTTGGCACTTTTTGTGATGCCTTACCAAATTTTAAAGGTTTCGCTGATTGTTTCTGTTCTGACATTGTCTATTCCCTTTTCCTTAAATAAAACTAACAAGTTCCCCAAAGATCATATTCATCTGCTTGGTGAATTTTCACTGAAATGACATCTCCAACCTTAACAGCCATCTCTGAGAGATTATCAACATAAACTACACCATCAATTTCTGGTGCATCTGCCATTGAGCGGCCAATAATTCCTTCTTCATCAATTTCATCGACAATTACCGCTAAAGTTTTACCGATTTTTTGCTGTAATCGTGCACTAGAAATTTCTTGTTGAAGTTGCATAAAGCGATGGAAACGTTCCTCTTTTATCTCTTCTGGCACCTGGTCTGCCATCTCAGTTGCAGGCGCACCTTCTACCGGACTAAATTTAAAACACCCTACACGATCTAACTGCGCTTCTTTTAAGAAGTCCAATAACATTTGGAAATCTTCTTCTGTTTCTCCAGGGAAGCCTACGATAAAAGTTGAACGTAATGTTAATTCAGGGCAAATCTCACGCCATTTTTTAATGCGCTCTAAAACTCTCTCTACCGAGCCAGGGCGTTTCATTGCTTTTAAGATTTTTGGACTTGCGTGCTGAAGCGGAATATCCAAATAGGGCAGAATTTTTCCTTGCGCCATCAGTGGAATTAAATCATCAACGTGCGGATAAGGATAAACATAATGTAAACGAATCCAAATGCCTAAAGTGCCTAATTTTTCGCATAGTGTCATTAAATCATTTTTAATCGGCATCCCATTCCAGAACACCGTTTTACTGCCTGATTCTTTGCGTTTTAAGTCCATTGAATAGGCGGAAGTGTCTTGTGAAACCACTAAAAGCTCTTTAACACCTGCATCGACTAAACGTTTTGCTTCATCGAGTACTTGTACGATCGAACGGCTTTCTAAATCACCCCGCATTGATGGAATAATACAGAAGGTACAACGGTGATCGCAGCCTTCTGAAATTTTCAAATAAGCGTAATGTTTTGGTGTTAATTTTACGCCTTGTTTCGGCACCAAATTCACATAGGGATTATATTCTGGCTTAGGGACATATTTATGCACATGCGCCATCACGGCCTCATAACTGTGTGGGCCAGTAATTTCCAATACTTTAGGATGCACTTCACGAATTTGGTTTTCTTTTGCCCCTAGACAACCGGTTACAATTACTTTGCCATTAGCATCTAACGCCTCACCAATGGTTTCTAATGATTCTTGCACTGCACTATCAATAAAACCACAAGTATTCACAATAACTAAATCAGCATCCTCATAACTTGGGATGATGTTATACCCGTCTGCACGTAGCTCAGTTAAAATACGTTCAGAATCAACTAGGTTTTTCGGGCAACCTAGACTAATAAAACCAATATTTGGCGAAGCGGTCATAAAATATCTCGGAAATCACTTAAATAGAAAAGCGCCTCAGAAACTGAGGCTAAAAATAATGCCGAATTTTACAGAATTCGGCATCAATAAGCGATAACAAGCGGTTAATTTCATTTAAAGATTTGTAAATTTATCTGAATCAACCCAATTTATTTAACATACTCAACACAACTTCTGAAGATTGCTTCGCGGCTAACGGTAAAAATTCATCAAATGAGAGATGTGAAGTTTTATCTGCCACATCAGAAACTGCACGCACTACCACAAACGGCACATCAAAAGCATGGCAAACTTGGGCGATTGCTGCCGCTTCCATTTCTACTGCCACAATAGCAGGGAAGTTTGCGCGAATTTTTGAAATCGCTTCATTACCGTTAACGAATAAATCTCCACTCGCAATCAGGCCAGATTCTGCATGAAAGCCTAATTTTTCTGCTTCTTGCTGCGCTAACATCACTAATTGTTCATTGGGAATAAATGCCGCTGGATTGGCTGGAAGCTGACCAATTTCATAACCAAATGCGGTCACATCTACATCATGATGGCGAACTTCGGTTGAAATAACCAAATCACCCACATTTAAATTTGTGGCTAATCCGCCAGCAGACCCGGTGTTAATGACGACATCGGGTTTCGTCATTTCTAATAATAATGTTGTCCCAATCGCCGCAGCAACTTTCCCAATACCCGATTGTAATAATGCGACATCTTTGTTATTAATTTTGCCTTCATAAATCTTACAGCCAGCAATTTCTGTCACTTTAGGTTCCATCATCAGTTGGCTTAAAATTTCAACTTCTTGTGCCATTGCACCAATAATTCCAATTTTCATTATTTTATCCTCTTTTTTTGTTATTGTTTCTCTAATAATGTGGCGGAGGCGTTTCTTCTGCTTGTGAAGCAACATTACTTACCGCCAGCCCTTTAAACTTTTCAGCGAAATGACGCAACTGCACCTGCAATTTGTCTAATGCAAATTGTTGGTCAACTAAAGCTTGGTTTAATTCCTCAATAGTTTGTTCTTGAAAGGCAACTTTCATCTCTAATTCAGCAATTCTGCTTAATAATTCTTGCATTTTTTCATAAAAAGGTTGTCTTAAGCGAAAAGACACTTTACCCTATATCGAAGATGCTTAACAGTATTTTATAAGGAAACCCTATGTTAAAAACCAAACAAACTTTGACTGCGCTACTTTTAGGTACATTATTAAGTAGCGGCGCAATGGCGGCAGAAAAAGCTGACAAACAATTTATTGATGATTCATCTTACGCAGTAGGCGTATTGATGGGTAAAAATATTGAAGGTGTAATGGAATCACAAAAAGACGTTTTCACCTACAACCAAGACAAAATTTTAGATGGTGTAAAAGACACCTTGAAAAAAACCGGTAAATTAACCGATGAAGATTTGCAAAAACAATTAAAATCGCTAGATACTTACCTTTCAGCTCAAGAAGAAAAGATTTTAGCTGAAAAAAATAAAGGCACCATTGAAGCGGGCGATAAATTCCGCGCAGATTATGCCAAAAAAGATGGCGTGAAGAAAACTGCTAACGGTGTACTTTATAAAATCGAAAGCTTAGGCGAAGGCAGTTCTCCAACTTTAAGTGATACCGTAAAAGTACACTATAAAGGTACCCTTGTAGATGGTTCTGTTTTTGATAGTTCATACGATCGTGGTCAACCTATTGAGTTTAAATTAGATAACCTCATTCCAGCATGGAAAGAAGCGATTCCAATGTTGAAAAAAGGCGGAAAAATGCAAATCGTTGTGCCACCTGAACAAGGTTATGGCAGCCGCGCAGCTGGTAAAATTCCACCAAACTCAACCTTAGTGTTCGATATCGAATTATTAGATTTCCATAGCGACGCTAAATAATCACGAACTAGACTAACAAGCGGTCGATTTTTGCAAAGTTTTTGCAAATTCCGACCGCTTGCTTTTATCCAATATGACAAAATTTATTGCTTTTAGTGAAGAAGATCACGCTATCCTTGCCTCTTACTTTCCAATTGCAGACGGAATTGCCGCACTGCTTGGTGAGCAGTGCGAAGTTGTTTTGCACTCTTTAGAGTTTTTAGAAAACTCCGCAATTTATGTGGTAAATGGACAAAATAGTGACCGAAAAATAGGTTCCCCCTTAACTGATCACGCGCTACATTCACTGCATCATATGCGTACCGATAGCGTAAGCCAACCCTATTTTATTCGCACCGCTAACGGCGAGCCACTGATGAAATCCGTTACCATCGCAATTCGTAACAGCAAACAACACGTGATTGGTTTTTTATGTCTGAATATGAATTTAAATGTGCCAGCAGCTCAATTTCTTAGCGCATTTATGCCAAGTATTCATGAAGCAGAAACTAACACAAGTTTTGGTGGCTCAGTAGAAGAATTGGTCGCGCAAACCATTGAAAATAGTATTATTGAAGTGATGAACGATCGCCGTATCGCTAACCATAACAAAAACCGCCAAATTGTATTGTCACTATTTGAAAAAGGCATTTTCGACATTAAAGAAGCGATCAATCAAGTGGCTGAACGGTTAAACATTTCCCGCCATACGGTTTATCTCTACATACGACAAATCAAGCAAGGGGAAGAGTGATGGATTATGTTTTAGCCATAAAATCACCTATTAACAGCCAAGCTGCAACGCTTGCATTTCAGATGGCTGAAGCCTTGTTAGCCAAGGGGCATCAAATTCGGCAGGTGTTCTTTTTTCAAGAAGGCGTAAGCCACGGCAATGCTTTGGTTTCTCCCGCCAGCGATGAAATTAACTTGGTTGAACATTGGCAAAATTTAGCAAAATCACACCGCTTGTCTTTGCATCTTTGTATTGCGGCTGCCCAACGTCGAGGCGTAGTCGATGAAAAAACAAGCGCGAATAAAACTGCTAATCTTGCCGAAGGTTTTGTGCTTGCGGGTTTAGGTGAATTTTCCCAAGCAGTATTAACCGCTGAAAGACTACTGACTTTTTAATATGAAATATCAACTTGCATTTTTATTTACTCAACCTCCATTTGGTACAGCAACCAGCCGTGAAGGCTTAGACGCGCTGCTCGCTGCCAGTGCATTTTGTGATGAAGACGATATCCTCATTCTTTTTTTAGATGATGGTGTATTTAATTTGTTAGAAGGAGCCACTCCAGTGGGCATCTTGCAGAAAAACCATCTTGCCACATTCAAACTGCTCGAACTTTATGAATTAAATGAATGCTATGTCTGCCAAGAATCCGTCAAAGAACGCGGGCTAGAAAGCTCAACATTTTCACTTAAACATGCAAAACTTCAACCACGCGCTGAATTGATTGAAAAACTTAAAAGTGCCGCAAAAGTGCTGACTTTCTAGAGGGAAGAAACCATGCTTTATACTTTTTCCAAAGCCAATTACGATCTAGCTTGGCTAACCCAAACGCTCGCGCAATTTGATGAAAATGATATTGCATTATTATGGCAAGATGGGGTATTACAAGCGGTCAAAAATGCTGAATGTTTTGCAAATGTCCGCACTTATGTTTTAAGCGAAGATCTGCATGCTCGCGGATTAACAGACATGAACACACTCCCTGAAGTTGAACTTCATGAAGTAGTAACACTCACTGAGTACTATTCTCCTCAGATTGCGTTTTAATTAGAATTTACAAAATTTGACAAATTTCATTATTTTTACGCGGAACTTTCTTTTAATTATATTGTCACCCTTTGGTATAGGGTGAAGACAATCAGCATTTATCACCTATCTATAGACAACAGCTGTTGTTGACGTTTTTGACATTTCATACTATTTAGAAGGAGTTTCTATGAAAGCATTAAACAAACTAAGCATGATCGTGATCGCCTCTTCTGTTTTAGCCGGATGTGGTGATTCCGATAGCAAAGCAGAAAATGCAACGGCAACGGAAAGCCAAACACCTACAGCACAAGTTCAACAAGTTGAGAAAAAAGTTGAAAAAGCAGCTCCAGCCCTTTCCGAAAAACATGAAGCCGTATTAAAAGCTATCCCGCAACCTGAACCTAAATTAGAAGAACCTATCGCAATTTCAGACCAAAAATCTGCTACTGGCGCAAAAGACCTAAAAAAACTGAATGATTTCTTTGATAAAGAGCGCTCTGGCGAACTTAAAAAAGTCTCTAACAAATTACAATCTTTTGCTCGTCAACGTATTTCTGTAGATGATGAAGCTAAAAAAGCAGAATTCTTTGCGGCAGTTAAACAAGCTAAAGAACTTTTTGATAAATATGAGCAAGACATTGCTGCACTTAACATTCAAGACCCAGAAGTTAAGAGCTTAATCGAGCAGCATATTATCAATACTAAGTTAGTTAACAGTTTAATGATTGTTATTGGAGAAAATAGTGAGTTTCTAAATAATTTAGGAAAAGATAAAGCTGATAATGCGTTCGTCAAAGAATACAATGAAAGAAATCTTGCGTTACAAAAGAATTTCCGCGCAGCACAAAAAGTTTTTCTAGATGCGTATAACAAACTCAACCAAAAATACTCACAATAAGCGAAAAAAACGCGAGCTTGATTATCGTGATGCTCCTTTCTTTTCGATAGCTGTTCTAAAAAAGATCGGAAAAGATATCGCTATTAGGCTTCTAGTGAGTTTAATCATGCTCCTTTTATTCTCCGTTTGGCACTATTACAAAACGGAGAATAAAACAACTTTTAACATGACCTCACCTGTTGATAGTAAAACGCAAACAACATCAGCCAATGAATATATAGCTTAAAATTAACAATCATAGTAAGGAACAATGATGAACACCTTAAAAAAACTAGGAACAGTTGCACTTGCCTCTGTTTTTTTGACCGCTTGTGGCGATAAAGAAAACAATGCAAGTAATAAAACAACTGCATCTGCATCTTCAACTTCATCCATATCAAAATATGATGAAATTCTAAATGCACTTCCCGAAGTTGACCAAGCACTAGCGGCACCGATTGCTATCTCAGATAAAAAATCCCAAACAGCCACTAACGAATTAGATAAAGCCTTTTCGATTTTTGAAAGTCCAGAAGCTACTAAAATTGAAAGACTAGGATTTGAAATTAATAATTTAGGTAACCAAACCACCATTACGAAAAGCCAAGTAAAAGAAGTGGAAACCAAAATGTTGGAAGTTTCCGCTAAATTAGCGACGGCAACAGATAAATACAAACAACTGATTACTTCGCAAAACTTTCAAGACCCAGAAATCAAAGCGATTATGGATCGTACAGTTACAGTTTATGACACGCTTTATAAAATGATGAAAGTTATTGCAGAAAATCAAGAAACTATTCTAAATAGCAAATCAACAGATTTTGATAAAGAACTAGAATTAAGAATTGAGCGTATCTCAGAAAATATCGGGGCAGGAAATAAAGCCATTGAAGATGCGATTGTGAAAATCGCCGATAAATACGCTGTAAACTAATTTTTAAATTCAACTCAAAGAAAAAAGGAAGCTTACCATGAACAAATTTAATCCTGAACTACCTTGTCCTCATTGCAATGCACCAGTTAAAGGTACACTCATTAAAGGACTTGCAGGTGTTAAACAATGTCCATCTTGTCAGAAAAAAATTAAATATCACAAACCGGCTTTAGGTGCTGTATTTAAAGATATTTGGAAACAGCTTGCTATTTTCATGGTTTTATTTTGCCTATTAACTGTCGTTCTTTTTATGTTTGGCGTAAATATGTCAGATCATACGCCATATTTTGGCCCAATCCTTGGTGTTATTTTTGCCTATTTTGTGATTGTACCGGTACAGGTTAAACACTCTTACTTTGAAAAAGACGAGTAATCCAAACATTCGGCAATCTCATCGCATCGGTCAGATTGCCGAATATTTTTCAGCTTACCTCAACTAAAGATATTTATGAAACGCCCTATTTCTGTCACTATCGCAAGTATTCTTTATTTTATTCTGACCGCGCTAAGCTGCGTGACCTTTATAGGTTTTGCAATCTACACGCCTGATGAATTTCTCAGTAATTTATCGGAAGCTTATCCATTTTTACCGCCATTGCTTTCTGTCATCCTGTCAGTCATCCTTGTTGCATTACCTATTTTCATTGCCACCGGTGTACTCTCTGGGACCAAACTTTCACGCTGGTTAGCTGTTTTATATGCAGCGGCTTCTATTGGTTCAATGCTTTTATATATCGAATACTATGAGCAATCCAAAATTATTTTCCAATGGGTTCTACAAGCCGTATTATTACTCTTACTTTTTAATCCTCCAGCAAATCGTTATTTTGCCGCCCAAGACTCAAAGGAATAATTTAGCTTAAAATCAGTAAGCATAAACTCTTCCGCTCACAAAAGTATTATGTAACAAAAAGCCTGAGTATCAATGACTCAGGCTTTTTTACTTTGTGTTGCTAGTATAATCTCGCTATTTAACTAAGCCACCGCTAGCTTGCAAATCCGCATGGTAAGAAGAACGAACAAATGGACCACAAGCCGCGTGTTCAAAGCCCATTTTCTCAGCGGCTTCACGGAACATATCGAACTCTTCAGGTGGAACATAACGTTCTACTCTTAAGTGGTGACGACTTGGTTGTAAATATTGCCCGATAGTAAGCATTGTTACACCATGATCACGTAAATCTTGCATTACTTCTAATATTTCTTCATTGGTTTCCCCTAAACCGACCATTAAGCCTGATTTAGTTGGAATACCTGGAAATTCTTCTTTGAAGATTTTAAGCAGTTCTAACGACCACTTATAATCTGCACCAGGACGAACTTCACGATATAAACGTGGTACATTTTCTAAGTTGTGGTTAAACACATCAGGTGGATTTTCTTTTAAGATTGCCACTGCTTGTTCTACACGCCCACGGAAATCTGGCACCAAAATTTCTACTTTACAATTTGGGTTAAGCTTTTTAATTTCTCTAACGGTTGCAGAAAAATGTGCCGCACCACGATCGGGTAAATCATCACGGTCAACTGAAGTGATTACCACATATTTAAGTTTCATATCTTGTACTGTTTCAGCCACTTTACGCGGTTCATCTGGATCAAGTGGTAACGGTTTACCATGTGCTACATCACAGAATGGACAACGACGGGTACAAATCGCGCCCATAATCATGAATGTTGCAGTACCGTGATGAAAACATTCATGCAAGTTCGGACAAGATGCCTCTTCACAGACAGAATGTAATCCATGACGACGCATACCATTTTTAATGCTATCAATTTTGGCAGAATTTGCTGGAAGTTTGATTTTCATCCAGCTTGGTTTTTGAAGCAACTCTTGATCAGGGTCGATGTTGCGCACCTGAATAACAGAGGTTTTTGCAGCATCACGATATTTCACGCCCTTTTCCATTTTAAACGGCGCCATTTTTGCTGTGGTCATTAAATTCTTTATCCTACTCTTCGATTTTGTTAATAATTTGTTGGTTATTATAGCCTAAGCTCGCACAAAAGTGAGCAACCAATTTAGGGGAGACATCATCGCAAGTTAGATCGCTTTGCCCAATCAGCTCACTTAATTGGCACATTTCTAGCCCTGCATAGCCGCATGGATTGATTTGATGAAACGGCGATAAATCCATGTTGATATTCAACGCTAATCCATGGAAAGAACAGCCTTTACGGATGCGGAGCCCTAATGAACAAATTTTCCGCCCATCAACATAAACGCCAGGTGCATCAGCTTTTGGATAACTTTCAACTCCATAATCCGCCAAAGTTTTTACAACAGATTGTTCTAACGCGGTGACTAAATCTCGCACAGAAATCTCTTTACCTTGTGCTTTTAAACGTTTGATATCCAATAGCACATACATCACTTGCTGCCCTTCACCATGATAAGTAATCTGCCCACCACGATCGCTTTGCACTACTGGAATATTACTGCGCATAAGTAAATGCTCAGGCTTCCCGGCTGAACCTTGTGTAAATACGGCAGGATGTTGTACTAACCAGATTTCATCTAGCGTATTTTCATCACGTTCATCAGTAAAGCTTTGCATTTTATGCCAAATTTCTTCATAGGGTTGCGTCCCCAACTGGCGGATAATGAGTTTTGTATTCATAGGGATAGATAGGTTTGGAAGTGAAAATTGTATCTTACTTAAGATAATTTAAACTAAAAGGACGTGTGCAACACGTCCTTCATTACGCGGAAGAAATGGGTTGTTTATAACACCATTCTCACGCCTTCAATTTTGGCTAATTCTTCATATAAGGTTTCAATTTGCTCAATATTTTCTGCCAAAATGTCGATAGAAACTGAATTATATGTGCCTTTTGAACTACGTTGTTCACGAGGTAAATAATCACCTTTTACATGAACTTGAGCTACAGAGACAATATCTTCAACTAATCCCTCACGATGAACGCCCATTACTTTAAACGTAAAATCACACGGAAACTCTAATAAATCTCTTAATTTTTGTTGTGGTAAATCTTGTAGGTTAATATTTTTTTGCATTATTTCTCTCTCCTTCGCTTGATTGTATAAAGCGGTCGAATTTGCAATTTTTTTGCAAATCAGACCGCTTGCATAGCACCTATATAAGGGCAAAATTTAATTTAACAAGGTTTAGTCAAATAAGCCTTTGATGGTTAATGCAATCCAGTCCCATGCTTTACCGAAAATGCCAGCCTCTTCAACATTATCTAACACTTGTAAGTCGTTGCTAGCAATATCTTTACCATCTAATTGATAAATTACCTTACCAACCGTTTGTCCTTTAGTTAATGGCGCCTCAAGATTTCCACCTGTTAACTCATAACGCGCTTTTAATTCACCCGCTTTACCTTTAGGCACTGTAACAAAACTGTCGTTAACCGAACCTAGTTTCACTTTATTTGCATCACCGTAATAAACAGTTTCTTCTTTAACCGGCTGACCTGCTGCTAAAGATTTTACTGTTTCAAAGTTTGCAAATCCCCATTGTAATAGTTTTTTACTTTCTACTTCACGACCTTTGAAAGTTGGCACACCCATTACAACCGAAATTAAGCGCGTGTTAGAATTGGTTGCTGAAGCCACTAAATTATAACCTGCGTTATTAGTGTGGCCGGTTTTCATGCCATCTACGTTGATAGTTTTATCCCACAATAAACCGTTACGGTTCGGCTGTGGTTTTTTAATGTTATATTTAAACTCTTTTTCTGCGTAAATTTTATATTCTTCTGGTTGGTCACGAATAACATGTACACCAATAATCGCCATATCACGCGCTGAAGAATATTGGTTTGGATCATCTAAACCATGAACTGTCGTGAAATAAGTGTTTTTCAAGCCAAATTGTTGTGCAAATTTATTCATTTGTTCAATAAAGGCTTGCTGTGAGCCAGATGTATGTTCCGCTAACGCAACGGCAGCATCGTTACCTGAAACAATAATCAAACCTTTCATTAAATCAGACACAGAAACTTGGGTGTTTAAATCTAAAAACATCAATGAAGAACCTGGGAATTTTTGTGCCCAAGAATTTTCTGTCACAGTGACCATATCACTATTTTTAATTTTACCGGTTTTAAGTGCATCACCCACAACATAGCTAGTCATCATTTTAGTTAATGACGCCGGATATTGGCGTTGATCTGGATTTAAACTTGCCAACACGGCACCAGAGTTGTAATCCATCAAAATATAGGTTTGTGCATTTAATTGTGGTGCCGCAATACCGTAATCTGTATTGGTATCTGCTAACGTAAACGGGGAAAATACTAACGCGCAAAGGCTTAGTGACTTCATTAATGTTTTTTTCATTTCACATTCATCCAATGATTTAATTAAAATTCTTGATAAGACAAACTAATCAAGGGCTTGCCGAATCTTCGACAACCCCTTTTTTATTCAATTGCGTATCAACAAAAAGAGAATTAACTGTCTTCCAGTTCTCTTTTGTTTTTATTCAATACTGCTAATTTTACTTTAGCTGTACCAGTATGATGCATACCTAATTGGCGAGCCGCCGTTTTTGATAAATCAATCACTCGAGCATGAGAATAAGGCCCGCGATCATTTACGCGTACCACAACAGATTTACCATTACGCATATTCGTCACTTCGACCAAAGTGCCAAAAGGCAATGTTTTATGTGCGGCTGTCATTGCAGCGTTACTGAAACGTTCACCATTTGCAGTGCGACGCCCGTTGAATTCATCTGCGTAATAACTTGCCGTACCTGATTGAAAATGCTGGCTAGCCATTTGCTTATGTTTATTTTTTACAGATGTTTTCTTTTTTACTTTTTTTGCAAAAGTTTTTGAAGATTTGACCGCTTGTGCTTTTTTCTTTTTAGAAGCATCTAGCTTCTTCACAATTGGCGCTTTTGCGTGTTTGGTTGCTGCAACAGAATTCAATGATCCGAATGTTAAGAATCCAGCTAACAACAGGGTTACCATTTTACTTAATCGCATAAGTGTTCCTCATTTAGATATCGTACTGTGTAACGATGTGTATGCCCATTTAGAAACTAAATGGTTGGCTGTTTATCTTTTGATAGACAACTGCTCTTGTATGTGCTTTTTGATACCGCAAAAAAGCAAAAGTTCAGGACTTACGCCCTATTTATTATAAGGGTTGTTGCTATTGGCTCGTTTGCGATGTACATAAGCCGACATCACTAGACCAAAAGCCGCCATTAACGTCACATAAGACGTTCCCCCATAGCTAAACAGCGGTAAGGGTACACCAACTACGGGTAAAATACCACTAACCATTCCAATGTTTACAAAAACATAGACAAAAAATAACAATGCAGTTCCGCCTGAAAGCAAGCGCCCGAAGGCATTATCAAGCTTGGAACCAATCAATAAACCACGTCCGATAATGAACAAATAAATTGCTAATAAAATCAGCATACCAATCAGACCGTGCTCTTCACTTAATACCGCAAAGATAAAATCGGTATGAGGTTCAGGTAAAAATTCAAGTTGAGATTGCGTGCCCGCCATCCAGCCTTTGCCATACATACCACCTGAACCAATTGCAATTTTAGATTGAATAATATGATAACCCGCGCCTAAAGGGTCTTTCTCTGGGTCAAGCAAGGTCATAACGCGCGTTTTTTGATAATCGTGCATCAAAAAGAACCACATTATCGGAATAAAGCCGGCTAAAAAGACCACGCCTGCAGAAATCAACTTCCAACTAAGCCCGCCTAAAAATAGCACAAACAACCCTGCTGCACACACAAGGATTGATGTTCCTAAATCTGGTTGAGCCGCTACTAACAATGTAGGAAAAACAATAATGCCTAATGCAATAATGGTGTCTTTAAAGCTTGGTGGCAACGAACGATTTCCTAAGTAAGTTGCCACCATCAGTGGTACAGAAAGTTTGGCGATTTCAGAAGGCTGAAAGCGAATAAACCCCAGATTGAGCCAGCGTTGTGCCCCTTTACTAATTTCGCCCATCACATCCACTAAAATAAGCATCACAATACACACTAGGTATAAATAAGGCGCCACTTTCTGATAAAAACGTGGGGGAATCATAGCCATAAAGAACATTAAGCCTAGTCCTAATGTCACTTGCACAATACGGTTGGTGAACATTTTTTCACTGCCACCACTTGCACTATATAGCACGATTAAGCCGTAACCGGTCACAGCTAGCAAGCCGATAAGCAGCCAAACATCTAGCGAAAACACCTTCCAAAATAATTTTCTGATACCTTTACTCATGTGGCTGAGCCTCTTCTACAAGCGGTTGATTTTCTTCATTTTGTTGCAAATGTTGCTCTGGCAAAGCTTCTACCTATATTTTTAATGTTTTGCTTAATGCAAAATCCATCACCCTTTTCGCAACTGGGGCTGCATTTGCACCACCGCCCCCTGCATTTTCAAGAATCACGGCAACGGCCACTTTCGGCTCTTCAAAAGGGGCATAACTGATAAACCATGCATGGTCTTGCAACTCTTTTTTAATGGCATTTTTATTATATTTGCCACCTTTTAAGTTAAATACCTGTGCAGTACCACTCTTACCAGCCGCACGATAAAACGAACCCGCTGCTTTTTTACCGGTACCATTACCTGCATTGACTACATTATACATGCCTAATTTTGCCGCATTCCAGTAACGCTCAGGAACGCCTTTAATATCTTCATATAACAGCGGATCACGATAAGGCTCAGTTTTGTTACTGCTGATTACTTCCATCATTAAATGAGGCGTGTTCACGCGCCCATTGTTAATCAACACAGACAATGCTTTAGTTAACTGTAAAGGTGTCGCAATCCAATAGCCTTGACCGATACCAACCGGAATCGTATCGCCTTGTACCCATGCGCGTTTATATTTTTTAAATTTCCACTCTTTATTCGGATAAACCCCTGCAGACTCTTCATAAATATCAATGCCCGTTTTCTGCCCAAAACCAAATTTGGTCATCCATTCCGACATCTTATCAATCCCTGTATCGTAAGCGAGCTGGTAGAAATAAGTATCTGAAGATTCTACAATCGCTTTATTAAGATTGGTTGAACCATGCCCGCCACGTTTCCAGTCACGATAACGTTGTGTTGTACCAGGTAGAATCCAAAAACCAGGGTCAAAAATGGTTGTATTCGTTGTGATTTTGCCTTCAGCCAAGCCCATTACCGCATAAAACGGTTTTACGGTAGATGCAGGAGGATAAGTGCCTTGAGTGGCTCGGCTATAAAGCGGGTGAGCAGGGTCGTCTAATAAACGCTTGTAATCTTTGCCTGAAACGCCGCCTACAAACAGATTATTATCATAGCTTGGGTTAGTTACCATCGCTAATATACTGCTATCGCGAGGATCTAACACCACAACTGAACCTTTTTGAGGCCCTAATAGTTCTTGAATAAATTGTTGCAATTCCACATCAATCGTTAAGCGAATAGAACTGCCGGCAACCCCTGGCTGATCGCGTAATTTACGAATCACCTTGCCACGGTTGTTAATTTCAACCTCTTCAAAGCCCGTTTCACCATGCAATTGATCTTCATAATATTTTTCGATACCTAATTTTCCAATATCATGAGAACCTGCGTAATTACCGAATTTACCTTCCTCTTCAAGCTTTTTCTTATCTTTATCGTTAATTTTCGCAACATATCCCAGAATATGCGTTAGCGTTTCGCCGTATGGATAATTACGCTTGTAGTACGCTTGAACATCTAAACTTGGAAAGCGATACTGATTTACCGCAAACGTCGCCATTTGCTCTTCGGATAAGTTGCCTTTAAGCAAAATCGGCGTATAGCGAGAAGTGCGCTTTTTCTCTTTCCGATAAGCTTCAATTTCCTCATCAGTCAGCCCGACCACCGTTTTTAATTCTTGCAAGGTTTCTTCAAGATTTTCCGTTTTTTCTGGGACAATATAAAGACCAAAATAGGTAATATTCTCTGCCAGCACCTTACCATTACGGTCGTAAATTAACCCCCGTGTTGGAGGAACTGGTAGTAATTTAATACGGTTACCATTTGAGCGAGTTTGATAATCTTCAAAGTGTACCACCTGCAAATTATAAGCGTTGGCAATCAAAATACAGGTAAGCACTAGCACACCGAAAAAAGCGATAACCGCACGCCGCGCATACAGATTACTCTCTGCTTGCGCGTTTCGTACCGATTCTCTCGGTTTTGTTGAGGTAAATTTTCCTAGTTTCCCAAACATAATGCTCTCAAATTTGCAAAATGGTATTTAATATTCACCGCTTGTAGGTTAAATATATAAGTAAAAAGTAAAACCAAACACTTTATTCACGGTGATATGGATGATTCGTTGAAAGCGACCAAGCACGATATAAGCTTTCAGCCACAACAACCCGAACTAAAGGGTGAGGTAATGTCAACGCTGAAATTGACCAACTTTGTTCAGCAGCTGCTTTACATTCTGGCGAAAGCCCTTCTGGCCCACCAATCAACAAACAGACATCTCGTCCATCATTTTTCCAACCTTCTAGCTGCTGAGCCAATTGCACCGTTGTCCAAGGCTTGCCAGGAATATCTAGTGTGACAATTTTGCCTTTACCAGCAGCGGCAAGCATCGCTTTACCCTCTAGTTCTAAAATGCGCTTTATATCTGCATTTTTACCGCGCTTACCCGCTGGAATTTCAACCAACTCAAAGGGCATATCTTTCGGAAAACGGCGTTGATACTCTTCGAATCCTGTTTTCACCCAATCAGGCATTTTAGTCCCAACGGCAATCAGCTGAATTTTCATTCATTACGCCCAAAGTTTTTCTAATTGATACATCTGGCGAGCATCGGCTTGCAAGATATGTACAATCGCCTGACCGAAATCGACTACAATCCAATCAGCAACCGCTTTTCCTTCATCACCAAACACTTCAAATCCAGCTTGTTTTGCTTCTGTCGCTAAACGTTCTGCTGTTGAAGCCACATGGCGCACTGAAGTTCCTGTTGCAATAATCATGGCATCTGTAATGCTTGATTTACCACGAACATCAATGGCAAGAATATCTTGCGCTTTTAAATCATCTAAAGTTTTCGTTAAAAATTCGACTAAGTTTTGTTCCATTATCAATTCCGATTATGTCTATTTAGCATGTTTTTGGGAAAAGCACTTGCTCCTGTATTATCCCAAAACCATGTTAAAGAACACCTTTAACAAAAAGGCGATAAAGTGGGAAATTCTACCATAATTTCAAGGGGATAAAAAAATAAGCGGTCGAATTTTGCAAAACTTTTACATAATTCGACCGCTTGTTCCTAATAACGAAAATGCCCAACAATCGGGTATTTGAATAACATATCTTCCTCACGGGTTCCGCGCCCTATATTATGAATCACTAACGGCACACCTTCGGCATTGGTTTTATCCGATAAAATGCCAATATGCGGCAACGCTTTAGGTGAAAGACGCCAAGTGACTATATCACCCGCTTTAAAACTTGCTTTATCTGTCAATGAAAGCGTTTTTCCATGTCGCTGGAAGAAAGTTTCAAGATTAGGTACTCTGCGATGGTCAATATTACGATCTGTACTTTTCAGTCCCCAGATTTTTGGATATTTTGCCCAAGCTTGTTTCATATCTTGGTGAACTAGCTGTTGTAAATCTTTATTTTGCCCACGATAAGCTCGAATCACAACATCTGTACAAACACCAGTTTGCGGTGGTACATCCCCCATTGGATAATCAATTTGCCGATAATTTGGATCATAACCTAAGGTTACGCCAATTTGCTGGCGCGCATCACTGATTAACTTGGCAAACTCAGTCGCGCTTGCTGGATTTATCAGGAATGCCACTACAATGAGAAATTTTTTCATTTTGATTTCAATATTTTTTTAAGTTGATACAAAGCTTCAAGCGCTTGGCGCGGAGTCAGCTCATCTGGTTCTATTTCTGCTAACGCCTTTTCAAGTGGACTTTCTTCAGGCAATTTGACTTCTGCAAGCGGTGAAATTTCTGCTGAGTTTTGCGAAATTGGTTCTGCAAATAATAAATCTGCCTGAGGGCTATCATTAACATTACGCGTTTGCGCTGAAAGTTCTTCCAAATGCGCTAAACGCTGTTTTGCCATCGTAATGACAGGTTTAGGCACGCCTGCAAGTGCAGCGACCGCTAATCCATAACTTTTACTCGCAGCCCCTTCTTGTACGCTATGCATGAAGACAATGGTATCGTTATGCTCACGTGCATCCAAATGCACATTTGCCACACCTTTTAATTGGCTTGGAAGGCTTGTTAATTCAAAATAATGCGTTGCAAATAACGTTAATGACTGCGTTTTCTTCGCTAACCATTCTGCACACGCCCAGGCTAATGAAAGCCCATCATACGTTGAAGTGCCACGGCCAATTTCATCAATCAACACTAAACTTTGCGCAGTTGCCTGATGCAGAATATTCGCCATTTCGGTCATTTCCACCATAAAGGTCGAACGGCCAGAAGCTAAATCATCACTTGCACCAATTCGGGTAAAAATCCGATCTAACATGCCAATTTCAGCCGATTCAGCCGGCACAAAACTACCGATATAAGCCATTAAGCAAATCAATGCAATTTGGCGCATATACGTACTTTTCCCGCCCATATTCGGCCCTGTGACTATCAGAAGATGGCGCTGCGCATTCAAATACACTGGGTTAGCAATAAAAGGATCAGAAATCATCTGTTCTACTACAGGATGGCGACCGCCCTTAATTTGCACACCACGTTGTGGGCTAAACATTGGGCGCACATAATTCAAGGTTTGCGCGCGTTCTGCTAAATTCGTGAGCACATCCAACTCAGCCAACACCATTGCCGCTAGCTGTAATTCAGCTAAATGCGGCATAATGGCATCAAACAGTGCATCATAAAGTTGTTTTTCTAGTGCTAATGAAGCCCCTTTTGCTTTCAGGACTTTATCTTCATACGTTTTTAGCTCAGGAATAATATAACGTTCAGCATTTTTCAGCGTTTGACGACGAACATAGTGAATCGGTGCTTTATGCGCTTGTCCTTGGCTAATCTGAATGTAATAACCATGCACGGCATTGAAACCAATTTTTAGCGTATCAATCCCCGTAGACTCCCGTTCACGAATTTCTAATTGTTCTAAATATTGGGTTGCTCCTGCCGAAAGCTGGCGCCATTCATCTAGTTCGGCATGATAACCTTCAGCGATCACACCGCCATCGCGAATCAGTTGAGGTGGGTTATCAATAATTGCTCGCTCAAGCAACGATTGCAACTCACTAAAATCGGCTAACTGTGCCATCGTTTGTACTAAACAAGCGGTCTGATTTTGGGCATAATTTACCAAAATTGGAATTTGCGCCAATGCCGTACGCAAACGCGTTAAATCACGCGGTCGAGCAGAACGTAATGCTACTCGAGCTAAAATTCGCTCCATATCCCCAACCTGTTGTAAGCAAGGTTGCAACGACTCAATAAGCCCACTTTCTTGTAATGTTGCAATAACATCTTGGCGTTTTTGTAGTTTATTTAAGTCACGAATAGGCTGATGAATCCAACGTTTCAGTAAACGGCTGCCCATTGGCGTCACGCATTTGTCTAATACTGCCGCCAAAGTAGCTTCTGTTCCACCGGCTAGATTTTGAGTCAGTTCTAGATTTCGGCGAGTTGCAGCATCTAATAAAACTGTTTCACTATTTTGCTGTAACTGAATACTTTGCACATGAGGCAACGCGGTTCGTTGCGTTTCTTGAGCATAATGCAATACACAACCAGCCGCACATAATCCAACTTCCGCTTGCTCAACCCCAAATCCTTCCAAACTTTGCGTACCAAATTGTCGGTTAAGCAAGGTTTTCGCTGTGACTAACTCAAACTCCCAAACGGGACGACGGCGCAACCCTTTATAATTATTAAGAATTTGTGAGTGTGCAAAATCTTCGGGATAAAGAATTTCAGCCGGCATTAAACGCTGTAATTCCGCGCTGACTGCTTCTTTACTCGGCAATTCAGTCATTAAAAAACGCCCAGAAGTCATATCTAAAGTCGCCAGTGCAAATACGCCTTTTTGCTCATAAATGGCTGCAACTAAGTTATCCTGACGCTCTGGCAGCAAGGCTTCATCACTTACTGTTCCTGGTGTCACAATCCGAACGACTTTACGCTCAACCGGGCCTTTTGCAGCAGCTGGATCGCCAATTTGCTCACAAATTGCCACGCTTTCGCCTAGTGCGACTAATTTTGCTAAATAACCTTCCACGGCATGATAAGGAACACCCGCCATCGGAATAGGCTCACCAGCAGATGCTCCACGCTTAGTTAACGAAATGTCTAATAATACGGCTGCTCTTTTCGCATCGTCATAAAACAATTCATAAAAATCGCCCATTCGGTAGAATAATAAAATATCCGGATGTTGCGCTTTTAATTGTAAATATTGCTGCATCATTGGGGTATGATTAGAAAGGTCTGCTTGGCTCATAATTTGTGGAATGTGGTCATAAAAGGAAAACGCATTTTAACAAATTCTGTGGGTAAATGCAGTTTAGATAAAAGTAGGTTTCATATTCCATTCACTTTCAGATAACAAAAAAAGCGAACCATTTTTCAATGATTCGCTTTTCTTATTCAGCCTTGATTATTTTTTTAATAAATCACGGATTTCAGTTAATAATTTTTCTTCAGCTGTTGGCTCTGGCGCTGCTTCTGGCGCTGGTGCTTTTTTCAGTGAGTTAATGATTTTTACCATACCGAATACAGCAATTGCGATAATTAAGAAATCAAATACGTTTTGGATAAATGCACCGTATTTTAACATTACTGCTTCAGCGCCTTCTTTTGCAGGCGCAATTTCAAAAGCTAAATCTTTAAAATCAACACCGCCGATGATCCAACCAATTGGTGGCATAATAACATCGCTTACTAATGAAGAAACAATTTTACCGAATGCACCACCGATGATCACACCGACAGCCATGTCAACTACGTTACCTTTTACCGCAAATTCACGGAATTCTTTTAAAAGACTCATGTTTTATCCTTATTAAATAATTTAAAAATTCCCCACAAGCCGAGGAAGTGCGCGAATTATACGTGAGTTGTTAACTTTTTGTAGCGACTTTAATTTAATTTACTCAATCTTTGCGCAAAGCGCTCGACTTGCGCCCAATCGGTATATTCATATTCCCGTGTAATGTCCGTTTCGCCTTTAGTTAATTTCATGATAAAGCGAATCATGGTGCGGTCGAACCAACTATAACGAGGATAAAATAGCGCACCGGCAATCACTTCCACATGCGTTGGTCGCCATAAAATTTTTTGCAAAAATTTACGAATGTATGTATTTGATTCTGGAGTTTGTCGATTGGGTTTACGCGCCGTCAAATTTACCCCATAAAAAGCGGTCGTTTTTTGATTCAATATTGCAAAATGCTGAGCAATGAATTGATAAACCAGTGGATTAAAATGTCCATAACGAACAGAAGCACCAATCACAATTTGATCAAATGCGGCAAGTTGCTCATCCGTCATATTTGCATGTTCTCGCAATGAACGAAGCTCCGTTTCATGCGTAATATGTTGCGCCAAACGCTCTGCGATCAACTTCGTTTGTCCATCCGTTGTAAAATATAAAATTAAAGTTTTCATTCGTTAATCTTTCCAAAATACAGGGCTTAAAATCACTAACAGGGTAAACACTTCCAAACGTCCGCATACCATGGCTAATACTAATACCCATTTGGCAGAATCCGGAACTTGAGCAAAGCCTCCGCTCACATTACCTAATGCTGTGCCTAAGTTATTTAAGCAAGCCAATACCGCATTAAACGCATCAAAAATGCTCATTCCGCATGCAATGGCTGCAAACCAGCAAAGTACAAAGACAAAGAAGTAAGCCGCGAAGAATGCCCAAATTCCCTCTTCAATGCGATCAGAGAAAATATGTTTACCAAGCTTTATCGGTTTAACTGAATTGGGGTGAACAAATCGGTGAATTTCACGGTTAGCTTGTAAATACAGTAATAACACGCGAATTACTTTTAAACCACCACCCGTTGAACCTGCACAGCCACCAATAAAAGAAGCTAACACTAATAAGAGTGGCAAAAAAGAAGGCCATGCACTGAAATCACTTGTCGAAAAACCAGCAGTAGTTGAAATCGAAACAGACTCAAACATTGCTTGTTCTACTGTAAGCGAAAAACCACCATAGTAGTTATACAACATCAACACCGCAACACATACGACAAATAGTGTCACCTGAATAAACACAAATGAGCGGAACTCATAATCTTGCCAATAAAGCTGCCCGATGACGCCCACTTTTTGTTCAATTTTGCGATCGCTTAACCGACTAAACAAGGCATAGTGCAAGCCGAAGTTAATGGACGAAATTAGCAAAAAACAAACCGCAATATAGTTAATCGCTGAACTTTCAAAATAGCCAATACTCGCATCGTGGGTAGAAAATCCGCCAATCGAAATGGTCGAGAAACTATGAGAAATGGCATCAAAAGGGCTCATACCGGCAAGCCAAAATGCCACAGCACATAAGAACGTCAGTAAAAAATAGATTTGCCAAAGCATTTTGGCGGTTTCAGCAATTCTCGGGCGCATTTTTTCATCTTTAAGCGGCCCTGGCATTTCGGCTCGGTAGAGTTTACCCAAGCCGATCATTGGGAGAATTGCAATAGCTAAAACGATGATCCCCATTCCGCCTAACCATTGTAAAAATTGGCGGTAAAACAGAATGGATTTCGGCAATTCATCTAAGCCGGTAATGACTGTTCCGCCTGTCGTTGTTAAGCCAGAGAACGATTCAAATACGGATTCAGAAAAATTGAGATCAGGGTGTTCAAGTAAAATGAAAGGTACCGCCCCTAAACCACCTAATACAATCCAGAACAAAACGACAATTAAAAAGCCTTCGCGAGCGCGAAGCTCTTTATGATGCGCACGACAACTCCACCATAAAAAGGCACCCACTAAAAAATTCAACAAAAAGGCGCGTAAAAATTCTTGGCCTCCGCCATCGCCATAAATTAATGCCACTAATGCCGGCAATAGCATGGTCACAGAAAAGCTCATGACCAACACGCCAACGATACGGACAATTGTAAAAAACTGCACAATAACCTCATTTTTATTTGATAGCGGCATTATAAAGCAACAAGCGGTAAAATTTTCAAAAAATCTTACCGCTTGTTTGGCTAGTTCGCTTTGAGTTGTTCACCGATTTGCTTAAATAACTGCTCAATCGTATCGGCTCTATGCCCAAGCACCCGCACAATCAGCCCGCCCTCATGTAATTGGGAAACACCAGCTAATAGAGTTTCATCCTCAACCAGCTGCGTTTGAAGGCGCTGAACACACTGTTTAATCTCTTGAGCATTTTGCGTGAGATTCAGATAAATCAAAGAACCTTGGTGACTAAAATCTTCCATTTGGCTTAATGCTGTCAGTGGCATATTAGCGGGGTGCCACTGAATACAATCTCGCACAAGCGGTCGAATTTTGCCATCATTTTGCAAAAGCTGAACATTTAAATGAGAAGAAAACGCGCGAAAAGCAAAGCGCTCGTTATTTGCCACGCGGCCAATCGCCACAATCTCGCCATAAATTAACACACAATCTGCCCGTAACTGTACCTCGATTGCCTGCTTAAATGCAGCATCACGATGCAAGACAAGTGGGTGAGGCAAATAGAATAAGCGGCTCCCTTCAGCTAATTCAATCTGTGTCTGTTGCTCTGCAAATTCACCTTCATTCATCGCTTGCACACGCGTGAATGCCTGCGTTCCCAGAGAAAGCGAGGTATTTTTCTCCAGCGTAAGACGAATATCTAATTTATCGCCGCCCAACAAACCGGGAGAGGAAGACATTTGCATCGCGTTCAAGCCGTTTTGCCACGCATCTTGATAAGCCGGCACCGTCATCACTTTAAAAGGCGGGGTAGCAAAATACTCATCTAACTGAGTTTTACCATTAGTTGAACATTTAGTAGAAAGGGTTAGCGTGCTATTCATGAAAATTTTCGCCTTGTTCTTTAAAAGAGGATTGTTGATAACGATAGCCCTGTTCGGTTGGAATAAACTCAAACAGATGCGTTAGCCCTTTAGGCGCATCTTCAGCTTGGTGTGACACAAACAACAACTGCGTTTGGCTCTTGCTAATTAACTGTTCGATAAATTGTTTTACAATGGTGCGATTAGCGCCATCCAAACCATGTAAAGGTTCGTCCAAAATTAAAATAGGCGGATGTTTTACCATGGCTCGTGCAATGAGTAACAGGCGTTGCTGACCCCAAGATAACGATCTAAACGGCTTATCCGCCATATTCGAAAGCCCTAAACACGCAAGCCATTCCAAAGCTTTTAAGCGCACGCTACTAGGCAGTTGTTGATATACCCCAATAGAATCAAAAAAGCCAGAAGCCACTACGGCTAACGCTGAACAATTTACGCGATAATCCATATGTAATTGGCTGCTTACATACCCTAGATTTTGCTTAATCTCCCAAATGGTTTCGCCACTGCCGCGTTTTCGTCCAAACAAATAAACCTCATTTGAAAAACCTTGTGGATGATCGCCGGTAATCAACGACAACAATGTCGACTTGCCCGCCCCATTTTCGCCTTTAATCCACCAATGTTGATGCGGTTTTACCGTCCAACTTAAGTTATTTAAAATCAATTTATCGCCATATTTAACCGTCACATTACGCAATTCAAACGGATTACCATCAAGCACAATCGGTGGAGTAATGCTTTCTGGAAGTGTGGCGTAAGCCTGAGATTCTGCAAATTGTCGCTGAAAATAGACCGCTTGTTGCTCCACCCATGCTTTTTCGCCTTGCAGGGAAAGCGAAAGCTGATCTAATAAAGCAATATGTGAAACTGCCTCGGGCAAATCTGAAAGACGATTGGTAATCAAGACAATTGTGGTTTCCGCTGCAAGTTCGTTTAACAATGTTTTCCAAGCCGCGACAGACTGCACATCAAGCCCTTCAAAGGGTTCATCTAAAATCAGCAAGTCTGGCTGGCTGACTAACATTTGACAAAACAACACCTTACGGCTTTCACCCGTTGAAAGCTGCATAAACGGACGTTCTAATAATGCCTCAATTTGCAAAATTTCCGCATATTTCGCACACAATTGGACACTATCGCAACCATTTAGGATAATTTGCCGTGCAGTTAAGCCAAAATCGTCTGGCGAAACACTATCGTTATTCCGATCTTGGAAAATTTTGGCAAGAATACGTTGCTGTTGCTCAAATGAAAACAAAGCGATACGTTGGAAGTTGGATTCTACACTTCCTTCAATACAAGTAAGCTCGCTACTTAATGCCAAACCTAACGCACTTTTACCTGAACCATTTTCACCAATTACCGCCCAAAACTGTTTGGGTTCAATAATTAGCGATTCAATCGTGAGTTTTTGTGATTGCTTCAAGGCAAACTGTGCTTGCGCAATAGCTAACGTCATCAGATATCCTTTCCATTAAACCAGAGTTTCGCCGACTTTAAACCAGTCTGCGCGCCCATTGAGAAAATCTTGAACGCTCATCGGTTTCTTGCCCGATGGTTGTAACTGAGTAATATTTAACACACCTTCAGCCGTTGCAATTTCAATCCCATTTTTACTCACATTAAGCACCGTTCCCGCTGTTTTTTCTTGATGAGGTAACACTTGTGCTTGGTAAATTTTTACCCGCTCTTCAACCCCATTCACATTGACTGTTAAATAAGCAATAGGCGCGGGATTAAAAGCACGAATATTACGCTCAAGTTGTGTTGCCGAAAGCGTCCAGTCTAATTTAGCTTCTTCTTTGGTCAGTTTTTCCGCGTAATTTGCCAAAGACTCATCTTGTTTTTCTGGTTTGAATTGTTGGGTAGCTAAACCATTTAAGACCTCAAGCAATACAGGAGGCGCTAATTCAGCCAACTTGGCATAAAGCGAAGCAGATGTTTCAGTTGGCAGAATAGGCGTAGTCACTTTATGGAGCATATCGCCAGTATCTAATCCCACATCCATCTGCATAATTGTCACGCCGGTTTGTTGATCTCCTGCCCAAATTGCACGTTGAATAGGAGCCGCACCTCGCCAATGAGGCAAAATCGAGCCATGCACATTTAAACAACCATATTTAGGTGCTTCTAATACAGCTTGTGGCAAAATCAAACCATAAGCCACCACCACCATCACATCGGCATTTAAGGCTTTTAGCTCTGCTTGCGCTTCTTCTTTACGTAAAGATTTCGGTTGATAAACTGGAATTTGGTGTTGTTCAGCCAGTTGTTTAACTGGGCTGGCTTGTAATTTTTTACCGCGACCTGCTGGCTTATCAGGTTGAGTGTAAACCGCAATCACGTGATGTTCTGAGTCTAATAAAGCTTGTAAATGTTGTGCCGCAAAATCTGGTGTGCCGGCAAAAATAATATTGAGTGTTGACATAATGGTTCCATTTTCAAAGCAAGAATAGCCAAAATTTTAGCTGATTAGGGCAAAAAAGACCATGTTTGGCGCAACAAGCGGTCGGATTTTGCTATTTTTTTGCTAAAATCACATAATGATAACTGAATAACTGCTAACGCCTATGGAATACTTTATCCCCAAATCAGACGTACTTTTTGAAGAAGAGATCAAAAAAAGTCGCTTTCTGACTTATTTACGCCATACGGAAAACATGGCACAAGCCAAAGCTTTTTGGCAAGAAATGAAGGCGCTTCATCCTCATGCTCGACATTGGTGTTGGGCGACTGTAGCAGGGCATCCAACTGATTCACAACAATATGGGTTTTCTGACGATGGCGAGCCAGCAGGCACCGCAGGTAAACCCATGCTCAATTATTTACTGGGTTCAGGTTTAGGAGAAATTACCGCGGTCGTCGTGCGTTATTATGGCGGGATTTTACTAGGCACAGGCGGACTCGTTAAGGCTTACGGTGGCGGGGTACAACAAGCCTTATTAGCAGTTAAAAAACAAAGAAAAGTATTACGTTCAACTTATTACTTAAGATGCAATTATGAACAATTTAATACAGTCTCACATCTATTAAGCCACTTTGATGTTGAGATGATAGACCAGCAATTTACTGACCAAATAAAACTCACCTTAGCGCTTCATCCAGCAGAGATTGAAACCATCCAAGCGCAACTCACTCAACGCTTTTCGGGGAGTTTACAGCTTGAAAAAGAAAAATAGCAACACTTGAAACTAAAAATTCATACTTAATACTTTAATTATAAAAAACGCCAAGAAGTAGTTAACTTCCTGGCGTTTTTATTATGCTTTTTTCAATACCACTAAATGGCGTTCACCAACTAATTCAGGTACCTGTAGTGGAATCACCTTTTCCACACAAACCGCACGCGTAATAGCACTGGCTTCAGCCTCATCATAAACACCTTTTAGTGCATAAAATCGCCCCGTATCATTTGGCAAGTGATAACACCAATTAACCATATCTTCAAGAGACGCAAAGGCACGGCTTAACACCCCATCAAATTGCGCTGCTTGATATTCCTCAACACGACTCTGCACAGGCGTGACATTACTAATCCCTAACTCGCGTAGCGCATTTTTGATGAACGTAATCCGTTTACCCAAGCTATCTAACAGTACAAACTGTTTTTCCGGGTTAATAATCGCTAATGGAATACCCGGAAGCCCAGGACCAGTCCCCACATCAATAAAAGATTGACCTTCTAGATGTTCACTAACCACCAAACTATCCATAATATGCTTAACTAACATCTCTTGCGGATCACGAACCGATGTTAAGTTATATGCCTTATTCCATTTATCTAAAAGGCGAACAAAATCCAGCAGCTGTTGCTGCTGTTTTTCTGTTAATTGCAAATTTGCTTGATTTAGCAAGCGGTCTAATTTTGCTTTCATTCTACCAACCTTAAAGTTCGCCGCGTTTAAGCATCCCTTGTTTTTTCAAACTGACCAATAAAATAGAAATCGCAGCTGGTGTAATCCCTGAAATTCGGCTAGCCTGCCCGATAGAAACTGGGCGATGTTGCATTAGTTTGGCGCGAACTTCGTTGGATAAGCTATCAACTTTGTCATAATCAAACTCAGCAGGAATTAGGGTATTTTCATGGCGTTTATGGCGCTCAATTTCATTTAATTGATGTTCAATATAGCCTTGATATTTAATCATGATTTCAACTTGTTCAGCGGCCTGTTTATCGGCTAAGGCTGGCGAAAATGGCTCAATTTGAGTCAGTTTTTCATAAGACATCTCAGGACGACGAATTAAATCTTCGCCACTCGCTTCACGCGCTAATGGGCTATTTAACATGGCATTCAACTCGGTTAAATTTGCCATCTGCAAATGTGCCCAGATTTGTTGTAAACGTGTACGCTCTTTCTCAATATTTTCCATTTTTTCATTGAAACGACGCCAACGCGCTTCATCAATTAGTCCAAATTGATGAGCAATCGGCGTTAAACGAATATCTGCATTATCTTCACGTAGTAACAAACGGTATTCCGCACGAGAGGTAAAGACGCGGTAAGGTTCTTTCGTTCCTAACGTGCAAAGGTCATCGACCAATACACCGGTATAAGCCTGATCACGGCTTGGGAACCAAGGTTCTTTTCCTTGAACTTGTAAAGCTGCGTTAATGCCAGCCAATAAGCCTTGTGCAGCCGCTTCCTCATATCCTGTTGTGCCGTTAATTTGGCCTGCAAAGAATAATCCTGCAATCCCTTTGGTTTCCAGCGTCGGTTTTAAATCACGAGGGTCGAAATAGTCATATTCAATCGCATAGCCTGGCTTGATAATGCGTGCATTTTCTAAACCTTTCATTGAGTGGACGATGCCCATTTGAACATCAAACGGCAAACTGGTTGAAATACCGTTTGGATAAACTTCAATCGTTGAAAGCCCTTCAGGTTCCAGATAGATCTGATGTCCATTACGATCACCAAAACGCATGACTTTATCTTCGATCGATGGACAATAACGCGGACCGATCCCCTCGATAATTCCAGTATACATCGGGCTACGATCTAAATTCGCGCGAATAATGTCATGGGTTTGGGTATTTGTGTGCGTGATATAGCAAGGAATTTGGCGTGGGTGGTCTTCCACTTTTCCCATAAATGACATCACTGGCAGCTCTGCATCACCATGTTGTTGAGCAAGAATAGAAAAATCAATTGTGCGCGCATCTAAGCGAGGTGGCGTTCCTGTTTTTAGGCGATCAACACGTAAATTCAGATCACGTAATCTTTCTGCTAATACGGTCGCAGCAGGATCGCCTGCGCGTCCACCAGTATAATTATCTAACCCGATATGAATTTTTCCTGCCAAGAAAGTGCCTGCCGTTAAAATGACGGTTTTCGCTTTAAAAATTAAGCCCATTTTGGTTACCGCACCACAAGCGCGGTGATTTTCAACTAAAATATCAACGACTTCTTGCTGGAAAATATCTAAATTAGGTTGGTTTTCTAATGTAGTGCGAACCGCTTGACGATAAAGTACACGATCGGCTTGAGCGCGAGTTGCCCGAACCGCAGGCCCTTTTGAGCTGTTTAATGTACGAAATTGGATCCCAGCCACATCGGTCGCTTTCGCCATTACACCACCCATTGCATCGATCTCTTTAACAAGGTGTCCTTTACCGATCCCGCCAATTGCCGGATTACAAGACATTTGGCCGAGCGTATCAACGTTATGTGTTAATAATAGCGTTTTTAATCCCATACGTGCTGGCGCTAATGCAGCTTCCGTACCGGCATGGCCGCCACCGACAACAATGACGTCATATTGTTCTTGATAAATCATATAGCCTTCTTTTTCTTCAATCTAATAAGAGGCGCATTTTACCTTAAAATGATGCAATCTGGAAAAGGCATTTTTATTAGAGTTAAGATCTAAATTTTAGATCGCGCTATAAATAGAATAGATCTATTTAAAGATCTTTATTATGATCATTATTAGCAGATCATTTTTTTGCGGATAACCTTAAAATATAAAATAAGATCAATAGTTTAATTACGAAATAAAGTTGAGTTCAGGTTGATTATCTTATCGGAATAGGTTGTGGATAAAATAGTAAGTTATCCACAGCTAAAAATCTGTGGAAAGTTATTGAGAGAAAACGCTCAGCTTTTCTGTAAACTTTTCACAAAGTTATCCACATGGGGTTTGTCACGCTTTTTTATTGTTTGCTGATTTTTTATTCCATTAAGTAAAATTTGAGAGAAAGAATATGATTAAATCAATGTGTCCTTGCCAATCTGGTCAACGTTATTCGGATTGCTGCGCTCCTTATCATCAGCACACTGCACAAGCAGAAAGTGCAGATGTGTTAATGCGTTCACGCTATAGTGCTTATACGTTGTGTCATATTGGCTATATTGTGGAAACGGCAGTTCCGGCCCAACAGGCGTTATTAGATCAACACGCGATGCAAAATTGGGCAGAAGAAACAAATTGGCAAGGGCTTGAAATTCTACGTCACCAGCCATTCATCACGCCCAAACATAGTTTGGTACATTTCAAAGCATTTTTTCAAACGGAAACGGGCATTGACGCGCATGAAGAACACTCTCTTTTTGTGTTAATTGAAAATCGCTGGTACTTTGTTGATCCGACTGTGCTATTACCGAATCAAAAGCAGCCATGTATTTGTGGTTCAGGGAAAAAATTTAAACATTGTTGTGGCGCTTGGTTAGTTCGTTAACGGAAGAACCAAACATTTCATTTAAATATATAACCTTTAGTTATTTGCACGAGCGCAAGTTCCCTTCTACATTAGCAACCAATTTTGACAGGTTTCATAAAAGGATAGTATTTATGTTCAAGAAAATTTCAGCATTAACATTAGTTGCGGCAACGTTAGCCACCTCTTCATTTGCGATGGCAAAAGAGAGCTTAATTGAGAGAATCAATCAAAAAGGTGTCATTACAGTTGGCACAGAAGGCACGTACGCGCCATTCACTTATCATGATGAAAGCGGTAAGTTGACCGGCTATGATGTTGAAGTAACACGTGCAGTCGCAGAAAAATTAGGCGTTAAAGTCGAATTTAAAGAAACCAACTGGGATTCAATGTTGGCGGGGCTAAAAGCTGAACGTTTTGACTTAGTAGCAAATCAAGTGGCATTAACCACTCCAGAGCGCCAAGCTACTTTTGATAAATCAGAAGCTTATAACTGGTCTGGCGCTGTGCTTGCAGCACCTAAAGAATCAAAAATTACTGCACCAGAACAGGTAAAAGGTTTAAGAGCGGCGCAATCTCTAACTTCAAACTATGGTGAATTAGCGAAGAAATATGAAGCAGTGCTTGTTCCAGTTGATGGGCTAGCACAAAGTATTAAAGTGATTGAAACTAAACGCGCGGATGTCACTTTTAATGATTCATTAGCTGTATTGGATTATTTAAAGAAAAATCCAAAAGCAGATTTAGCGATTGTATGGCAATCAGCTGACAAAGTTGGAGCAGGTTTAGTGGCAAACAAAGGTAACCAAGAAGCTTTAGCGAAAATTGATGCAGCAATTGTTGAATTGCAAAAAGATGGAACATTGAAAAAATTAGGCGAGCAATTTTTCGGTCAAGATGTTAGCGTAAAATAGTTTTTGCTCGTTAAGCTTCATTGACAAGCGGTTGAGTTTGCAGAATGTTTTGCAAATTTAACCGCTTGTTTGTTTTTTGTTATTCAAAATCCGCTTCACTTTAAAATTAGTGATTTTAATTTTAAAGAGTAGATATTTTAAGTTAAAATTCGCGCCACGTTAGGTGATTTGGAGAATCCTTATGAAAACACTTAAATTATCCTTATTTTTAACCACACTTTGTGCAACATTTTCCGCTCAAGCCCACAATGTTTGGTTTGAACCAACCGCAAATCAACAGTATGTGCTGAAATTCGGACATGAAACCCCAGAATTTTACCCTGAAGCGAAAGTCAAGCGCGTTCGTTATATTGATGAAAAAGGGATGGTTCACGATACGCAGTTTGCTTTCCAAACTAAAGAAGGTAATAAAGGCGAAGCAGTTGTTGGTGATAAAGGTGCAGTCATTTATTACGCGCTTTTCAATAATGGTGTCTGGTCAAAATTACCGAGCGGTAAATACGTCGAGAAAACCAAACGTGAAGTTCCTGAAGCGGAACTTTCTATCAACCCCATTAAACTGGGTAAATCAATTGTGAAATGGGATGATAATGCAACCAAGTATCACAATATGACCTATGAATTAGTGCCACAAAGCAAACCAGAAGCAGGTAAGCCGTTAGAGATTTTAGTATTGAAAAATGGCAAACCAGTTGAAGGAATTAAAGTGGGTTTAGGCGAAGATAAACCGTTTGAACTATCCAATGCGCAAGGCATCGCTAAATTCACACCAACTAAAGGTTTTAATAAAGTGTGGGCGGAGTTTGAAGAGAAGGTTACAGATAATCCGGATTATACCGATCGTTCATATGAATATATGCTGACCTTTGATGTGAATTAAGGCGCATTTGGATGAAATTTTCTCCCAAAATCTTGCAACAAGCGGTCATTTTAGGCTTGTTTTTTACCAATTCGGCGATGGCACATAGTCTGCATTTATTTGCAGACTATGATGGTAATGCCATTTCTGGTAAAGCCTATTATTCCGATCAAACTCCTGCCGCTGAAACCTATGTTGAAGTGATAAAAACGGGGGAAACTACTCCGACTGTTTATGGTAAAACAGATGCTTCAGGGCATTTTAGCTTGCCCCTGAATCAAACCGGCACTTTTACGGTTGTGGTGGAAGGGATTGAGGGGCATCGTATTGAGGCGGTCGTGCAAGCTAAAGCGGTTGCCACAAATACCTCTGCTTCAGTGAGTGCTGCGGAAATCACTTTGTTACGAGAAGAAATTGACCAGCTTAAAAATAAAATCTATTGGCGAGATGTGTTAGGAAGCATTGGTTATATTCTTGGTTTCTTCGGTTTTTGGGCGCTGTTAAAAAACAAACGAGGCCGCGACTAATGCACTTATCTGAAGGCGTATTGCATAGCAGTACCTTGTTAATTGGTGCTGTTGGAGCGGTGCTAGGTTTAGCGATTGGCTTGAAAAAAATGACTGGTGATAAGCTTGCGCTTACCGCGTTGTTTTCAGCAGCATTTTTTGTCGCGAGCACCATTCATATTCCGGTTGGAATTGGCAGTGTGCATCTCATCTTAAATGGCATTGCTGGCTTATTTCTAGGCTGGCGAGTATTTCCTGCCTTTCTGATAGCATTAACTTTGCAAGCCTTAATGTTTTCATTTGGCGGCTTGGCGGTATTGGGCGTCAATCTGTGTATTATGGCACTACCTGCGGTGGTGGTCAGACTCTGTGTATTCCCGTGGCTAAAAGCAAATTTTTGTCGCCAGCGGCTCATCGTGAGTGGCATTTTATCTGGGGTAATTGGTGTTGGTGGTGCCGCACTACTGGCCTCATGCGTATTAGCTTTTGATGGCAGCAATCAATATCACGACTTAATTAGTTTATTGCTAGTTTCTCATTTACCTGTATTCGTTGTTGATAGTTTAATTAGTGTTGGCGTATTGCTCACGCTAGCTAAAATGTTACCTTCCGCTTTTGAGAATGCCGAATGAAAACGCTGTTTTCCCCTCATTATCGGCTAATTTATGCCTTTTTATTTAGCATTGCGATTAGCGCCATTCAATCGGTAAATCTCCTGTTAATTTTGACCGCTTGTATGGCTGTTTGCGTGGTGTTTTTGCATAGCCATCAGCCAAAACATTTACTGAAACGTTGGCTTAAACTCAATCTATTTAGTTTACTGATTTGGCTCACATTAAGCTGGAAAATTGAACCGAATGGGATTGTGCTTAATCCGTTAGGTATCACACAAGCAACGCTGATTAGCCTGAGGATGAACCTCATTGTGCTTTCAATTTGGTTGTTACTCCATCACATTACTGACACGCTTTTAGTACAAGCCATTGCCAAACTGCCTTTGCCGAAGAAATTGATTCATCTGTTTGTTTTGAGCATTCGTTACATCAGTTTATTAGGCGAATTAAATGACAAAATGGAGATGGCTATGAAAGCCCGTGGCTTCCAACCTCACTGCAACCGTTTTACGTTAAAAGTGTATGCGCAGCGCGTGGCATTGTTGTTAATTCATGCAATGGTCAAAGCAGAAAAAGCCGAACAAGCGATGAAAGCGAGAGGGTTTAACATTTAATATGATTTTACAAACCGAAAATTTAACCATTGTTCGCAATCAACAAGCGGTCATTTCTGACTTAAATTTTACGTTAGCCGATACCGAAAAAGTGGTCTTACAAGGCGAAATCGGGAGCGGTAAATCTTCTTTCTTATTAGCATTATTGGGTTTTGTGCCGTTAGCTTTAGGTAGCCTTTATTGGTTTGGGCAAAAATGCCAAAAAGAGGCTGATTTTGTGCCAATTCGTGGGCATCAAGTGGGGATTTGCTTTCAAAATGCAGAAGATCAGCTTTTCGGCCCTACCGTGCTAGAGGATGTGGCGTTTGGTTGTTTAAACCAAGGCAAAAGCGAGCAAGAAGCCTTTGATATTGCCCTGATACAACTTGAAAAATTAGGCATCACGCATCTTAAAGATCGTCCAGTCAATTTGCTTTCTGGGGGAGAAAAAAACTTTACCGCATTAGCGGGCGTGCTAGCCATGCAACCGCAAGTGTTGTTATTAGATGAGCCAACCAATGGGCTAGATGCAAAAAATAAAGCAAAATTAACCGCTTTATTAAAGAACTTACCACAGCCCATGATTATTGCTACGCACGATCTCGCATTTAGCGAAAATTTAGCCGATAGAATCGTGCGTTTCTAAGCTATTTCAATGGTGTTGGAGCTTATCCTAAGCCATAGATAAATCACGCCGAAAGGCGTAAAATTTGACAAAACAATCACATAAAGAAGGTTTATATGCATTTAACATCAAGAGAACAAGAGAAATTGATGCTCTTTTTAGCTGGTGAGCTGGCGGCAAAACGCAAAGCGCGTGGCGTAAAATTAAACTATCCTGAGGCAATCGCGTACATTGCAAGTCATTTGCAAGAAGCGGCGAGAGATGGCATGAGTGTGGCTGAAGTCATGCAATATGGAGCAACCCTGCTCACCGTTGAAGATGTGATGGAAGGCATCGCTGAGATGGTACACGAAGTTCAAATTGAAGCAACGTTCCCAGATGGCACGAAGCTTGTTACCGTGCACAATCCGATTAGATAAAAGAAAATTTCCCTTTTTAGCAAAGAGGGAAAGGGGGGATTGGGCAGAAGAAAATTCGACTTTGTGCGTAAAGTTATAACGCAAAAAAAATCTCCCCCAGCCCCTCTTTTTCAAAGAGGGGAGCTTTCATAAAAATTTTAAAATAGAAGGATTTAAATAAAATGATCCCAGGTGAATATCAATTAGCTGAAGGTGATATTATTGCCAATGTTGGCAGAAAAACCGTCACAATCGAAGTAACTAATTCAGGCGACCGCCCAATCCAAGTCGGCTCCCATTACCATTTCTTTGAAACCAATAACGCCCTTAAATTTGACCGCACTTTAGCGCGCGGAATGCGCTTAAATGTTCCTTCTGGCAATGCCGTACGTTTTGAACCAGGTGAAGTAAAATCGGTAGAATTAGTCGCTTTTGGAGGTTCGCAAACCATTTACGGCTTCCATAATCAAATTGATGGCAAATTATAAGGTAGGGCAAAATGGCATTAACAATTTCAAGAGCACAATATGTAGCAACTTATGGCCCAACCGTTGGCGATAAAGTCCGTTTAGGCGATACCAATTTATGGGCAACCATTGAACAAGATTTATTAACCAAAGGTGATGAATGTAAATTTGGTGGCGGTAAAAGTGTGCGTGATGGCATGGCGCAAAGTGGTACGGCAACTCGCGACAATCCGAATGTATTAGATTTTGTGATTACCAATGTGATGATCATTGATGCTAAATTAGGCATTATCAAAGCCGATATTGGTATTCGCGATGGGCGTATTGTCGGTATTGGACAAGCAGGTAACCCTGACACCATGGATAATGTCACGCCAAACATGATTATCGGTGCAAGCACGGAAGTACATAATGGCGCACATTTAATTGCGACCGCTGGTGGTATTGATACCCACATTCACTTTATTTGTCCGCAACAAGCACAACATGCGATTGAAAGTGGGGTTACGACTTTAATTGGTGGCGGAACAGGCCCTGCTGATGGTACACACGCAACCACTTGTACACCTGGTGCATGGTATATGGAACGTATGTTCCAAGCGGCAGAAGCTTTACCAGTCAACGTAGGATTTTTTGGTAAAGGCAACTGCTCAACTTTAGATCCGCTACGCGAACAAATTGAAGCAGGCGCATTAGGCTTAAAAATCCACGAAGACTGGGGCGCAACGCCTGCAGTAATTGATTCTGCCTTAAAAGTGGCAGATGAAATGGATATTCAAGTGGCAATTCACACTGACACGCTAAATGAAAGTGGATTCTTAGAAGATACCATCAAAGCAATTAATGGACGTGTGATTCATACCTTCCACACGGAAGGTGCAGGTGGCGGTCATGCTCCAGATATCATTAAAGCAGCGATGTATCCAAACGTATTACCTGCTTCAACCAACCCGACTCGTCCGTTTACGAAAAACACCATTGATGAGCATTTAGATATGTTAATGGTTTGCCATCACTTAGATAAACGCGTGCCGGAAGACGTAGCTTTTGCCGATAGCCGTATTCGTCCTGAAACTATTGCAGCAGAAGATATTTTGCATGATATGGGCGTCTTCTCGATTATGAGTTCTGACTCTCAAGCAATGGGACGTATTGGCGAAGTCGTTATTCGTACATGGCAAACTGCAGATAAAATGAAAATGCAACGTGGTGAGCTAGGTAATGACGGAAACGATAACTTTCGCATTAAACGCTACATTGCGAAATACACCATCAATCCTGCGATTGCACACGGTATTGCGGATCATATTGGTTCATTAGAAGTGGGCAAAATTGCAGATATCGTGTTATGGAAACCGATGTTCTTTGGGGTAAAACCTGAAGTAGTAATTAAAAAAGGCTTTATTAGCTACGCAAAAATGGGCGATCCAAATGCCTCTATTCCAACACCGCAACCTGTATTCTACCGTCCAATGTACGGTGCACAAGGCTTGGCAACAGCACAAACAGCGGTATTCTTTGTTTCGCAAGCCGCTGAAAAAGCCGATATTCGTGCGAAATTCGGTTTACACAAAGAAACCATTGCCGTGAAAGGCTGCCGCAGCGTGGGTAAAAAAGATCTCGTTCACAACAATGCAACACCTGAAATCACGGTGGATCCAGAGCGCTATGAGGTGCGTGTAGATGGTGAACTAATTACCTGTGAACTTGTGGATACGGTGCCATTAGGACAACGATATTTTATGTTCTAAGCAGAAAAGAGCGGTAAAATTTTGAGGAGAATTTACAATGAAACTTTGGTACTCCACCACCAGCCCGTATGTACGTAAAGTGCTGGTAACGTTGAAATATCAACAACTCTTAGACAAAACAGAACTGATTAAAATTGGTTCATCATTTAATGCAAGCTCTCCGCATAATCAGGCAAATCCCCTAGGACGAGTGCCAGCGTTAGAACGTAATTGTGGTAATTGGCTTTATGGCAGTTTGCTCATTTGCGAATATCTCGATCAAAAAGGCAAGGTAGAGCCTAAACTCATTCCAGAAAGCGGCAAACCACGCTGGGCAGCGTTAGCGTTGCATAATTTAGCCGATGGCATTATGGAAAATACCGTGCCGATGATGGCTGAAAAAATGCTTCGCCCTGAAAGTGAATGGTGGACAGCTCGTCATCAACAACTAACTGAGCGCAATCGTCAAAGTTTTGCAAGACTTGAGCTAGATTTAAAACCGTTTGGCACGGAATTAAACATTGGTACGTTAATGGCTGTTGCAGTCATTGATTGGTTCTTGTTTAGAGCAGAAAAAATTGGATTAGATCTTGCAAAAGAATTTCCAAATTTAACCGCTTGGGCGGCAGAGATGAATGAAAAATATGAGGTTTTAAGCGAGACAAAGCCAACTTTGTAACCATTTTTTTGCGTTACGAAATTGGTCTAAATAACCTAATTTCTCTGTTTTTCCTTCTGCCAAATCTCCCCTACCCCTCTTTGCTAAAGAGGGGAAAGAACGAGCGAGATTTTATATCATTGTTCTACTTTGATATGGCAAATATAAATTAGTCAGATGACAGCAAATTTATAAAGAAAATCCCCTCTTTAGCAAAGAGGGGTGGGGGAGATTTGGCTGCCTCAATTAACGAAGAAATTAAACAATATAAAATATGAAAATCCTCAACCCCATTCTGCCTATTATGGATACCATTTTAGGTGACTTAACTAGCCTCCAAACTGAAGGCAAAATTACACATCAAGTCATTGAACGCGTAGCATTGCAGTGGTATGAAAGCGAGCGCAATATTCTGCGTAAAACCACAAATACTGGACGTGAAGTGGCATTTCGCCTACTCAAAGAAGGGCAACGTTTAAAACACGATGATGTGGTGTTTATCAGCGATGAATTAGTGATTGCGATTGAAATTTTACCGAGTGAAGTGATTGTGCTATCGCCGAAAACCTTGCCAGAAATGGCTCGAGCTTGTTATGAAATAGGCAATAAACATTCTCCGCTGTTTTTAGATGGTGATGAAGTGACATTACCTTACGATAAGCCGATGTTCGAATGGTTACAAGCCGCGGGATTTCATCCGCAAAAAGCTGAACGCCGTTTAAGCCAAGCGTTAAGAGCGAACTCCGCACAAGGGCACGGGCATTCGCATAGTCATTCGCACGATCATCATGGCTATCACCATCATGGAGACGGCAATTGGCACCAACATTAAACCGAAGCCTGGCAGATTTAGGCGCATTGTTGCACTTAGTTGACCCGACTTTGCCAATCGGGGGATTTAACCATTCAAACGGTTTAGAAACTTTTGTTCAACAAGGTGTTGTTTCAACGAAACCAAGCTTAGAAGAATATGTGCAAACACAGCTTTTGCAAAACTGGGTGTATAACGATGGCGCTTATCTTTCGCTCGCATTTGAAGCCATGGCTACCAATGATTTTGACCGTTTGTGCGAATTAGACCATTCGCTATCTGCGACCAAAATTGCGCGAGAAAGTCGCGAAGGCAGTTTTAAACTCGGCGTGCGGTTATTAAAAATTTTTATCCGCTATGAACAACACCCGATGTTGAGCCAATTTCAGCAAGCGATTCAGAATAAAACCGTGCAAGGTTATTTCCCGATTGTGTTTGCGATGGTAGCGCAAGCGATGGGGCTCAGCAAAGCGGATACCCTGTATGCGTTTTACTACAATGCGGCAGTTGGTACCATTACCAATGGCGTGAAACTCATTCCGCTCAGCCAAATGGATGGGCAAGATATTCTGTTTGATTTGCGTAGTGCACTCTTGCAAGCTGTCGAATTAAGCCTTGCCCCCGACGAAGAATGGCTAGGTGCAGCAACGCTCGCAAATGACATCCGTTCCATGCAGCACGAAGTGCTTTATACGCGACTTTATATGTCGTAAGAGCGGTCATTTTTTATTGAATTTTTACTTATCGTTGAGAATATAAAAAGCGCCTCTACGATAATCAACACAAAAGGAACATTATGCGTAACTACATTAAAATTGGCGTAGCAGGCCCTGTTGGCGCAGGCAAAACGGCGTTAATTGAAAAACTGACTCGTGAAATAGCAAGCCGCTATAGCGTAGCGGTGATCACTAACGATATTTATACCCAAGAAGATGCGGAATTTTTAACGAAAAACAGCCTACTTCCGCCAGAGCGTATTATGGGCGTGGAAACGGGCGGTTGCCCCCATACGGCAATTCGTGAAGATGCGTCAATGAACTTAGAAGCAGTCGATGAAATGGTTGCACGTTTTCCCGATGTAGAAATCGTCTTTATCGAATCTGGTGGTGATAACTTATCTGCAACCTTTAGCCCAGATTTGGCGGATGTGACTATTTTCGTGATTGACGTCGCACAAGGTGAAAAAATCCCGCGTAAAGGTGGGCCAGGTATTACTCGTTCAGATTTATTAGTGATTAACAAAACTGATCTCGCCCCATTCGTTGGTGCTGATTTAAGTATCATGGAACGTGATGCGCGTCGTATGCGTAACGGCCAACCGTTTATCTTTACCAACTTAATGAAAAAAGAAAATCTAGATGGCGTGATTGGTTGGATTGAAAAATACGCATTATTGAAAAATGTGGAAGAGCCGAAAACGTTAATTCGTTAGTTAGTAGAAAAAAAAGGAGAGGTTAACCTCTCCTTTAATTTTTTATAAACCTGCTTGCGCTTCAAGTTGCTCAACTAGCGCTTCATCTAAATGTAAGGCTTCTGCAAGATTTGCCAAGAAGATAATTTCTTTGCGACTTAATTCTTTGCACACAACGCGAGCAGCTAAATAAACTTGCGCTGCGATTGCCGGATTATTTTCCACTTTTGCCCCAATTTGTGCAGCACTTAATGGATTAGCCATCGCTTGATTTAGCCATTGTTGCACTTCTACATCGTCGCCTGCTTCTTGAAGAATGGCTTGGCGTTCTTCTTCCGTAATTTCACCATCAGCAGCAGCGGCTGAAATCATAGCTTGTAAAATAATATTTGCCTGATCGGTCAGCTGAAATGCACTTTCATTTAATGCCTCTTGTGCAGGCTGATTCTGGGCTTGGTATTTTTGATAAGCTTGGTAAGCAAGGCTACCTAATGCTGCCAGTGATCCTAATTTAGCTAAACCTGCACCTCCTTTTCTGCCTAAAAACATAGAAAGCAACCCAAGTGCCGCCGCGCCACCACCTACTTTAGTGATTTTATCTTGCGTACTATTGCCGTTTTTAGTGTCGTTGAAGGTTTCTTTTGCTACGTTAAGCACCTGATTTAAAATGTTGTTAAAGTCCATATCAGTTTCCTTTTTATCGTGGGATAGTAAACATGAGTAGCTAAAATGGGGGTGAAGTTCCCTGTTCAAAAGACAAGCGGTCTAAATTTGCAAAACTTTTACAAAATTAGACCGCTTGTTTATAGGGTTACGCTCGAATTTGTTGCAAGAAGCGTTTAGTCCGCTCGTGTTGTGGATGATTAAAGAGCTGGTCTGGCGAACCTTGTTCCACAATCACGCCACCATCCATCACAATCACAATGTCTGCAACATCTAATGCGAATTTGATCTCGTGTGTTACCACCACCATTGTCCAACCATCATTAGCAAGTGCTTTCATGGTATTGAGCACATCTTGCACCAATTCAGGGTCAAGTGCGGAAGTAGGTTCATCAAAAAGCATTAAAGCAGGTTGAATAGCCAATGCACGCGCAATGCCCACACGTTGTTGCTGCCCGCCCGAAAGCTGAAATGGGTATAGATTCACTTTATCAGATAACCCCACTTTCGCTAATAAAGCTAAAGCCTCTGATTTTGCTTGAGCTGTGTTTTTTCCTTGAACAAAAACAGGCCCTTCCATCACATTTTCGAGCGCAGTTTTATGCGGAAAGAGATTATAGTTTTGGAACACCATGCCTGATTTACGGCGCAAGGCTAGAATCTCTTTTTTGTTCGGTTTTTTGCCAAAATCAATCGTTAATGGCGCGCCATCTTCAAATGTGATTGTGCCTTGCTCTGGCATTTCTAACGCATTTAAACAGCGCAAAAAGGTGGTTTTCCCTGAGCCGGAAGGTCCTAAAATGACCACCACTTGCCCTTTTTCAATGTTTAAATCAATCCCTTTTAAAATGGTATTTTCACCAAAGGTTTTGTGAATATTGCTTATTTTAATCATCTTAGTTCGCCACAAATCGGTTAAAGCGATGTTCTAGTTTCGCTTGAATTAAAAAGAGTACCCAGCAGAAGCACCAATAAATTAGCCCAGCTTCAATATAAACAGGTAAAAAGTCATAAGACATATTGGCCATTTGTTGAGCAACGCGGAACATTTCAGTAACAGTAACCACCGAGGCAAGTGAGGTGTCTTTAAATAAACCAATAAATGTGTTACTTAATGGTGGCACGGCAACGCGAAATGCTTGTGGTGCAATAATACGGCGGAAGGTTTGCATATAGGTCATACCGATGGTAAAGCCTGCTTCCCATTGTCCTTTTGGCACTGAGGAAATGGCAGCACGCACCGTTTCTGAACCATAAGCCCCAATATTCAGTGAGAAGCCGATAATCGCAGCTGGAATTGGGTCGATGAAAACACCAATAGCCGGAAGACCATAGAACACCACAGAAATTTGCACCAACATTGGTGTGCCACGAATGATAGAAATATAGCCTTTCACAAATGCGAGCAATAGACGATGAACAATACCGTGAGAAGGTGAAATGCGGATGAGCGCAACTACCACGGCAATAATCATTCCAATAATAAAAGAAGCAATCGCAAGGGGAATGGAAACTAGCACGGCAGCTTCAACCATTGGCCAAAAAGCATCAATCACGAGCTTAGCACGCGCAGCATCCATAAATGGAAGGCTCATTAAGAGTTGTTCTAACACAAAAATATCCTTTTTAAATTTTTTGCCGATTGTAAGTAAAAAATGACCGCTTGTATATGTCTAGACGTCTAAAAGGCTAAAAAACGGTAAAATAAAACGGCTAAACTTTGTCATAAAGCTTAGCCGTTTGGTTCATTGGATTGAATAAAGTTATTTTGATTTTGCTAACTGAATGAATTTATTTTTATTTAATCATCATCGTGATGATGTGGTTTATGTTTATGGTGTTTTGGTCTATGTGGTTTGTGGTGGCGGTCATCGAAATCATCATATTCATAACGCGCAGGGCGGAAGCCTTCGTGATGATGGCGATGTTCTCTTTCACGCTCAGCACGATGTTTTTTCTCTTCTTTATGCGCGTTCCATTGGCTACCCACTACACCACCAAGCGCCGCGCCTGCCATGGTTGAGGTAACATCATTGCCCACTACTGCGCCAGCAACCCCACCTAATACTGCGCCCACCGCAGTATCGTGTTGCGAACGTGTTAATGCTTGTGCATTAGCCCCCATAAATAAGCTTAATACAATGCCTTTTATGATCCATTTTTTCATAGTGACCTCACATAAAGGTGATTAACGATTCCACTGGCTACCGACTAAGCCACCCACTGCTGCACCGACCACAGTAGAGGTAGTATTTCCTCCAATTAGTCCGCCGGCTACGCCACCAAGTACGGCACCTGTTGCGGTATCTCGTTGTGAACCTCTCAGGCCACAAGCTGTCACTGATGAAGCAACAACCACTAAAACTAACATTTTGCTCACTAAATTTTTCATGAGTCTCTCCGAGTAGTTAAAAATAAATGTCTAAATGACGCGCTAAAACTGGGCGTATTTTTCGGGATTTAAAAATAACCGTCAATACTTTCGCCCAAAACTGAAACAAACTCACCAAAATGTAACAGTATGAAAAAAAATTTGAACTTTGTGATAAAAGAAAGCCTCACCGAGGCGTTGTTTATCTTGATGCGAAAGAAACCCTTTGAAGAGATTACTATTACTGAAATTTCAAAATTAGCAGGTGTGAGTCGAATTTCGTTTTATCGTAATTTTGACTCTAAAGAGGAGGTGTTAGTGAAATATCTCTTTGATAAGTCAATGGATGCGTTTTCAAAATACCAAGCACAAAGCACGCAAGAAAAATTGATTGCGATGTTTAAATCTATTGATTACCTACATGAAACGGTTGATTTACTTTATCAGCAAAATCTTTCTCACCTCTTTTTATATTATTTACGCACCGTTACAGGTGCCCAGCCAGAGCAACCAAATACTCAAGCTTATGCAAAATCGATGACTATGGGGATCTGCTTCGGTGCACTCGATGAATGGATTCGACGAGGTCGTCAAGAATCTGCTGAAAAAATGGTCGTTATTTTACAAACTGTCTTAGGTCAATTTTTAGAAAAGTAATGTTTGAAAAGCGTAAGGAAAATGCCCATTTTTTGGAGAAATTTTTCAGTTTTTAACTAGTTTGGCTAATTATTAACGGATTTTTAACAATTTATTTAAAATTATGCCCCGAATTGCGTATTTTTTGGTTGAATACTCCGTAAGGTTCCGTATAATTTAGGGTTGATTTTTATTGATTTACAGAGGCGAGTTTCGCCTATTTTTAAAATGAGAAATTAAGCGATGTCTGCTGTAATCAATCGTGCAAAACAACGGTACCTAAAAGCCTTTAAAATTCAATTAGTATTGATTGGATTGATGATTGCCATTACGCAGTTTTGGCAACCCCAAGCGATGCTTTCTGTGTTAAGTGGTTCTTTAATTATATTTATTGCCCACTATTTTTTTGTTTATTGGGTTTTCTTTAGAAAATTAGTCAAACAAGCAAAAAAAATGACCGCTTTTTATCAAGGCGAAGGAATTAAGTGGTTTATCGTTGTGTCAGGGCTTGTTGTTAGTTTTCTGGGAATCCCAAATTTTCAAGCAATTCCTTTTTTTGCCGGATATTTTATAACGCTTTTATTGAATAACCTCATTCCGATGTGGTTGTCCAAACAAATTTAAATTTACCTTTACCTTATCAAGGACTTATTATGGCTGGAAATACTGCTGAATATATTGGTCACCACCTTACGTTTGCAACCACAGGTGATGGCTTTTGGAACGTGCATTTAGATACGTTATTCTTCTCGATCGTATCAGCGCTCATTTTCTTATATGTATTCCGTAAAGTGGCAAAAAATGCGACAACGGGCGTACCGGGTAAATTACAATGTTTTGTTGAAATCGTTGTAGGCTGGGTTGATGGTTTAGTCAAAGATAACCTTCACGCCTCTCACCATATCCGTCATAAAGTGGCTGCATTAGCATTAACCATTTTCTGTTGGTTTTTTGTGATGAATGCCATCGACTTAGTTCCTGTTGATTTTCTTCCTCAATTCGCTGGATTATTCGGTGTTCACTATTTACGTGCTGTACCAACTGCAGATATTAGTGCAACACTTGGTATGTCAATCTGTGTATTCGGCTTAATCCTTTTCTACACAGTGAAATCAAAAGGTTTTAGTGGTTTAGTAAAAGAATATACGCTCCACCCTTTTAATCACTGGGCATTTATTCCTGTCAACTTCATTCTTGAAAGCGTAACATTATTAGCAAAACCGATTTCATTGGCGTTCCGTCTATTCGGTAATATGTATGCAGGTGAGTTAATCTTCATCTTAATTGCAGTAATGTATATGGCAGACAATTTTGCATTGCAAGCATTGGGTATTCCATTGCATTTAGTTTGGGCAATTTTCCACATTTTGGTTATTACGCTCCAAGCCTTTATCTTTATGATGCTAACGATTGTTTACTTGAGTATCGCTTATAACAAAGCGGATCATTAAACGAACCCATAAGCGGTGGAATTTTAGTGAAATTTTGCAAAAATTAGACCGCTTGTATTTTTCTTTAACTTAAACAAAACCTTAGCCGAGAGGCTAATTCCTCAATCTTTTAATGGAGAACATTATGGAATCAGTAATCACAGCAACTATTATTGGTGCATCAATTTTATTAGCTTTCGCAGCACTTGGTACTGCAATTGGCTTTGCACTTTTAGGTGGCAAATTTTTAGAGTCTTCTGCTCGTCAACCTGAATTAGCAAGCAGCTTACAAACTAAAATGTTCATCGTTGCTGGTCTTTTAGATGCTATCGCAATGATCGCTGTTGGTATTGCATTATTATTCATCTTCGCAAACCCATTCATCGGTTTATTAGGCTAATCCCTATAAATAATAGGCGTTACCTTCGGGTAATTTAACTAACTTTATAGGAGGCGTTGTGAACTTAAATGCAACACTAATTGGCCAACTTATTGCATTCGTCCTTTTTGTGGCGTTCTGTATGAAATATGTATGGCCACCGCTTATTAAAGCGATTGAAGAGCGTCAAGCAAATATAGCTAACGCTTTAGCATCAGCGGAAAAAGCGAAACAAGAGCAAGCAGACTCAAAAGCTGAAGCGGATAAAGAAATCCTTAAAGCTAAAGAAGAAGCTCAAAAAATTATTGATTTAGCAACGAAAAGACGTAATGAAATTTTAGAATCTGTGCAAGCAGAGGCTGAGGTGGAACGTCAGCGTATTATTGAACAAGGTCGTGCGGAAGTTGAAAGCGAACGTAAACGTGTTCAAGAAGAGCTTCGTCAAAAAGTAGCAGCATTAGCCGTGGCTGGTGCAGAGAAAATTGTGGGTCGTTCTATTGATGAAGCGGCAAACAATGACATTATTGATAAGCTAGTTGCAGAACTATAATAAGGTGGGGCAGATGTCAGAATATAGTACAGTAGCTCGCCCCTACGCTAAAGCAGCGTTTGATTTTGCTTTAGAACAAGGTCAGTTGGATAAATGGCAAGCGATGCTTACCTTTTCAGCCGCAGTAGCGGAAAATGAGCAGGTGGCAGATTATCTCTCATCTTCGCTTGCAAGCGGTCAAATTGCAGAGTTTTTTTGCAATGTCTGCGGTGACCAGCTAGATCAATATGGGCAAAATTTTATTCGTGTGATGGCTGAAAATAAACGCCTTGCAATCCTTCCATCCGTACTCGCGCAATTTAGCGAACTTCGTGCAGAGCATGAAGCGGTAAAAGAAGTGTTAGTGGTTTCAGCTAGCGAATTAAGTCAAGCACAAGAAAAGAAAATCGCTCAAGCGATGGAAAAACGCTTAGGTAAAAAAGTGCGTTTAAATAGCCAAATTGACCCGTCTGTTATTGCAGGGGTAATCATTCAGTATGATGATGTCGTCATCGACGGTAGTAGCCGTGGGCAATTAAACCGCTTAAATCAAGCGTTGAGCTTGTAAGAGGAATAAAAAATGCAACTAAATTCAACTGAAATTAGTGAATTGATTAAAAAACGCATTGCCCAGTTTAATGTGGCAAGCGAAGCACAAAGCACAGGGACAATTGTTTCTGTAAGCGATGGTATTATTCGTGTTCACGGTCTTGCTGATGTAATGCAAGGTGAGATGATCGAATTACCGGGCAATCGTTATGCAATCGCATTAAACTTAGAACGTGATTCTGTTGGTGCGGTAGTGATGGGCCCTTATGCTGATTTAGCAGAAGGCATGACAGTAAAATGTACCGGTCGTATTTTAGAAGTACCAGTAGGTCGCGGTTTATTAGGTCGTGTGGTAAACACTTTAGGTCAGCCAATTGATGGTAAAGGTGAAGTGGAACACGATGGCTTCTCTCCAGTAGAAGTAATTGCACCAGGTGTTATCGACCGTCAATCAGTAGATCAACCTGTTCAAACTGGTTATAAAGCGGTTGACTCAATGGTACCAATTGGTCGTGGTCAACGTGAGTTAATTATCGGTGACCGTCAAACCGGTAAAACAGCGTTAGCAATCGATGCGATCATCGCGCAAAAAGATTCTGGCGTAAAATGTATCTATGTTGCAATTGGTCAAAAAGCTTCAACTATTGCGAACGTTGTGCGTAAATTAGAAGAGCACGGTGCATTAGCAAATACTATCGTTGTAGTGGCATCAGCATCTGAATCTGCGGCATTACAATACCTTGCACCATACTCTGGTTGTGCAATGGGTGAGTACTTCCGTGACCGTGGTGAAGATGCGTTAATTGTTTATGATGATTTATCTAAACAAGCAGTCGCTTACCGTCAAATTTCATTATTATTACGTCGTCCACCAGGTCGTGAAGCATTCCCAGGGGATGTATTCTACCTACACTCTCGTTTACTAGAGCGTGCAGCACGCGTAAATGCAGATTATGTAGAACGTTTCACTAATGGTGCGGTAAAAGGTCAAACAGGTTCTTTAACAGCATTACCAATTATTGAAACTCAAGCGGGTGACGTTTCAGCATTCGTACCGACAAACGTAATTTCGATTACCGATGGTCAGATTTTCTTAGAATCTAACTTATTTAACTCAGGTATTCGTCCTGCAGTAAACCCAGGTATCTCTGTTTCTCGTGTAGGTTCTGCGGCACAAACCAAAGTAATTAAAAAATTATCAGGCGGTATCCGTACTGCATTAGCGCAATATCGTGAATTAGCAGCGTTTGCACAGTTTGCGTCAGATTTAGATGATGCAACTCGTAAACAACTTTCTCACGGTCAAAAAGTAACAGAATTGTTGAAACAAAAACAATTTGCGCCAATGCCAGTAAGTGAACAAGCGCTTGTTTTATTTGCTGCTGAATTTGGCCACTTAGATGATGTGGATGTTGAGCGTATTGGCTCATTTGAATCTGCATTATTGGCTTACGCTAATAGCAACCATGCTGATTTTATGAAGGATTTAGCAAAATCTGGCGATTATAACGATTCAATCAAGGATCAATTAAAAGCTATCGTTGAGAACTTCAAAAAGAACGGTGCATGGTAATCACTAACTAGCGGAGAAAGATTATGGCAGGTGCGAAAGAGATAAGAACCAAAATTGCGAGTGTTCGTAATACGCAAAAAATTACGAAAGCAATGGAAATGGTTGCAACCTCTAAAATGCGTAAAACGCAAGAGCGTATGTCGGCTTCTCGCCCGTATTCGGAAACTATCCGTAAGGTGATCAGCCATATTGCAAAAGGCAGCATTGGTTATAAGCACCCGTTTTTAACTGAACGTGAGATTAAAAAAGTAGGTTACTTAATCGTATCTACAGACCGCGGCTTATGTGGCGGTCTTAACATCAATTTATTCAAAGCAACATTGAATGAATTTAAAACATGGAAAGATAAAAACGTTAGTGCAGAGCTTGGCTTAGTGGGTTCAAAAGCGGTAAGTTTTTACCAAAGTCTTGGTTTAAATGTGCGTTCTCAAGTTATTGGTTTAGGTGATAATCCTGAAATGGAACGTATTGTGGGTATGGTAAATGAAATGATTGATGCCTACCGCAATGAAGAAGTGGATGCAGTGTTTGTGGCGTATAACCGTTTTGAAAACACAATGTCACAAAAACCGGTTATCGCACAATTACTTCCGTTACCAAAATTAGCAGATGACGAATTAGAGACTAAAGGTTCATGGGATTATATTTATGAACCAAATCCACAAGTATTGTTGGACAGTTTATTAGTTCGTTACTTGGAAACTCAGGTGTATCAAGCGATTGTAGATAACCTTGCTTCTGAACAAGCCGCTCGAATGGTAGCAATGAAAGCCGCAACAGACAACGCGGGTACTTTAATTGATGAATTACAATTAGTGTACAACAAAGCTCGCCAAGCAAGCATTACAAATGAATTAAATGAAATTGTCGCCGGTGCGGCAGCAATTTAGAGAAAAGAGGAACGGTAATGGCAACAGGAAAAATTGTACAGATCATCGGTGCGGTGATTGACGTTGAATTCCCACAAGATGCAGTACCAAAAGTATATGATGCGTTAAAAGTAGAATCAGGTTTAACGCTTGAAGTCCAACAACAATTAGGTGGTGGACTTGTTCGTTGTATCGCACTCGGTACATCAGACGGTTTAAAACGTGGTTTAAAAGTTGAAAATACTCACAACCCAATTCAAGTACCAGTGGGTACTAAAACATTGGGTCGTATTATGAACGTGTTAGGTGAGCCAATCGATGAAAAAGGTCCTATCGGCGAAGAAGAACGTTGGGATATTCATCGTGCAGCACCAAGCTACGAAGAACAATCAAACAGTACGGAACTACTTGAAACCGGTATCAAAGTTATCGACTTAATCTGCCCATTTGCAAAAGGTGGTAAAGTTGGTTTATTCGGTGGTGCGGGTGTAGGTAAAACCGTTAACATGATGGAATTAATACGTAACATCGCGATCGAGCACTCAGGTTACTCAGTGTTTGCAGGTGTTGGTGAACGTACCCGTGAAGGTAACGACTTCTATCATGAAATGACAGACTCTAACGTATTAGATAAAGTATCGTTAGTGTATGGCCAGATGAATGAACCACCAGGTAACCGTTTACGTGTAGCATTAACTGGCTTGACCATGGCTGAAAAATTCCGTGATGAAGGTCGTGATGTATTATTCTTCGTGGATAATATCTATCGTTATACCCTTGCTGGTACTGAAGTATCTGCGCTATTAGGTCGTATGCCATCTGCGGTAGGTTACCAACCAACATTAGCAGAAGAAATGGGTGTGTTACAAGAACGTATCACCTCAACCAAAACGGGTTCTATCACCTCTGTACAAGCGGTGTACGTACCAGCAGATGACTTAACTGACCCATCGCCAGCGACAACCTTTGCGCACTTAGACTCAACAGTCGTATTAAGTCGTAACATCGCATCACTTGGTATTTACCCAGCGGTTGACCCATTAGACTCAACTTCACGTCAATTAGATCCATTAGTTGTAGGTGAAGAACACTATAACGTAGCTCGTGGTGTACAAGGTACATTACAACGTTATAAAGAGTTAAAAGATATCATCGCAATTCTTGGTATGGATGAATTATCTGAAGACGATAAATTAGTGGTAGCACGTGCGCGTAAAATCGAACGTTTCTTATCACAACCATTCTTCGTTGCTGAAGTATTCACAGGTTCACCAGGTAAATATGTATCATTAAAAGACACAATTCGTGGCTTTAAAGGTATTTTAGAAGGCGAATTTGACCATATTCCAGAACAAGCGTTCTATATGGCAGGCTCAATTGACGAAGTTGTGGAAAGAGCAAGTAAGATGTAATTGTTCCCTAACTTCATAGGAACGCAAGGAGAACAAAATGGCATCTCAATTTGAACTTAACGTAGTCAGTGCAGAGCAAAAAATTTTCTCAGGGCAAGTTGTTAGCGTACGAGTAACAGGGATTGATGGTGAGTTAGGTGTGTATGCAGGGCATACCCCATTATTAACTGCTATCAAACCTGGTATGGTGAAATATACTTTAGCTGATGGTAATGAAGCATTTATTTATGTTTCAGGGGGCTTCTTAGAAGTACAGCCAACAGTAGTTACCGTACTAGCAGATGTGGCGATTCGAGGCGAAGAACTTGATCGACAACGCATCTTAGCAGCTAAACGTAAAGTAGAGGAAAGTTTAAGCAAGGCCAACGATGTTGACCTTTCAGCAAAACTTTCTCGCGAAATCGCAAAACTGCGTGTTTACGATATTGTTAGCTCACAGCTTTCAAGAAGAAGATAAAAATGATAAACCCCAACCGAAAGGTTGGGGTTTTTGTTTTGTAGGATGTGTGAACGAAGCTCACATACGCAAGCGGTGGATTTTCTATAAAGATTTGCAAATTTTTCAGGGATATTGACCGCTTATCTAACTCTTCTCTTTATAGCAATATTGAAATTCTATCAATAAAAACATCTTGCTTTTCCATTCTAGCTTTAACTTCCAGTAATATGGTTTCATTTTTTCTCCTTATTTTTATTTGCAAACTGAAAATTTGATAATAACTAATTGTGCAAAAAAAAAACAAGTTATAATCAAATTTTAATCAAAATACTTTAAGGGGATTATAAATGAAAGATTTAACATCTTTTAATCTTATTCGACTTTTAAGTGTGGTAGAAACAATAATGACACAGGAAGCATTTTTTCAGCAATTACCGAAAGCAGGTTTTAGACATTTTCAATCTTATTCTCAACAAAATGGAATTTTCCTAATTTATCGGGATATTCTGATTAGTCAAGATGATTTTAAAGGTAAAAATGTTAATGATTGGGGAAATGAAGAGCATCGCAGTTTGCAAGAAATTCTTAAAGAAAACAAAATTCTAGCAAGATGTTTAAGTAGTATGGTTGTGCAATCTGAATTGCTTAGCATTCCAACGGAAGATGTTGTTTATGATGGCAAAACGGTTTGTTTGGAAGTTTATCCTCAAGTTGAAGCTTATATCGGAGGATTGTTGAATAGAGAGCCTTGTATCACGGAGTAATAAAATGAAAAATAGAATAAAAAATTTAATTTTATCTATAGCAATGTTGTATGTTTCTTCGCAGGTAAATGCTACGACATATGAATTGCAAACATATGATCCTACAAGATTTGATCCTAAAAGTATGTTATTGAAAGCCAAGAGTTTTGATCCTGATAATAGTGGGTACTCTTTTGAGGCAAAAGATATCAATAAAGCAATTGAGTGGTATAAAAAAGCAGCTAATGCAGGAAATAAAGAAGCAATAAACTGGCTAGGAAAATATTATTTCAATAATAAAAATTATTCTAAAGCTTTATACTGGTTAGAAGAAAAAGGTGGAAGAAATTATCATGCTTGGAATGTGCCTAACTATAGTTATATGGTTGCAGAAATGTATCGTAAAGGGTTAGGTGTTCCACAAAATTATGAAAGAGCTATAGAAATTTATGAGGAAAATGAAGATAAAAGAGCTGATTTTCTCCGAGCGGAGCAACAAGGGCAGAAAATAGATCTTGATACTTTGCAAAAAGTAGCTGAATTGGGCGATCTTAACGCAATGAAATTGTTAGCAATTTTGTATGATTGTTATGGTGGAGGCAGTGGTTATCCTTACCTTAATGGTGCATGCTATAAGGATTCTGATAAAGATAAGCAAAATGCACGGAAAGCAGCACAATGGTACAAAAAAATAGTAGAACAAACCAATGATCCTGAAGCGATGTTTCTTGTAGCAACGAATGAAAGTTCTCAAGCGAAAAGATTTCAATGGTTCAAGAAATCTGCTGAACAAGGGTATTCTTGGGCTTTATATATGGTCGCTTATTCATATTATTATGAGGTCGGAACTGTAGGAGATGGAGATAGTGTTAAAAAATATGCAAAACTATCTTGTGAAGAAGGTATTGATTATGGTTGTTTGCTTTACAATAAAAGTTTAGAGTTTCCAACATTCAGGGAATGGTTTAATAATAGGTATCAAAAATAACAGGGATACGTTTTTACAAAGTGTTCTGCAAATTTCTTACAGAATATGATGTAATTAAAATAAATGAAATTCCGACTGAAAAAATGATCTGATCCCAAAAAGTTGGGGGTTTTATTTGTGAGGGATAAAGTTTACGCACACAAGCGGTAGATTTTCGATAACAATTTGCAAATTTTTTAGTGGAATCAACTGCTTGTCGAGGGTAACAAGTTACCTATTTTGGGTTGGTGTTACATTTTTATCCCAATAAATGCTCTTGTTATATAAGAAATATCTTATCTTGATATTTTATAGAGTATGGCATACAACATACAATATTGGGAGGTTGGGAACAGGTTGTGACCCTATCCCCTTCCCAGCAATTAGACTAATTTATTGAACACTGTAATCAGTAGATCTAGGATATAAATCATTATCTTAGCTCTACATGACTCAGCGACTAGGCTCACACTATTAACGGGTAGTGTGGATCGTTGTTATAGTGCAAATGATTTTATTATAGAACCGCCTTTTTAGGCGGTTTTCTTTTTCTCTAAGAAAATAAATTGTGACGAATGTCTAAAAACAGGAATAATTATCATTTAACTTTGTTGGGTTTGTGTTACACTTTGGTAACTCATTTATTAACAAAATTCAAAGAGGTCAAAATGATTATCTCATCCGCAAATGACTATCGCGAAGCTGCGCGTCGTCGCGTTCCTCCATTTATGTTCCACTATGCTGATGGTGGTTCTTATTCCGAACAAACACTAGCTCGTAATGTCAGTGATTTAGCCAATATTGCGTTAAGACAGCGCGTATTAAAAGATATGTCAGAGCTTGATACTGAAATTGAGCTATTTGGTGAAAAGCTTTCTATGCCGGTAACACTTGCACCAGTAGGGGCTTGCGGTATGTATGCGCGCCGTGGTGAGGTTCAAGCTGCACAGGCAGCAGAAAATAAAGGCGTACCATTTACGCTTTCAACGGTTTCTATTTGCCCGATTGAAGAAGTGGCGCCAGCAATTAAGCGTCCATTATGGTTCCAGCTTTATGTGTTGAAAGATCGTGGGTTTATGAAAAATGCACTTGAACGTGCAAAAGCAGCGGGATGTTCTACTTTAGTATTTACGGTAGATATGCCCACACCTGGTGCACGTTATCGTGATATGCATTCTGGCATGAGTGGTCCTTACAAAGAAATTCGCCGTGTATTACAAGGCATTACGCATCCTTATTGGGCATATGATGTTGGTCTTAAAGGTAAACCGCATACTTTAGGCAATGTTTCTATTTATACTGGAAAACAAATTGGTTTAGATGATTACATCGGCTGGCTAACAGAAAACTTTGATCCGTCTATTTCGTGGAAAGATTTAGAGTGGATTCGTGAGTTTTGGGATGGTCCAATGGTAATTAAAGGAATTCTTGATCCTGAAGATGCAAAAGATGCAGTACGTTTTGGTGCGGATGGTATTGTGGTTTCAAACCACGGCGGTCGCCAGTTAGATGGTGTGCTTTCTAGCGCAAGAGCCCTTCCTGCTATTGCAGATGCAGTGAAAGGTGATATTAAAATTATTGCAGATAGTGGTATTCGTAATGGCTTAGATGTGGTGCGTATGATTGCTTTAGGTGCGGATTGCACAATGATTGGACGCTCTTTTGTTTATGCATTAGGTGCAGCAGGTCGTCAAGGTGTTGAAAATATGTTGGATATTTTCAAAAAAGAAATGCGTGTAGCCATGACACTTACTAGCAATCGGACTATTGCAGATATTAAGCCAGATGCGCTAGTAGATTTAAGCAAATTATAATTTGCAAAATTTGGAGAAAAATAGACCGCTTGTTGATGTGAATTTATACTCACTGTCGCAATTTTCAACAAGTGGTAAAAAAATTAAAATTTTTTGCAAAAAAGACTTGCAAGGATTTGAGATTTCTCTATAATGCACCCCACACAACGACGCGCTGTTGTGAATCTTTAGAAAAAGCAGTGCGTCGTTTATTTTTGTTCTTTAACAACATATCAGACAATCTGTGTGGGCACTTGTTGATTGACTTGATTTAAAAATATTTTTTTAATTTTGAAGTCTTAATAGGTGCTAACTAGAAATTCATTATACTTTTTAAGTAGTGACATTTTATGT
>NZ_ALJP01000006.1:0-48534 GCF_000287615.1 Haemophilus sputorum HK 2154
AAGGTTTTGAGGCTTGTTTTTGGTTTTGAGAAGAAGAATAGATAAGATAATGAGATGAATCATGACCGGATATTCCGGCGACCATAGTGCAGTAGTTCTACCTGACTCCATACCGAACTCAGAAGTAAAATGCTGTAATGCCGATGGTAGTGTGGGGGTTCCCCATGTGAGAGTAGGGCATCGCCGGATTGAATAGAGAAAGGACCCCGTTACTGAGTGTGACGGGGTTTTTGTTTTTCAGCTATGCTATAGCTAATAAAAGATATTTTTATCAGAAATAAAATAAAAGCAGATAAATGAAATTTATCTGCTTTTTTGCATTTCAAAGAATTATTTATTTGGTGCTTGTGCTAACAATTTAGTTAATAACATCCAGTAAATAGAAACCGCTGGAATATGCACTTTCTCATCTGGTGAGTGAGCATTGCGAATAGTCGGCCCAATAGAAACTAGATCCATGTTTGGATAAACTTTTTTAATTAAGCCACATTCTAATCCCGCATGAATCACTTTAATTTGAGTCTCATAACCAAGTACTTCGTCATAAATGGCTTTAGTTAATGGCACAATTTGTGATGTAGTGTCTGGTTCCCAGCCAGGATAGTTACCAGAAAACTCTGCTTGTGCACCAGTTAGTGCTGCCAGTGAGCGGATTTTATTTCTAATTGCTTCTTTTCCACTTTCTACTAATGAACGAGAAAGAATAGTTACGAAAAGAGATTCATCTTTAATCCCTACAATTCCTACACTTAACGAGGTTTCTACGACATCTTTTACAATATCGCTTTGACGAATAACGCCATTAGGAAGTAAATTGACTAAGTGAATGATTTTTTGGCTATCACTTGTAGTAAATGAGGTTTCGCTTGGTATATTTTTCTCAATAAGTAATTGGTATTGTGGCTCAGCTAATCTTAATTCTGTTTGAATTGTGTCACTAACGCGTTGAATACAAGCGGTTAGATTTTCCTGATCTTTTGCAAAAAAGTTAATCGTTGCTTGCGCTTCCCTTGGAATAGCATTACGCACTGAGCCTCCATGAATGTCCGTAATAGAAAATGCAATTCCTTCAATTTCAGCAAGCTGGCGAGCTAATAATTTAATAGCATTTGCACGGTTAGTGTGAATATCACAGCCAGAGTGCCCACCTCTTAACCCTTTAAGAGTCAGTGTTAATGCTGTATCAAATGGATTTTTTTCACGAGTTAGCGGTAAATTCAAGTTCACATTTTCGCCACCAGCACAGCCGATATAGATTTCTCCATTATCTTCGGTATCGGTGTTAATCATAATATTAGCGCTTAACCAATTTGGGCGGAGCCCTAATACACCCTCCATGCCGACTTCTTCAGTCATCGTTAACAGCACTTCTAATTCTGGATGTGCAATGTCAGTGGAAGATAGCACAGCCATGCAAGATGCCAAGCCGATACCATTATCTGCGCCTAGTGTGGTTCCTTTAGCTTTAACCCATTCGCCATCAATATATGGTTGAATAGGATCTTTAGTAAAATCATGCGGTGTATTGGCATTTGCTTGTGGCACCATATCTAAGTGCGCTTGTAATGCGATAGTTTGACGATTTTCCATTCCAGGTGTTGCAGGTTTACGGATAAGCAGATTGCCAGCTTCATCGCGTTCAGCAAAGAAATGTTGTGATTTTGCCCAATTAAGTAAATATTCGGCTAAAGCATCTTCGTGGTAGGAAGGATGGGGAATCGTACAAATTTTATCGAACCATTGCCATAAGGCTGTTGGGGAGAGTGTTGAAATTTCAGACATAGTAACCTCTAACGTTGTTAATATGTCTGAAATCATATCATATTGTGGGAAGAGCTTTAATTGAATTCTAATTCTACGGCATTTTCGCCAAGTAGTCCTTTAAGTTCAGTTAACATTTCTTCTTTTGGGGTAACTCGCCATTCGACTCCTCCACGTAATAGTACGCGTCCAGCTGGGCTTTGATAATAAAAATTAAGCGGGAGTGTACCAGCTTTATAAGGCGTAATAATCGTATTTAATGATTTAATAAAGCCATCCGATAGCTGCTCGGCTTGAATCGCTAATGCAAGGCTTTTGGCATGTCTTGCACGACTTTCATCTAAGGTTGAAAGTTCTCTAACAGACATTTTTAAGCCTCCACTAAAATCATCAAATTGAATAGAGCCAGTGGCGATAACAATCTGATCTTTTTGCAAAAGTGCACCATAGGTTTCTAATGCTTCAGAAAAGAGTGTGATATCCAATTTACCCGAACGGTCTTCAATGGTTCCAATACCTAAACGGCTTCCTCGCTTGGTGGTGGCAATTCGTGCATTGACGATAATACCCGCTACAGTTACCATCTGCCCACGTCGTGTAGGTTGTAACTCATTTAAGCGGATAGGTGCATAGTGAGACAACTCTTTTAGGAATCGTCCAATAGGATGACCACTTAAATATAATCCGAGCGTATTGCGTTCACCTTCTAAAATCACTTGTTCTGACAGCTTAGGTGTATTGGCATATGCATCTTGCACTTCTTCTGGCGTTTCCGTAAGCACCCCAAACATATCGCTTTGACCTAATGCTTCCATTTTGCTGTGTTGATCGGAAGCTTTTAGCGCATCTTCAAGATTTTTTAATAAGGCAGCTCGGTGTGGGCCTAATTTATCAAAGGCACCAGACATAATCAGTGCTTCAAAAGTTCGGCGGTTAATCTTTTTCAGATCAACGCGTGCAGTCAAATCGAAAAGATCTTTGAAAATGCCATCTTGACGAGCTTCAAGTAAGGCTTCGATTGGGCCTTCTCCTACGCCTTTAATTGCGCCTAATCCGTAAACAATTTCACCTTTTTCATTTACACTAAAGCGATGTTTTCCAGTATTCACATCTGGTGGCACAATGGTCAATCCCATATTCATGCATTCATCATAAAGGCTCACAATCTTATCGGTGTTATCCATCTCAGATGTCATCACTGCAGCCATAAATTCTGCAGGATAATGGGCTTTCAGCCATAGAGTTTGATAAGAAACCAATGCATAAGCAGCAGAGTGAGATTTATTGAACCCATAACCTGCGAATTTTTCTACAAGGTCAAAGATTTTCATGGCTAGATTGCCATCAATCCCTTTGTTAATTGCACCTTTTTCAAAAATTTCTCGCTGAGCCGCCATCTCTTCTGGTTTTTTCTTACCCATAGCTCGGCGTAATAAATCTGCTCCACCCAGCGTGTAACCAGCAAGCTCTTGCGCAATTTGCATCACTTGCTCTTGGTAAACAATCACGCCGTAAGTCGGTTCAAGAATTGGCTTTAAGCATTCATGTTGATATTGCGCATCAGGGTAGGAAACTTCTTCAATACCGTGTTTACGGTCGATAAAGTTCTGCACCATGCCAGACTCAAGCGGGCCTGGGCGGAATAAGGCTACTAACGCGATAATATCTTCAAAGCAGTCCGGTTTAAGGCGAGAAATTAAGTCTTTCATACCGCGCGACTCTAGCTGGAAAACCGCAGTCGTTTTGGCCTCTAATAAGAGTTTAAAAGATTTTTCATCATCTAGTGGAATGCTTTCGATTCGCACAAGTGGTTTACCTTCGCGTGCTAATCGCGCGTTAATCATCTCTAGAGCCCACTTGATGATAGTTAGCGTACGCAATCCTAAGAAGTCAAATTTCACTAGGCCAGCATATTCCACATCATTTTTATCAAAATGTGTGACGGGATGCATACCTTCAGAATCACAATAAAGCGGTGAAAAATCTGTAATCGCAGTTGGTGCGATAACCACGCCGCCAGCATGTTTACCAGCGTTACGGGTAACCCCTTCTAGCTTACGAGCCATGTCGATGAGATCTTTAACTTCTTCATCCGCCTCATATAATTCGCCTAACTTAGGTTCTGCTTCAAACGCTTTACTAAGGGTCATGCCGGGATCAGGCGGAATTAGTTTTGAGATGCGATCAACAAAGCTATAAGGATGACCAAAGACTCGCCCTACATCGCGGATAACTGCTTTTGCAGCCATTGTGCCAAATGTAATGATTTGTGATACTGCCTGACGGCCGTAAGTATCAGCAACGTGTTCAATCACCTGATCTCGACCATCCATACAGAAGTCGACGTCAAAGTCTGGCATGGATACCCGTTCTGGGTTGAGAAAACGCTCAAAGAGTAAATCAAACTCAAGCGGATCTAAATCAGTAATTTTAAGGGCGTAAGCGACTAAAGAACCTGCGCCAGAGCCTCGTCCTGGGCCAACAGGAATCCCATTATCTTTTGACCACTGAATAAATTCCATCACGATCAAGAAATAGCCAGGGAAACCCATTTGGTTAATTACATCAAGCTCAACTTGCAAACGTTCGTCATAAACAGACCGCTTGTCTGCACGTTCTTTGGGATCAGGAAATAAGAATTCCAAGCGTTCTTCTAAACCTTCTTTCGATTTTTTCACAAGAAAATCTGCGGTAGAGAGTTCGCCTGTTGGAAAATTGGGTAAGAAATACTCGCCTAAGCGTACGTTTACATTACAACGTTTTGCAATTTGTACGCTATTTTCAACCGCCTGTGGTAAGTCGGCAAACAGTGCGCACATTTCTTCTTCGCTTCTAAAATATTGTTGAGCAGAGTATTTTTTAGGGCGTCTTGGATCGTCTAGTGTGTAGCTATCATGAATGGCTACACGAATTTCGTGCGCATCAAAGTCATCCTCTTTTAAGAACATGACATCATTGACTGCAACTAGCGGAATTTGGTGCTTTTGGGAAAAGGGAACAACCGCTTGAATATAGCGTTCTTCATCCGTTCTGCCTGTTCGACAAACAGAAAAATAATAGTGATGAGGAAAATGAGTTTGATAGAAGGCTAATAACTCTTCCGCTTCAGCCTCATTTTCTTTTAGTAAGCTTTTGCCTACATCGCCATTTCTGCCGCCAGAAAGAACGATGATTCCTTCGTTTCGTTCAGCAAGCCAAGCTTTTTCCACAATAGGAAATTCCATATAGCCTTGCTGATAGGCTTGTGAAAGCAATAGTGTGATATTGTGGTAGCCAGTATCGTTTTTGGCTAATAAGGTCAACTCAAAAATTTCTTCACTGTCTGGATTAGCACGCATATAAATATCGGCCCCGATAATCGGTTTTAATCCGCTGCTCAGTGATTCACCATAAAATTTCACTAAACCGCAGAAGTTAGTAAAATCCGTGAGTGCCATAGCCACCATTTGTTGGTTAACAGCAGTTTTTACTAAGGGCTTAACTTTGGCAAGTCCATTGATCATGGAGAAATCACTATGAACTTGAAGATGAACGAAACGAGGAGTTGACATATTTTCTTATTTAAAAAAGACCACGAAAGCAGGGCTTTCGTGGTTTGTGGGTTAATCACGTTTTTTTGCTAGTAGCCACCAAACAATGGTTAAGCAGATTAAACTTGGTATGAGCGCACCGATAAAGGTTGGAATCCAGGTAAAGACTAACGTCATATTCCCGAACGTAATGTTCGATACGTAGAATACAAAACCCGCGATAATACCGATAAATAGCTTGGTTCCCATTGCACTACTGCGTAGTGGACCGAATACGAAGGAAATGGCTAACAACATCATCACTGCCATTGAAATTGGCTGGTAAAGCTTGCGCCAGAACGCAATTTCAAAGCGTTTTGGATCTTGTCCGGTTTCTTTTAAGAAACCAACGTAATCCGATAAACCTGAAATAGAAAGCGATTCAGGTTTAAGTGAAACAATACCTAATTTGCTTGGCGTAATAGTCGTTTGCCAAGCTTGGTCTGCACCTTTAGTTTGTTCAATTTGATTATCACTAATCGCCGATTTTTCTACGTTTTGTAGTTGCCAATGATTGTCTGCATAGATTGCGCGTTCCGCTTGGGTAACCGCTTTTAGCGCTTTGTTATCAAAATGGTAAATCGAGATGTGATTTAATTCTCTTTCATTATTGATATGGCGAATATAAATAAAATCTTGCCCATCTTTAGCCCAAAATCCTCCTGTTGTGGCTAACATTGAGCCACCACTTTGTGCGATTGAACGCATATTTCGCGCATATTGTTCGGTTTGTGGAATGCCCCATTCACTTAAAAACATGGTTAAGAAAATAAGCGGAAGGGCGGTTTTCATTACTGCTAGGCCAATACGAAAGCGAGAAAAGCCTGATGCTTGCATTACCACTAATTCACTACGGCTAGCAAGGTTACCTAAACCTAGTAAACCACCAATTAGCACAACAACGGGAATAATTTCTTTAATATCGCTAGGTAACATTAACAGCGCATAATAAGTTGCAGAAAGTCCATCATAACTGCCTTTGCCGACATCTTTGAATTCTTCTACTAATTTAACGATAAAAATTAAACCGCTAATTGCTAATAGCACAGCAAAAATACTGCCTAAAATACTTTTGCCGATGTAGCGCTCAAGAATATTCATACCTAATAATTTCATTATGCCCCCGTCTTTTTCAAGCTAAAGCGATAACGAACCGCTGAAATGAATTTACTGTCCCACGCATTCATGATGATGCCTAATACTAAAAAGAATGTTGAAACCAAAGGCATCCAAATTGTGGTGTCTAATTTACCTGATGCGCCTGCTGATTTCAGCGAGCTTTGTAGCAAGAAATAAATAAGATAGAGCAACACTGCTGGAATAATTTTAGCAAAGCGACCTTGGCGTGGATTTACACTACTCATTGGTACGGCTAACATTGCCATTAACGGCACGGCTAGTACTAAAGCAAAACGCCATTGTAATTCAGCTTGTGCTTCTGGAGAGTTATCGTTAATTAGGCTACTAAAGGTTGCTCGTTGCATCAACTTCTCACTAGAATTTACATCTTGATAACCTAAATAGGCGGTGTACTTTTCAAAATGTGCAATGCGGAAATCTGCTGTTGTGGCTGTCCCTTCGTAACGAGTACTGTTTTTTAGCGTTAAAAGTTGGTCACCGTTAGATAAGCCTTGTAGCTCGCCTTTGCTTGCCACTACAACAGATGGACGATTTTTCTTTTGTTGATCCGGCTGGAAAACATAAATGTCGTTAAGGGTATTTGCCTCATTATTGATGCTTTCAATAAATAGCACATACCCCCCTGCACTCATAAATTGGCCTGCAGATAAGGCAGAAAAACGGGGGTTAGATTTCGCTTCTGCTAACATTTTACTTTGGGTATCAATTGCCCATGGAGTCAGCGTAAAGACGTTATAGGCTGCCAATGCTGTCGTAAAAATAGATAAGAAGAGAGCGACTTTAGTCAGCAAAGTTTGCCCTACACCGCAAGCACGCATGACAGTAATTTCACTTTCAGCATAGAGTCTGCCTAAGGTCAGCAATAATGCAACAAACAAGGAAAGTGGAAGCATAAATTGTGATAATGCCGGCATACCTAAACCTAATAGGCTTAATACCAAATCCGTTGGGATTTTGCCGCTCACAGCGGAATTCAACACGCTAATCAGCTGTTGGCTAAAAAACATGAGTAAGAGAATAAACAAAATAGCCAGCTGGCTTTTGAAAATCTCTTTAGTAAGGTAACGGCTTAAAATCACAGTAATAATCTCTTTGCTATATTTTCTTAAATAGTGCTTGCAATTTTTTGGCAAGTCGGTAGCTTTATGACCGAATAAAATCTGTTAGGTTCGCTTTCTATGCCATTGGCAGAAAGCGACAAGCGGTCGGATTTTGCCAATTATTTGCAAAGTGGAAAATAACGTTTTTAAACGGCATATTTTACCGCTTTAAGCTGAAAAAATCACGGGAGTATTTATGGAATTTTTAGTAAAAAATGGCAGTGTTGAAAAACAACGAACAGCATGCTTAATTATTGGGGTGTATGAGTCCCGTCGTTTGTCTGCTGCAGCAGAACAATTAGATAAACAAAGTGAAGGTTATCTGAGTCAATTATTACGTAAAGGCGATTTAGATGGCAAAGTAGGGCAAACATTATTGTTACACTATGTGCCGCATGTTTCTGCTGATCGCGTATTGCTTGTAGGTTGTGGTAAAGAGCGAGATCTTACAGAGCGCCAATATAAACAAATCAACCAAAAAGCCATTTCGGTGTTAAATGAAACTGGCGCAACGGAAGCCGTTTCTTTTTTAAGTGAATTGCATGTAAAAGGTCGCTCAGTTTATTGGAATGTTCGTTTTGCGATTGAAGCGATTCAAGAAAGTCTTTACCGTTTTGTGGAGTTTAAAAGCGCTCAACCAGAACAACGCCGCCAATTACGCAAAATTGTTTTTAATGTAGAAAGCCGTAAAGCATTGGCTGAAGCTGAACAAGCATTGTTACATGGTAAAGCCATCGCAACAGGGGTAACTTTCGCGAAAAATGTCGCAAATTGTCCGCCAAATGTGTGTAACCCAGCTTATTTAGCAACCCTTGCCAAAAATTTAGCTGCAGATTATGAGACGATTGAAACACAAATTATTGATGAATCGGAAATGGCATCGCTTGGAATGGAAAGCTATTTAGCGGTTTCTCGCGGTTCGGCAAACCCTGCTTATTTATCGGTAATTAAATATCAAAATCACCCTAATCCAAATGCAAAACCGATTGTATTAGTGGGTAAGGGGTTAACATTTGACTCTGGCGGTATTTCAATTAAGCCATCTGAATCTATGGATGAAATGAAATATGATATGGGTGGTGCAGCATCTGTTTATGGCACAATGAAAGCGTTAGCGGAAATGAATTTACCGTTAAATGTAATTGGCGTGCTTGCTGGTTGTGAAAATATGCCGGATGGCAATGCTTATCGTCCAGGCGATATTCTTAAAACTATGAATGGTTTGACCGTAGAAGTATTAAATACAGATGCAGAAGGTCGTCTTGTATTGTGTGATACCTTAACTTATGTTGAGCGTTTTGAACCTGAAGCGGTGATTGATATTGCGACTTTAACTGGCGCTTGTATGATTGCATTAGGTACACATAACAGTGGTTTGATGTCAACACACCATCCGCTTGCGCATGAATTGTTAAATGCTGCTTCAGAATCTGATGATAAGGCATGGCAATTACCGTTAGGCGAAGAGTATCAGGCGCAATTAAAATCAAACTTTGCAGATTTAGCGAATATTGGCGGTCGATTAGGTGGGGCGATTACAGCAGGGCAATTCTTGTCTAACTTTACTCAAAAATACCACTGGGCGCATTTAGATATTGCGGGAACAGCATGGAAATCTGGCGCCGAAAAAGGTGCTACTGGCAGACCTGTACCATTGCTTACACAATATCTTATCAATAAATCCCATTCTGCATAGTTACTCATTTTAAGCCTTCTCATTGAGAAGGCTTTTGATTAGAAATTCTAATGATTAACCCTAAATTATATCCACTACCAAGCAACCCAAAATATGATGTAGATCACATTGTTTTAGTAAAGAAGTTGCTATGATCTTTTCAAACTAAATAAAACTGTAAATCAGGAGTTTATATGAAAGATGTTCGTGTTGAAGTGGATTTATTAGGCGAAAGAGAAGTTCCAAATGATGCCTATTGGGGGATTCATACCTTAAGAGCTATTGAGAACTTTAACATTTCCCGCAATACAATTTCAGATGTACCTGAATTTGTGCGTGGTATGGTTATGGTTAAAAAAGCCACTGCATTAGCTAATGGTGAATTAGGCGCAATTCCAGCTAAGATTGCAGATGCGATTGTCAAAGCATGTGATGAAATCTTAAAAAATGGCCGTTGTTTAGATCAGTTTCCATCAGATGTATATCAGGGTGGTGCCGGTACTTCAGTAAATATGAATACCAATGAAGTTGTAGCAAACTTAGCATTAGAGCTTTTAGGTTATCCGAAAGGCAGCTATGACATCATCAACCCAATGGATCATGTTAATGCGAGCCAATCTACCAATGATGCTTATCCAACAGGTTTCCGAATTGCCGTATATAACAGTATTTTAGGTTTGATTCAAAAAGTTCGCTATTTACAAAAAGGATTTGAAGCAAAAGCGACTGAATTTGCGGATGTATTGAAAATGGGACGCACCCAATTACAAGATGCGGTGCCAATGACTGTAGGCCAAGAATTCAAAGCCTTTGCCGTTTTATTAGAAGAAGAGGTTAGAAACCTTAAACGCACAGCGAAATTATTGCTAGAAGTGAATTTAGGGGCTACTGCAATTGGTACGGGTTTAAATACTCCACAAGGCTATCCGGAGTTAGCCGTTAAATATTTATCAGAAGTAACCAAGTTACCTTGCACACTTTCAGAAAACTTGATTGAAGCAACTTCAGACTGTGGTGCCTATGTGATGGTTCATGGTGCATTAAAACGTACCGCGGTGAAACTTTCTAAAGTTTGTAATGACTTACGCTTGCTTTCATCTGGCCCTCGTGCAGGCTTAAATGAAATCAACTTACCTGAGCTACAAGCTGGCTCTTCTATTATGCCGGCAAAAGTGAATCCGGTTGTGCCAGAAGTCGTAAACCAAGTTTGCTTTAAAGTTATCGGTAATGACACCACTGTTACCTTTGCGGCAGAAGCAGGGCAATTACAATTAAACGTAATGGAGCCCGTAATTGGTCAATCAATGTTTGAATCTATTTCTCTATTGACCAATGCATGTGTAAATTTACGCGATAAATGTATTGATGGTATTACGGTTAACCGTGAAATTTGTCAAAATTATGTCTTTAATTCTATCGGTATTGTCACTTATCTTAATCCATTTATTGGTCACCATAACGGGGATATTGTTGGTAAGATTTGTGCTCAAACAGGCAAAGGTGTACGTGAAGTTGTGCTAGAAAAAGGGTTACTCACAGAAGCTGAATTAGATGATATTCTCTCTGTAGAGAACTTAATGAATCCAACTTACAAAGCAAAATTAAATAAATAACTGCATAATAAAAGGGAGCTTAGCTCCCTTTTTTAATAATTTATTCAAAATCTTCATCAGAATAAAACTGTTCTTTTCCAGCTTTTATCTTTTTTAGTTTTTCTACACGCATTCTATTTTCGCTCATTAAACAATAATGCTCTCCTAATCCAGGATCAACAAGAGCACATTTACTATTTCGATAACGAATCCAAGTTTTTTGAAAGGTTTCTAGTCCTTTTAAATCATAGTTAACTTCATTTAAATCTGAGCTTTGTTTTATCTGTTTGGTGATTTCTTGATATAGCTGATTGATTTGTTTCTTGTATTGTTCTGAAGTGGAGTCTATGCAATAACTTACAACAGCATTATTGATGCTAGCTTCTGGATCTTCTTTTTTTAACTCTTTAATCGTTTTATCAAGACATTGTGAATAAGCATCTTTACTAAGATTAGGATTCTTTTCCGTTGAATAAAAAAGTTCTTCTCCTGCCTTTATCTTTTTTAGTTTCTCTATACGTTGTTCATTCTCATTCATTAAGCAAGAAAGATTTTGTAATCCTGAATTAAAAAGCGCACATTTATTATTTCGATACTGAATCCAAGTTTTTTGAGCAGTTTCTAATTGACTCAATTCATCAATGGCATCATTTGAATTTGTTGCTTTTTTAATTTTTTCGGTAATTTCTTTATATAACTTGTTAATTTTTTGTTTGTATATATATGAGGTGTATTCCATGCAATTAGCTACAATAGCATTATTGATGTTAGCTTCAGGATCTTCTTTAATAGTTTCATCAATACATTGTGAATAGATATCTTTTCCACTATTGAGATCGACAGATATATTCCCTTCATTAGCGAGTAAAGGCGAGCAAAGCCAGAGAATAGCTAATGTGGTAAGTTTTTTCATAGCGTCCTTCCTTAAATAAAAAAGATGCCCCTTAAAACCGAAATTTTAAGGGGCAGAGCTTTGCGAGAAATTCATCTCTTATTGTAACAACGTTTTTCATTTCGCAGTGCTATTACAATGAGGAAATTCTATCGTTTTATTTTTTTATCGTCAATCTACTTTTTTTGCAAAAAGTTGATAAAATTTAACTGCTTACTTCTACATAAGGAATAAATTTATGAAAAACACTTCTTTAAATTATGTACTTGGTCTAGACCTCGGTATCTCCTCTGTAGGTTGGGCTGTAGTTGAAATTGACGAAAAAGAGAATCCTCTGAGTTTAATTGATGTTGGTGTACGTACTTTCGAACGAGCAGAAACGCAAAAAGGTGAGAGCTTAGCACTTGCTCGCCGTTTAGCCCGCTCTGCTCGTCGATTAACTCAGCGTCGCGTTGCTCGTCTGAAAAAAGCAAAACGACTTCTAAAATCAGAAAATATCCTATTATCCACTGATGAATGTCTTCCTCATCAAGTTTGGCAACTACGTGTTGAAGGTTTAGAGCGCAAACTTGAACGCCAAGAATGGGCTGCAGTGTTATTACATTTAATTAAACACCGAGGCTATTTATCTCAGCGTAAAAATGAAAGTAAAAGCGAAAATAAAGAGCTAGGCGCGCTATTAAGCGGTGTAGCCAATAATCATAAATTACTGCAACAAACTACATATCGCACGCCTGCAGAACTTGCTGTAAAAAAATTTGAGGTCGAAGAAGGTCATATCCGTAATCAGCAAGGTTCATATACCCATACTTTTAGCCGATTAGACTTACTCTCCGAAATGGAGCTGCTTTTCTCTCGTCAACAACACTTCGGTAATCCATTCACTTCAGAAAAATTATTAGAAAATTTGACTGCACTTTTAATGTGGCAAAAACCTGCCTTATCTGGTGATGCTATCTTAAAAATGCTTGGTAAATGTACTTTTGAAAATGAGTACAAAGCAGCTAAACACACTTATTCCGCAGAACGTTTTATTTGGATAACGAAATTAAATAATTTACGTATTCAAGAAAATGGCTTAGAGCGTGCTTTAAATGATAATGAACGTTTAGCATTAATGAAACAACCTTATGAAAAAGCTAAATTAACTTATGCACAAGTTCGCTCAATCTTAAACTTATCTGATGAGGCAATCTTTAAAGGTCTCCGTTATTCTGGTGAAGATAAAAAGACCAGTGAAACCAAAACAGTACTGATGGAAATGAAAGCTTACCATCAAATCCGTTTAGCTTTAGAAAAAAATGATTTGAAAACAGAATGGGCTGAATTAAAGGTTAATTCATCATTGTTAGATGAAATTGGCACCGCATTTTCATTATATAAAACGGATGAAGACATCAGCACTTGCTTAGCTGGAAAACTCTCTCAGCCTGTATTAAATGCCTTATTGGAAAATCTTAATTTTGATAAATTTATTCAATTATCTCTTAAAGCTTTACATAAAATTCTACCATTAATGCAGCAAGGGCTACGTTATGATGAAGCTTGTGCTGAAATTTATGGCGATCATTATGGTAAAAAAACAGAAGAAAACCATCTATTATTGCCACAGATTCCAGCTGATGAAATCCGTAATCCTGTGGTTTTACGAACATTAACACAGGCTCGTAAAGTAATTAATGGAGTAGTGAGATTATATAGTTCGCCTGCTCGTATTCATATTGAAACAGGACGAGAAGTTGGCAAATCTTACCAAGATCGTCGTGAGCTAGAAAAACGTCAGGAAGAGAATCGTAAACAGCGTGAAAAAGCAATTAGTGAAATTAAAACATTATTCCCTAATTTTTCTGGTGAACCGAAGGCCAAAGACATTTTGAAAATGCGCTTATACTATCAGCAAAATGCGAAATGTTTATATTCTGGTAAACCTTTAGAATTACACCGTTTGTTAGAACAAGGTTATGTAGAAATAGATCACGCTTTACCGTTTTCCCGTACTTGGGATGATAGCTTTAATAATAAAGTGCTAGTGCTGGCTAATGAAAACCAAAACAAAGGCAATCTAACACCTTTTGAATGGCTTGATGGTAAAAATAACAGCGAACGTTGGAAAGCATTCAAAGCATTGGTTGAAACGAGTGCATTCCCTTATACGAAAAAACAACGCATCCTAAGCCAAAAGCTTGATGAGAAAGGGTTTATTGAGCGTAACCTAAACGATACTCGCTATGTTGCCCGTTTCTTGTGTAACTTTATTGCAGATAATATGCACTTAACTGGCGAAGGAAAACGTAAAGTATTTGCTTCCAATGGGCAAATTACAGCTTTACTTCGTGGCCGTTGGGGATTAGCAAAATCACGTGAAGATAATGATCGACATCATGCCTTAGATGCGGTTGTGGTGGCTTGCTCCACAGTCTCAATGCAACAAAAAATCACGCGTTTTGTTCGCTTTGAGGAAGGTAATGTATTTACAGGTGAGCGAATAGATCGTGAAACAGGTGAAATTATCCCATTACATTTCCCTGCGCCATGGAAATTTTTCAGAGAAGAAGTTGAAATCCGTATTTTTAGTGATAATCCAAAACTTGAGCTAGAAAATAGATTGATAGCTCGCCCACAAGCAAACCATGAATTTGTACAACCGCTATTTGTTTCTCGTATGCCAACACGCAAAATGACTGGCCAAGGACATATGGAAACCATTAAGTCAGCCAAACGTTTAAATGAAGGATTGAGCGTCATTAAAATGCTATTAACTAAATTGAGATTAAAAGATTTAGAATCAATGGTGAATCGTGAGCGTGAAAAAGAATTATATGAAGCGCTAAAAGCTCGTCTAGAGGCCTTTAATGATGAACCTGCTAAAGCGTTTGCTGAACCTTTCATGAAAAAAGGTGGGGCTATTGTTAAATCAGTGCGAGTAGAACAAGTACAAAAATCCGGCGTATTAGTCCGTGATGGTAATGGTGTGGCAGATAATGCTTCTATGGTAAGAGTAGATGTTTTCACTAAAGGTGGAAAATATTTTCTTGTGCCAATTTATACTTGGCAAGTAGCTAAGGGTATTTTGCCTAATAAAGCCGTTATTCAAGGAAAAAATGAAGAAGATTGGGAGGTAATGGATGATGCGACGTTTAGATTTTCATTACACCAAAATGATTTAGTAAAATTAGTCACTAAAAAGAAAACTATTTTTGGCTACTTTAATGGGCTTAATCGTGCCACAGGTAATATTGATATTAAAGAGCATGATTTAGAAAAGTCTAAAGTTAAAGATGGTATTCATCAAAGTATCGGTATTAAACTTGCTCTTTCTTTTGAAAAATATCAAGTAGATGAGCTTGGTAAAAATATTCGTTTATGTAAATCAAGTAAACGCCAAGCTGTTCGTTAATTGCTTGAAATCCCCATACGTATTATACGTATGGGGATTTTTTGTAAGGAGTCATGATGACATGGAGAAGTATTTTAATTAGTAAAGGGGGAAAACTCTCTTTACAACAGCAACAAATGCTTATTCAGCAAGAAGGGCATGAATTTACTGTACCACTTGAAGATATTGCCATTGTGGTTGTAGAAAGCCGAGAAACAGTTATTACTTTTCCATTGCTTTCTGCATTTGGTTTATATGGCATTACGTTATTAAGCTGCGATGAACAGTTTTTACCTTGTGGGCAATGGCTGCCTTTTAATCAATATTATCGTCAATTGAAAATATTAAAGCTGCAGCTAGAAGCAAGTTTGCCTCTCAAAAAACAGCTCTGGCAGAAGATTATTCAACAAAAAATCCGTAATCAAGCAAAAGTGTTATCACTTTGCAATTTCCAAGAAAAATCCGACCGCTTGCTTCAGTTAGCAAACCTTGTTAAATCAGGAGATAAAGATAACCTTGAAGCACAAAGCGCTGTTATTTATTTTCCTCAATTATTTGGTACAGGGTTTAAACGAAAAACAGAAGAGAGTGCTATTAATGCTCATCTTAATTATGCCTATACGATAGTGAGATCTGCAGTTGCTCGTAGTTTAGTGCTTTATGGTTGGTTACCTCAATTAGGGATTTTCCATCATAATGAATTAAATGCTTTTAATTTAGCAGATGATTTTATTGAGCCTTTTCGCCCGGTTGTTGATTTACTGGTGTGCGATTTTGTAATGAAAAAACAGTTGCCATCATCACTTAGTCCAACCTCAAAACAAAAATTAATTAAGATTTTGCATTATCAGCTGCTTTTTAAGCAAGAAGAAGTGAGCGTTTTAACCGCAATTGATAAAACAATCGCATCTTTTCAAGCTGCGTTAAGCCAGAAAAATGCAACTTTATTACAACTCCCAGAGATCTGCGAATTACAGGAGTATCAATATGAGTAAGGAGATATTTATGCGTATGATCGTATTATTTGATTTACCCGTAACTACTAAAGCTAAAATGCGGGCTGCAAACCAATTTCGCCAATTTCTATTAAAAGACGGTTATCAAATGTTACAACTTTCTATTTATACTCGGATTATTCGAGGTCGAGATGCGATGGAAAAACACCATAAAAGGTTAGTTACTCATTTGCCAGAAGAAGGTTCAATTCGTTGTTTGGCTATTACAGAGAAACAATTTGCGAATATGGAAATTTTAGTTGGTGAGCAAAAACTTCAAGAAAAAAAGGTCAATTCAGATCAATTATTGCTTTTCTAGCCTCATTTTTAAAAGCCTAAAAAAGCCCCGAAACCTTGCGGTATGGGGCTTTTAAATGTCCCAATTATAGCACTGCGAAATGAAAAAGGGAGCTACAACGAACAGCAGTATCAAATATTGCTAGTCCGCATTATAGCACTGCGAAATGAAAAAGGGAGCTACAACTTCAAGATTAATGATGTCTCTTTTGAATTTATTATAGCACTGCGAAATGAAAAAGGGAGCTACAACTTTATTTACCTTTTTAACTTCTTTTAAATTATTATAGCACTGCGAAATGAAAAAGGGAGCTACAACTGTAAAACGTATAATACAAGCTAGACCCGAATTATAGCACTGCGAAATGAAAAAGGGAGCTACAACTTCTGATTGATTGAATAAATGTTAGTCTTTATTATAGCACTGCGAAATGAAAAAGGGAGCTACAACTGATGATGAACTCTTAAAAAAGGTAAAAGAATTATAGCACTGCGAAATGAAAAAGGGAGCTACAACATGGTTAGTAAAGGGAATGAACCTAGCTGGATTATAGCACTGCGAAATGAAAAAGGGAGCTACAACAAATACGGTAAGTGTATCAGCAAGGGCTTTATTATAGCACTGCGAAATGAAAAAGGGAACTACAACCAAAAAGAACCACGTAGTATAAGGATAGCTATTATAGCACTGCGAAATGAAAAAGGGAGCTACAACCACTGGTGGCGAGTACTGTAATGCAACATCATTATAGCACTGCGAAATGAAAAAGGGAGCTACAACATGTCATAGGTCATCCTCAAGGTGCGATTAATTATAGCACTGCGAAATGAAAAAGGATTCCAATCAACACTTTATTGCAAACAAGCGGTCAAAATTGACCGCTTGTTATTTTTTATTATTTACTTGCTTTACAAGAAAGGAAATAGTAAGCAGCAAAACTGAGAATCGTACAAAGTGCCATGGCATAGAGCATTGGGCGTTCGCTTTGGATTTCAAAGCCAGAAAGCAAGAAGCCTGCGAGTGAGCCAATACCAAATCGAGCGGTGCCTGCAATAGCGTTAGCCGTGCCAGCCATTTCTGGATAGCGTTCTAAAATAGCGGCGGTAGCGTTGCTGCCAATGGTGGATATTGTGCCGACAAAAAATGGAATGCTGAGTGCCATTGCCCAGAAGCCAAGGTTAAAGGTGGCAACACAAGCTAAAAAGAGGCCGCTAATAAGCTGAATACCCAAGCCAATTCTTAGCATCTTTTCTGAACCAATTTTTGTTACGAATCGACCATTTATCGTAGTGAGTAGCAACATCACACAGATGTTTAAGCCAAAAAAGTAACCGAAGTTTTCTTGCGCAATGTTGTAAACACCGATATAAACAATCGAGCCTGAGGTTAAAAAGCAGAACATTCCCGCAAAGCTCAAGCCACCCACTAAAACATAACCAAGCGTGGCTTTATGCGAGATCAGTGCAACAAAATTTTTTAGCACTTGTTTAAGTTTCAGCGGCTGGCGTTTTTCTTTCGGTAAGGTTTCAGGGATTTTCCAGCCAACTAATAACATGGAGATAAGCCCCATTGCCATGAGTAGATAGAAAATAGCATGCCAGTGAAAATAGCGCGCCGTGTAGCCCCCTAAAATCGGGGCAATCAATGGGGCAAGCATCGAAATAATCATAATCACAGACATCATTTGCGCAAAGCGATTACGCTCGAATAGATCTCGAACTAAAGCACCTAGTACTACAGCAGGTGCTGCGCCACATAAGCCTTGAATGAGGCGAAGTAGATAAAAGCTTTCAATGCTCGCAACTTGAGTTAAGAAGAATGCCGCAATAGAAGCACCACATAATCCTAATAAAATAATGGGTTTACGCCCGAAGCTATCGGCAATTGGCCCCCAAAATAGTTGCCCGACCGCAAAGCCAATCGTAAAAATGGCTAATGTGGTTTGGACTTTTTCTTGAGAAACTGCAAGATCTTTTGCGATATCCAAAAAAGAGGGCAGATACATATCAATGGCAAGCGGTGGCAGCATTGCCATCATGCCAAGAATAATAAAAAAGCACGGATGCGGTTTATTGCTTGATTGTTTCATTAAAAACTCCCGATTTCTTCATCAGAAAGTCCGCGATATTCGCCCTCTTCCAAAGATTCATCTAATACAATATCACCAATGCGCCAACGATGTAGTGCTTCTACTTTATTGCCGAGTGCAGCAAACATGCGTTTGACTTGATGATAACGTCCTTCAGAAATAGTGAGATTCACATTGTAATCATCTAAAATTTCCATTTTGGCGGGTAAGCAAGGCTCTTTTTCGCCCCGTAATAAAATGCCTTCAGCAAGTTGTTGGGCATAAAATGCTTCTACTGGATCGGCTAATGTGACCAAATAAGTTTTTTCACAGTGATGTTTTGGGGAGGTAATACGGTGCGACCACTGCCCGTCATCAGTAAGTAAGACGAGTCCAGTTGTATCGACATCTAATCGGCCGGCCGTATGTAATTTGTTCATTAACGGGTAGTCGAAAAATTGGAAAACCGTTGGATATTCGCCGTCATCATGTGAGCAAACATAGCCTTGTGGTTTATAAAGCATAAAATATTGCCCACCTTCGAGCCATTCCAGTAATTCGCCTTCATAACGAATGGCATCTTCAGCAGAAACTTTCCGTGCGCCACTTTTTTCTATTTCTTCATTAACGCTAACGACACCACTTTTCAGTGCTTTCGCGGCTTGTGAGCGGGTGAGTCCGGTTTGTTCTGCAATAAATTTATCTAAACGCATCATTATCTCTTTTTAGTTGATTTGCAATCGAGGGAAAGAAAATGACCGCTTGTACAGCAAGCACAAACGGTCATTCCTTTGATTGATTCTATCGGGCAATTACGCCGTCTATTTGCCTTAAATTTTCAGCCAAATAATAGCACTATTTACCTGATGCACAAAGTGGGATTTCTTGTAGGTAGGCACTATCGAAACCCACTAATGGCAAGTTTGTATGCGCAAATGGGCGAAGAAGTTGATGCTGCATAAGGTTTGCAGTATCAAGCCCTGGTGCCATATTAGGGGTATATTGTTGCGCGATGCGTGCTAGTTGGCTTAAGCCTAAAGTGGATTCAATACTAGAACTAATTACCGCATTCAAACCCAGTTGATGGGCTTGTTTAATTAAATTGATACATTTATTTAAAGACCCAATCAATGTCGGCTTGAGGACGATAGCATTCAGATTTTCAGTTTTTTGCATGCAGAACTTGGACTCTCGAACAGTTTCATCCCAAGCAATGGCAATCCCTGTTTGTGCTGCAAATTGCAGTGATTGTGCCGGTAATTGGCAAGGTTCTTCAATGAATTGAATCCGTGAGCGGTGCGGTTTTGCAATTTGTTCAGCAAATTCGACCGCTTGTGAAAGATTCCAAGCACGGTTGGCATCTAAGCGGAGTGTTAAATGGGGAAATTGTTCGAAGAGTTGGTTTGCTAGATTGCCTTCTTGTTTATGATTAAACCCGACTTTAATTTTTCCAAGCGGTTGGCTTTGTTGGGCAATTTTCTCGCTAAATGTCGCAAAATTGCCATCACATAAAATTGCCGATTGAAAATTGCTTTCTGAACCTAATTCGCCATGTAATTCAGCAAATGCACAGCTAATCCCAAAAGCCACAGATGGCGGAAGCTGATCCCATAATGAATGAGGCTCTAACGCCCATTGGATAGCAGCAGATTGAGCCTCTTTCAAAGATTCTTGGCTAAAACCTGGTAGTGGGGCAATTTCACCCAAACCGATTTTACCTTGTTGGTTTAGTTGAATAATCAGCCCTTCGCGTATGCTTAGTGGCTGTTTGCGGAGAACTACGCCTGTTTGGCATGGTAAAGCGTAGTGGTAAAGCGTAATTTTCATAATTTTCCATTTGCAAAAAATTAGCAAAATTCTACCGCTTGTCGGCAAGAATTCAAACTAGAAAAAAGCCCCCTTTTGAGCTAAAATCCTAAAGATTTTTACTTGATTAAAGAGAATAAGATGTCAAACCAAAATAGAAAAATACTTGTTACCTGTGCGCTACCTTATGCAAATGGCGCAATCCATTTAGGACATATGCTTGAGCATATCCAAGCGGATATTTGGGTACGCTTTCAACGTATGCGTGGCAACGAAGTGCATTTTGTTTGTGCAGATGATGCACACGGCACACCGATTATGCTTAATGCAGCAAAACAGGGGATTACGCCAGAACAACTTATCGAAAAAGCGAAAACCGATCACGTTGCTGATTTTAAAGGCTTTAATATCAGCTTTGATAACTACCATTCTACTCACAGCGAAGAAAACCGTGAAATTACGACTGCGATGTATTTAAAGCTGAAAGAAAATGGTTTTATTAAAAGTCGTGTAATTTCACAGCTTTTCGATCCAGAAAAAGAGATGTTCTTGCCAGATCGCTTTGTAAAAGGAACTTGCCCGAAATGTAAAGCAGAAGATCAATATGGTGATAACTGTGAAGTTTGCGCATCTACTTATAGCCCGATGGATCTTATCAATCCACGTTCAGCTGTTTCAGGTGCAACCCCTATTGTGAAAGAATCGGAACACTTCTTCTTTGACTTACCAAGTTTTGAGGGAATGTTAAAAGAGTGGACACGCTCTGGTTCACTTCAACCTGAAATTGCCAACAAAATGCAAGAGTGGTTTGAAAGTGGGTTACAACAATGGGACATCAGCCGTGATGCGCCTTACTTTGGTTTCCCAATTCCAGGTGCAGAGAACAAATTCTTCTATGTGTGGTTAGATGCGCCTATTGGCTACATGGCATCATTCAAAAATCTTTGCGACCGCACAGGCATTGATTACAACGAATTCTGGAAAAAAGATTCAACAACAGAGCTTTATCATTTTATCGGTAAAGACATCGTTTATTTCCATAGCCTATTTTGGCCGGCGATGTTAGATGGCTGTGAACAACGTAAACCAACCAATGTGTTTGCGCATGGTTATGTGACGGTGGATGGCGTGAAAATGTCGAAATCTCGCGGAACATTTATTCAAGCCAGCACCTATTTAAAACATATCGATCCTGAATGTTTACGTTACTATTATGCGGCAAAATTAAACGAGCGTATTGAAGATTTAGACTTGAGTCTTGAAGATTTCGTCCAACGTGTAAACAGCGATATCGTAAACAAATTAGTGAACTTAGCTTCTCGCAATGCAAGTTTTATTGCAAAACGTTTTGAAGGAAAATTAGCGGATAAACTTGAAGATGAAGCGCTTTTCGCTGAATTTGTTGCACAATCAGAGCAAATTGCAGCACATTTCGAAGCGCGTGAATATAATAAAGCAATCCGTTTAATTATGGATTTAGCTGACCGCGCAAACAAATATGTTGATGACAAAGCGCCTTGGGTTATTGCTAAAGAAGAAGGTCGAGAAGCGGAATTACAAGCGGTTTGTTCAATGGGTATTGAATTATTCCGTGTGTTAATGAGTTATTTAAAACCTGTTTTACCACAGCTTGCAGAACGTGCTGAAGCGTTCTTACAAACAGAATTAAGCTGGGAAACTATTGCCCAACCATTATTAGGCAAAACAGTTGCACCATTTAAATCATTGTTCTCTCGTCTTGAGAAAAAACAGATTGATGCAGTGATTGAAGAAACGAAACAGCTTTTTGCAGAACAAACCAAAAATGAACCGAAAAAAGGAAAACAAGCGGTGGAAAATCCAGAAAATCTTGCAATTGAGCCAATTGCCCCAGAAATCACCATTGATGATTTTGCAAAATTAGACTTACGCGTCGCTAAAGTAATTAGCTGTGAGGCGGTGCCAGAATCAAATAAATTACTGAAATTCCAATTAGATTTAGGCGATCACCAACGCCAAGTTTTCTCTGGGATTAAAGCGGCTTATAATCATCCAGAAGAATTAAATGGTCGTTTTGTGATTATGGTGGCAAACCTTGCACCTCGCAAAATGAAATTTGGTATGTCTGAAGGCATGATTTTATCTGCGGGTACAGGGGGAGCAGATTTATTCTTACTTTCTGCTGATGAAGGTATTCGTGCAGGTATGCAAGTAAAATAATGCCTTGTGATAAAACGCTCTCCTGAAAGGGGGAGCGGAGATAGGCAAATTACCCACAATTTAGGAGGCAATCATGACGCTTTCTCAAAAACTGACTTTTGCAATTCTTCCCCTATTTTTGACCGCTTGTGCGCTGACACCTGCACAAAAAGCGGCACAAGAAGCGCGCCGAATCAAGGCACAACAAGCATTGCAAGTTGACTTAGCAAAACAGTGTGATGCAGAAACGGCAGAGTTAATGCAACAGCAATTCAACCCGCCAATTGGGCAAACTGAAAAAGAAAAGGCGGACTTTGAAAAGCGTTATGTTGAAAAGGTTAACCGCCCTCTATTCCAAGCATGTTACAAAATGGCATTGCAGAATTATCAAGCGCAACAAGCTTTAGAAGAAATGCAAGATCGCTATTGGCGGGATCGTGATTTTTACGGTTCGCCATGGTATCCATGTTTTTATTGTTGGTAGAAAAAATCTACAATCTTTATCAAAAAAATGAACCCAATCAGCGGAATTTTGATTGGGTTATTTTTTTATAAACTTCTTTACAATCCTTATAAATCAAGCCTTTACAATCTTTATTCATCCTTTCTTTACAATTCAGAAACGCTTGCCTATAATTCACGCAGTTTTGAATGTCTGGTTGGTCGTCCAACCACTTTGCTGGTATCAGCCTATTCAAACCAAACGTATTTTTCAAATCATCTCAACTTCATTTTTAAGGGAATAATATGGAGAAAAATAATTTCTTCCGCCCGACATTGGTCGCCGTGGCGGTCTCCTTAATTTGCGCTTCAGCGCAGTCTGCTATCGTTCGTAACGATGTCGATTACCAATACTTCCGTGATTTTGCTGAAAATAAAGGGGCTTTCCGTCCTGGCGTGAGCAATGTTGGTGTTTATAACAACCAAGGACAGCATGTTGGTACTATGTTACCAAATGTACCGATGCCTGATCTTGCGGTCACTAACCGTCGCCAAGGTGTGGCAACGCTTTTCCACCCACAATACGTAACAAGTGTAAAACACATCAGTGGTTATTACGGTGAAGTTCAATATGGTGATGATGGTAACAATCCAGACAACCATCACTTCAATTATTTAGTGGTTGAGCAAAATAACCATCCAGGTTTAGACTTCCAAACCCCTCGTTTACATAAACTTGTCACTGAAGTGGCTCCAATTCCAGTTAATGTGGCTGAATCACGTCAAAACGGATTGCTAGATAAATCACGCTATCCTTATTTTGTTCGCGTGGGTGCAGGTATTCAAAAATCTCGTAATCAATATGGACAAAATAGCAATGTGGCAGACTATTACCAATATTTAATTGGTGGTACGCCAATGCGTCCAGTAAGCTCAGATGCTTCAAAAGTTCAATTTGATGGTAATCTTTTTAATGATGGCTTATCTACTTATGGCTTACCTGGTGATAGTGGCTCTCCATTATTTGTTTACGATGCAAAAGAAAAACGTTGGGAATTAGCGGGTAACCTAGCGACGTACTATGGTGAGGGTGATTCTCGCAATGATTATACTGTTGCACAAAACCAGTATATGACGAATGCGGTTAAAGACGATGAAATTGATTTCCCTATTCGTGCGAAAACAATTTATTGGAAAGGGGAAGGGGCTTCTAGTTCAAAATTAAAACTTGCTGATCCTGCTAAAAAACATCTTGATACTGGGACAGAACGTCCTTCGCTTGCTAATGGTAAAACTGCACACTTTAGTGGTGTAGATGGTAGCGAAATTGTATTACAAAGTAGCATTAACCAAGGTGCTGGTGCACTTTATTTCAATAACAACATGACCGTGCGTGCTGAGAAGAATAATGATACTTGGACTGGCGCAGGTGTAGTGGTTAATGGCAATAAAACGGTAAACTGGCAGGTGAAAAACCCGCAAGGCGACCGTTTATCTAAATTAGGTACTGGTACGTTATTAGTTAATGGTAAAGGAAAAAACCTTGGCGATATTAGCGTAGGTGATGGTACGGTTATTTTGGATCAAAAAGCAGAAAATGGCCAACAACAAGCCTTTAACCAAGTTGGGATTACCAGTGGTCGTGGTACAGTCGTATTAGCGAATGATAAACAAGTTAACCCAAATAATATTTACTTTGGTTTCCGTGGTGGTCGCCTAGATCTTAATGGTAATGCATTAAGCTTCAACTACATTCAAAACGCAGATGATGGTGCAAAAATTGTAAACCATAACCGAAATCAGACCGCTTCTATCACAATCGGTAAAGATTTATCTGAAAATGAGTTAGAGTGGGTAAATTGGGGTAAAAAACCAGAAACCGCTTTAGGTGTTTATGAGTATGTAAATACGCATAGAAATAATCGTACTGATTATTTCCGCTTAAAACCAAATGGTAACCCGAATCAATACTTTCCACTTGATCAAAATTCAAGTAACGATTGGGAATTCTTAGGCAGTAATAAAGCCGATGCGATCAAAAAAATCAGTGCGTCGCATGCAATGGCAACCTTCAGTGGTAGCTTAGGGGAAACTGATAGTAGCCGTCCAAATGGCGGATTAAATGTAACTTTTAACCCAAGTAATTCAAATAACTTGTTATTACTAAACGGTGGGGCAAATTTAAACGGTAACCTGAATGTTGAAAAAGGCAGCGTTGTTCTTTCTGGTGTGCCTGTAGCACACGCTTACGACTATCTAAGAAATAAAGAAGTGGTAAGAGAAAATGAATGGACAGACCGTCAATTTACTGCGCGTGAATTTAATGTAGCGGGTAATGCAAAGCTTGAGAGTGGACGTAATGTTTCTCAATTAAACGGTAATTTCAACGCTAAAGATCAAGGTCAAATTAAATTAGGCTTTGTTCAAGGTGAATCGAAAAACTGTATGCGTTCAAGCCATACTGGTGAAACCAAGTGTGACAATAATGCGGTATTAAGCCAATCAGTATTTAACCAATTACCAACAACTAAAGTAACGGGTAATGTGAATTTACAAAACCAAAGCCAATTCCAATTAGGAAAAGCGCATTTGGTTGGTCGCATTAATGCAGATACTCAAACACAGGTAACCTTAAAACCACAAAGCCAATGGACATTAACCGGAAATAGTAACGTAGGTAATTTATCACTTGCAAATAGCGTAGTGTTGTTAAACCAACGTTATGATGAAATCAGCAATAATTACAAAGGTAATGTTGATTTTAACCAATTAACGATTAACGGTAATTTAACCGGGACTGGTTCTTTCCGTTTCTTAACCAATGCCGCTGCTGGTCGTGGTGACATGATGGTGGTTAATGGTGTAGCAAATGGTGCTTTCGAAATTGCATTGAAAAACACTGGTGCTGAACCAGATGCAATTAGCCCATTAAGCTTAGTGAAATTAAATAATTCACAACAGCGTAATGCGAATGCGCGTTTCACATTAGAAAATGGTTATGTAGATTTAGGTGCTTATCGTTATATTCTTGCAAATAACAATAATGACTACCGTCTTTATAACCCATTACGCGATGCGCAAGTAAACCATAGTGCGAGTACACAAACTCAAGAGCTTAGCCGAGAAGAGTATGAAGCAGTTCAGCGTCAGATCAAAGCAAAACAGAAAGAGTTGAATGGCTTAAATGCACAATATGAGCGAGCTAAAAAACAAACTGATGCAAAAAATGCTGAAGTGAATAGATTGCAAAATACAGTTAATCAAACGGATGCAAAATTACAGAGCGTAGTTGGACAGTACAATGCGTTAAGCCAAACCCAAAAAGCGAAACGTAACCAATTGTATAGCCAATACAATCAGTTAATTAATACCTTAAAACAGCAAAATAATCGCTTAACTACAGCGAAAAATGCTGCAGCTGCATTATTAAAAACGCAAGAAAATGCGACTAATTTAGTGGCTAAATTGCGTCAAGAGATTGCTGGTTTAGAATCAAGCAAAACATCGCAAAAAGTAGTTAATATTGATAAAGCTCGTCAGCTATGCGAAGCACAAGGGGTAAATCATGCAGTTTGTGCGAAAGTAGTGAGAATTGCGAATGCAAGCGGTTTAACTAGCTTTGAAAATGCATTAGATATTGCGATTCAACGCTTAGAAAATGCAGAAAAAGCGCTTGAATTAGCTCAGGCTGAAGGTAATGCTCAAGCAATTGTTTATGCGAAGGATGCTGTAGAAAGTGCTTCTAAAGATGTATTAACCAGTTTAGAAGATAACTATGATAGTTTAGCTGAAATTGAGCAATTCTTAGCTGAAAATGCATCAAATACTTCAGAAAGTACTAATACTAAACTAGCTGAAATGTTAGCAGCAAAAGCAAACTTAGAAAACAGTCAAGCTCAATCTGCATTAGTGAGCCGTTATTCTAATACTGCGCTATCTGAAATGTCGGCTAATGTAAATCTAGCATTACAAATTGGACGTAATCTTGATCGTCATTTGTTAAGCCATGATAAAGCCAATGTTTGGGTAAATACGGAATCAGCAAAACAGAACTATCACTCTGATTTCTATCGTCCGTATAAACAAAATGTAACACTTACGCAAATCGGTGCAGCGCATGATGTGAACGATAACGTACAAATTGGTGCAGTATTATCACATTCTCGAGCAAGCAATACATTTGATGAAAATGTGAATGGTAAAAACCGTTTAACTGCGTTGAATGCTTATGTGAAAGGTAAATGGGATAATGGCGCATTTGCTAGCCTTGATCTTGGTTATGGTCGTAGCCGTAATACCGTAGATTTCGATGGCCAAAGCAATGTGTTCCACCGTAATTTGTTTAACGTTGGTGCAAATGCTGGCGTACAATGGGATTGGGGTGTAAATGTTCAACCATCTGTTGGTGTACGTTATCATCGTTTATCTAAAGCAAATTATCATTTAGCAGAAGCGAAGGTTGAAAGTAAAGCATTAAATCTGATGACTTATCGTGCAGGTTTAGCATTAAACAAAACCTTTGATGTAGCGGGTGTAAAATTAACACCAAGTTTAGCTTCTTACTACAATGACGCAACACAGCGTAAAATGGCTGTAAATGGTGCATTATCTGTAAATGATATCGGTATGCAGCAACAATTTGGTCGTTATTTTAACCACGAAGCTGGATTAGCTGCTCAATTTAATCAATGGCAAGTAAGTGCTCAAGTGGGAATGCTTAAAGGGTCAGATATTACTACCCAAAAATATGCGGCCTTTAAACTTGGTTATACTTGGTAGTTGATAACCCTCAATGAAAACAAAGGGCGTGCATTGCACGCCCTTTTTACGTTTTATCTTTTATATTTTTTATAACAAAGATGGTGCCGCGTTAATTAACACACGGGTATATTCTTGTGTTGGCGTATCAAATACTTCATCAGCACTGCCACTTTCAACCATCTGTCCACCATTCATGACGACAATGCGATCAGAAACTTGATGCACGGTTTGTAAATCGTGAGAGATAAAGACCATGGCTAAATTTAACTCTTTTTTCAAGTCAGCTAACAAGTTAAGAACTTGTGCGCGAACGGATACATCCAGTGCAGAAGTAGGTTCATCAGCCACAATAAGTTTTGGGTTAAGCGCTAGTGCACGGGCAATCGCCACACGTTGTTTTTGCCCGCCTGAAAGACGGGTTGGTTCAACGAGTGCAGCAGAGCGTGGAAGTCCTACGCGAGAAAGTAATTCATATACCCGTTTTTCTCGCTCACCTGGTGTTAGGATGTTATGGATATCCATTGGATCTTTTAAGATATCTAACACACGCATTCTTGGATTTAATGCGGTAGCTGGGTCTTGGAAAATAACAGATACTTGGCGGCCGAATTGCTTACGCGCTTCAGCACTACCATATTTCATCTGCAAGCCATTAAATTTAACTTCCCCAGAGGTTGGTTTTTGTAAGCCAATCATCACATTAGCAAGAGTGGATTTTCCGCAACCAGATTGTCCTACTAACCCAACTGTTTCACCTGCATGAATAGCTAGACTAACATTATTCACAGCCGTAAATTTTTTCGGATTAAATAGCGTGCCATCACGAGAAGCAAATTGCACCACAATATTTGAGAGCTCAATAATTGGCTGCTCTTTTAAAGGTTTCATGCTCATGTTTTCCTCCTATTGTGATGAATCTAAGTGAGATGCCCAACGGTGTTGCGGGTGATCGCCTACTTCTACTAACGGTAAGCGCTGTGCTGGGTTAGCATCAGGGCGGAGCGAACGACTTGCGAATCGGTCACCGCTTGCAAAATCAAATGGTGAAGGCACACTGCCTGGAATTTGATATAAGCGTTTAGCACGTAATTCAGTTGAAAGCACAGAACCTAGTAAACCACGAGTATATTCATGCGTTGGGTTAGCAAGTAATGGCGTAGTCGGTGCTGCTTCCACAACTTGTCCTGCATACATTACCGTAATGTGGTGTGCAATTTGTGCAACTAATGCTAAATCATGACTAACGAATACCATGGCAAAGCCAAGTTTTTCACGTAATTCATTCAGTAATTTAATCACTTCAGCTTGTACGGTCACATCTAATGCAGTGGTTGGTTCATCAGCAATGAGTAATTTCGGTTCACGTGCGAGTGCCATTGCGATCAGAACACGTTGACGTTGACCACCTGAAAGTTCGTGAGGGTAACGATTTAGCGTTTTTTCTGGGTCAAGTTTTACCCATTTCAACAAGGTTTCAGCACTTTGTTTACCGCCACGGCTAATGAGTTGAGCCATCTGATCTTTGATACGCATAGATGGGTTCAACGCACTTAATGCATCTTGATAAATCATTGAAATTTCATGACCACGTAAAGCATTGAGATCAGGTGACTTCAATAAATCATGTTGTTTACCAGAGCGGTCGGTAAATAAGATTTCCCCTGTGATTTTCGCTGTTTTTGGTAATAAGCCCATGATAGAGAATGCGGTGATAGATTTACCACAACCAGATTCACCTACCAAGCCCATTGTTTCACCTTCATGCACCTTAAAGCTGATATTATCCACGAGCGGAATTTCGCCATAACGATTCGGGAAGCGAATAGAAAGATTTTTCACTTCAAGAATCACTTTTGCATTTGGATTAAGTGGCATACGGTCTGTACGAGCGGTCTCTTTTTCATGCAATTTTGCTAAATAGCGTTTGAGCGCTAAGGTTTCTGCCATCGCTTCTTGTACATCGGTCGCTAATGGTTTTGCCACATCTTCTTTGCTTTGTGTTGAACGTTTGAGTTTTGGATTCACTAACGCATCCGTTAAACCTTCAGCCAAAATGTTAAGCGCTAATACGGTAAGTAAGATCATGATTCCCGCAAAAGTGGTTGCCCACCAGAAACCGCTTAATACTAAGTTACGTCCTTCAGATAAGATGTTACCCCAAGATGGGAATGGAGGTTGTACCCCTGCACCTAAGAAAGAAAGTGACGCTTCAAACACAATCGCATCTGCAACCATTACCGTTGCGAATACTAATACTGGCGCAGCCGTATTGCGAACAACGTGTTTGAGTAAAATATAGCTACGGCTACCACCTAAGACACGTTCAGCGCGCACATAGTCTTCTTCCCATTGTGAAACCACGTTTGCACGTACAACACGCGCTAATTGCGGGGTATAAACAATCGCAATAGTAATGATGATAACCGGTACAGAATTGCCGAATGTTGCAAGTAACACTGCAGCTAATGCAATACCAGGGAATGCCATGAGAATATCCATCAAACGCATGATGATCTCATTGCCCCATTTATCAGCCGTTGCAGCTGTTGCACCTAAAATTCCACCAAAGAGAATGGCAAAACCAACCGCACCTAAACCGATAAAGAGGGAGGTTCTTGCACCCCACACCATACGTGAGAAAATATCACGTCCTAAACGGTCTGTACCAAAGAGAAATTCACCACTTGGGGATTGTACCGGTCTAATCGTTTGTAATGGATCATAAGGGGCAACTAATGGTGCAAAAATTGCAACTAATGCCACTAAGAGAATAAAAATTAAGGCGATTTTTGAGCTCGTCGATAACGCTTTAAATCTTGCACCGCCGGAGGCAAGGCGTTGAGCTAATCCTTGGCGAAACATTATAGACTCCGAATTTTTGGATTGATGAGCAAGTAAAGAATATCAACCACAATGTTGACTAACACGAAGGTAAAGGCAATGGTAAGTACCACACCTTGCACTAAATTTAAGTCGTGATTGACGATACCATTGAAAATTAATTTTCCCATGCCAGGTAGGTCGAAAATTTGTTCGATAACTACCGCACCACCGAGTAAATAACCCACGCGTAACCCCAATACGGTAACTGGCGTAATTAAGGCATTACGTAAAACGTTATGACGAATAACAGTTGCATAAGGAACACCATTACCAATGGCAGTACGGACATAGTCTTTATCCATTTCTTCTACCATGGTGGTGCGCACCACACGAATCAATGAAGCACAGACTGGCACAGCAAGAGCAAGTGATGGAAGAATCATAGAACGCACATATTCATGCGGATCTTCGCTAAATGGGACAAAACCACCAGAAGGTAACCAATCTAATTTCAATGAAAAGTATTGAATCAATAAAATACCGAGCCAGAAAGAGGGTGTCGCAACAGCTGCAACAGAGATAAAGCGAATAACTTGGTCAACCCAACGATCGCGGTAAAGTGCTGCGGTTACGCCTAAGCTAAATGAAACGATAGCGGCTAAGAAAACCCCGATAAAGGTAAGTTGTAAAGTGAGCGGGAATGCTTTGGCAATCATATCCACAATCGGCTGTTCCGGTGGTGTTGTCATACCAAAATCAAGCACGAATAAATTGGCTAAGAAGCGGAAATATTGCACGATAACAGGATCGTTTAATCCGTGTTGTTCGCGGTAAATTTCTTTCGCTGCTTCAGAGGCACTTTCGCCCAAGGCAATAGTTGCAGGATCGCCAGGGGTAAATTGTAAGACGATAAAGACAAGTGCACTCACGCCTAAAATCATAACTGGCAGAGCCATAAGCCGGCGCCAGAGTAGTTTAAGAATGATTTCCATGAGATTCTCCTTAAAAAAGGAATTGAAATCCTATTGAATTATTATTGATTGGATTAGTAGGGTGTATGGATTATTTGAAAGTGTGTGTGAAATCAGTTTTTCACACACACTGCAATTTAGACAAGCGGTCTAATTTGTAAATTGTTTTGCAAAAATGACCGCTTGTTTGGCGTTATTTACGCCCTACGCCAAGGAATGAAAGCCCTGTAGTTGGAAGCGGTTGGAAATCAGTTAGGACTTTATCATTCCACGCGGTTGGCAATTTACGATGCACAATCGGGTAAAGTGGAGCTTGTTCAGCAATGATATTGATTGCTTTTGTCCAAGCCTCTTTCGCACCAGCTGGGTTTTTCACTGCTTCGTCTAAGAGTTTTTGCACTTCTGCATATTCTGGGGTATTTGCCCAACGGAAACGGCGTTTTGGCCATACATCACCACGGTACCACCAGCTTAATAATAAGTCTAAGTCGTTACCGAATACAGAAGGGTCACCTGGGGCGATAACAACATCAAAGTTACCAGTATCAACGTGTGAACTGTAAAGCGCACCAGATTGTAAGTGTTGTAAGCTGACTTTCACACCTTTAAGGCTATTCCAAGATTCTAAAATCAATGGTGCACATTCTTTCACCCAGCTGTGGTCTGTGGTAAGCAATTCAAATTTCAGCTCAGTTAAACCTGCTTCTGCTAATAACGCTTCTGCTTTTGCTTTATCAAAGGTGTAATCTGTTGTTGCTTTTACATAGTCTGGGTGTGTGGTTTGCACATAAGAACTTGCTGCTTGTGCGTTACCTAAGAAAACAACATCAATCAGTTTTTGTGTATCAATCGCATAGTGTAATGCTTGGCGTACTTTCGGATTGTTAAACGGCGCTTTTTCACAGTTAAACATTAAGAAGAGTAAACCGAATGATTGTACTGATTCCACTTTACCTTTGCGTTTTAAGCGTTCTGAATCTAAATAAGGAACAGATTCAATCGCTTGTACACGTCCAGATTCTTGCGCAGTAACACGAGCTGCATCATCTGACAGTAAGAACCAAGTCATTTTAGAAACTAATGCAGGGTATGCACCATTGTAACCATCGAAACCTTCAAACACGATACGGTCATCTTTGGTTGCAGAAACAAATTTATAAGGGCCAGAACCAATTGGTTTAGCATCGAATGCCGCTTGGCCTGCTTCTACAGCATGTTTTGGTACAATTTTTACGATAGTTAAACGTTCTTTAAAGAGAGCAAATGGATATTTTAATTTGAACTCCACGACTTTATCGTCTAACGCTTTTACTGATTCAATAAATGGAATAAATTGAGCGAATAATGAGGCTTTCGCTGGATCTAATACACGTTCGAAGGAATAGACCACATCCTCTGTGGTTACCGGTGTACCATCGTGGAATTTAGCCCCTTCTCTTAAGGTAATGTGATAAGTCGTTTCATCTTTTTGTTCAGGCTCTTTTGCTGCTAACGCTAAATAAGGTTGGCGAGTCGCTGGGTGTAAATCAACTAAACCTTCAAAAATATGTAAGTTTGCAGCCATAGAAGAGGCGCCACTTGAGGTAAGCGGGTCAAAACCAGTTGAAATTGGATAAGCGATCCCCGCTTCAATAGCGGAACCCGCAGCTGGTGCAGCAAAGGCTTTATTCGTAAATGTGCCTAAAGTGCTACTAAAGGCAAAACCTGCGCCCACACCTGCTAATAATTTCATGAAGTGGCGACGAGATGGGTTGAGTTCAAATTGAGTACCCATAATATGCTCCTTAAATAAGAGAATATGAAAGATAAGAGAATAATAAGAGCAATGCTCTGTTGTGCGTATCATACTCTGCTTGTTTTAAATTTAGCAATCTGTTTTGGAGTTTTATTTCAAAAATGAGATCGACATCACAAATTTATAAAAAAAAGATGAAGTAATACTTCAAAGTGGCTATAATCAGCCCACAAATTTGAATGGAGGCTATCATGCTGACAGATCAAGACATTTATTCACGCTATGTTGAGAAAAAAGCAGAGTTTGAAAAAGCAGCCCCGATTACCTTAATCGGGCATTCGTTGTTTGATATGTGGCAAAACATCGAACCAGAATGCAGCTTAAAAGGTAAAGCAGTTGCAAACTTAGGCATTAGTGGGGTAAGTACTCGGCAGTATTTGGATGTGATTGCCAAAGAAAAACGGATTGCTCATCTGGGTAAAACGGTATTTATCTTTTTAGGTGTAAACGATATTGTCAAAGAGCCTGATTATTCTCCGGCTAAAGTGTTGGATTGGATTTTGCAAATTTTGACAGAAATTCGACCGCTTGCAGCCCCCAAAACTCACTATTTTTTGCTTGAAGCCACACCAGTGAATCAAATCTCAACGGTAACAAATGCGCAAATCATTCACTTAAATACTTATTTACGTGAGCATTGCCCAGAGATGATGACCTTTGTACCAACCTATCAGGCATTCTTGGATGAAAATGGCAATTTGGATGCCACACTTAGCATAGATGGCTTGCATTTTAATGCACCAGGGTATGCTCGACTAACAAAAATTCTTGAAAATTATTTATAGGAGGCGATATGTCTGAGTTAAATCGCAGTGCGCTTAAACAGATTGAGCATGGATTGATAGCATCCTGCCAACCAGTAGATAATGGTCCGATGGACGATCCATCCATTGTTGCAGCGATGGCTGCAGCTTCCGTGGCTGGTGGTGCTGCCGGTATTCGAATTGAAGGTGTTGAGAACTTAAAGGCTGCTCGAGCAGCGGTTAAGGTACCAATTATCGGTATTGTTAAGCGAGATTTACCCGATACCCCTATTCGCATTACGCCATTTTTAGAAGATATTGATGCGTTAGCGAAAGCGGGTGCAGATATTATTGCAGTTGATGGCACGGATCGAATCCGCCCTGTTGATTTACCAACGGCGGTTAAACGTATCCATGACAACGGCTGTTTAGCAATGGCGGATTGCTCAAATTTAAGTGAAGGGCTTTATTGCCAACAACTTGGTTTTGATATTATCGGCAGCACAATGTCAGGTTATACTGGAGGAGAAATTCCTGCTGAACCAGATTATCAACTGGTGAAAGATCTCAAAGCAGCAGGCTGTTTTGTTATGGCAGAAGGGCGGTACAATACGCCAGAGCTTGCCAAAACCGCGATTGAAATTGGTGCTGATGCAGTGACTGTCGGTTCAGCCTTAACCCGTTTAGAACATATTGTTTCTTGGTTTGTGAAAGCCATTCACTCGGCGAAAGCTTAAGGAGAGCTTATGCGTTGTCTAGCCATTGATATTGGAGGCACGAAAATCGCCAGCGCTTTGGTAGAAAATAATCAATTAAGCGATCGATTACAAATTCGAACGCCACAAGCTGAAGGCGCACAAGCGATGCATCAAGCTTTAGCTGAGTTAGTAGCGCATTATCAAGGTCAGTTTGATGCCATTAGTGTGGCTTCTACTGGGATTATTAACCAAGGTGTTTTAACGGCGCTCAATCCAAAAAATTTAGGTGGGTTGGCAGAGTTTCCATTAAAAGAGAGTTTTGCGCGCCATACCGATAAACCTATTTTCTTACTCAATGACGTACAAGCAGCAGCTTGTGCAGAGTATCAACATGAAGACAAAGCATTAGTTCAAAATTTTGTCTTTATTACGGTTTCCACTGGCGTAGGTGGCGGCATTATTCAACAAGGAAAATTGTTGTGTGAACCTCGTGGAATTGCGGGGCATATCGGGCATACCTTGGCAGATCCTAACGGCTCAGTATGTGGTTGTGGCAGACGCGGATGTGTAGAAGCCATCGCTTCAGGTCGTGCAATTGAAGCGGTTTCTAGCCAATGGGAGAAACCATGTAGCCCGAAAGAGGTGTTTGAGCGCTACCATGAAAACGATCCACAATCGGTCGAATTAGTTGAAAGATCTGCAAAAGCGATTGCTAATTTAATTGCAGATTTAGTGATTGGTTTAGATACACAAAAAGTGGTGTTAGGTGGCAGTGTAGGTTTAGCTAAAGGCTATTTAGCTTGTGTGACACGGCATTTAAATGCAATGCCACATTTTTATCAATGTGATTTGACAGCTGCTCAATATGGTGGTGATGCTGGTTTAATCGGCGCTGCTGCATGGGCAGAACAACAAATTTAATTTAATTCGTTTCAAATAAGGAATACAAAATGAAAAATTTAAAAGGTATCTTCAGTGCATTATTAGTTTCATTTAATGAAGATGGCTCTATCAACGAAAAAGGCTTACGCCAAATTATTCGCCATAATATTGATAAAATGAAAGTAGATGGCTTATATGTTGGTGGTTCAACGGGTGAAAACTTTATGCTTTCAACTGCTGAGAAAAAAGAAATTTTCCGCATCGCAAAAGATGAAGCAAAAGATGAAATTGCATTAATTGCTCAAGTTGGTAGTGTTAATTTACAAGAAGCGGTAGAGCTTGGTAAATATGCAACAGAATTAGGTTATGACAGCTTATCTGCGGTTACACCGTTCTACTACAAATTTAGCTTTGCTGAAATCAAACACTACTACGATACCATTATTGCAGAAACTGGTAACAATATGATTGTGTATTCAATTCCGTTCTTAACAGGCGTTAATATTGGGGTTGAGCAATTTGGTGAGCTTTACCAAAACCCGAAAATCTTAGGGGTAAAATTCACAGCAGGTGATTTTTATTTATTAGAACGTTTGAAAAAAGCATATCCAAACCATTTAATTTGGGCTGGTTTCGATGAAATGATGTTACCAGCGGCAGCTTTAGGAGTAGATGGCGCTATTGGTTCAACCTTTAACGTTAACGGTATTCGCGCGCGTCAAATTTTTGAATTAACCCAACAAGGTAAATTAGCTGAAGCGCTTGCAGTACAACATGTCACCAACGATTTAATTGAAGGTATTTTAGCAAATGGCTTATATCTCACCATTAAAGAAATCTTAAAATGCCAAGGCGTTGATGCAGGCTACTGCCGTGAGCCAATGACCGCGAAAGCAACTGCGAAACAATTAGAAGTTGCTAAAGGCTTATATGAGAAATTTATTGCTTAATTGCAAAGTAATAGAAAAATAAGACCGCTTGCGGTGATAAAAACTTAAATTTCACTTAGGTTTGAATTGTCCCCTCTTATGAAAGAGGGGGCAATAATAAGCTATCTTAACAAAAGGAATTTTTATGCGTCTTGTTCCCCTAGATACGGCAAATGATGTTGCAGTGTGGTCAGCACGCTATATTGCCAATAAAATCAATGCTTTCCAGCCGACAGCGGATAAGCCTTTCGTTTTGGGATTACCAACTGGCGGTACTCCGCTTAAAACTTATCAAGAATTGATCAAACTCTATCAACAAGGCGTGGTGAGTTTTAAGCATGTAGTGACTTTTAACATGGATGAGTATGTAGGGCTTCCGGCAGAGCATCCTGAAAGTTATCACACCTTTATGCACAAAAACTTCTTTAGCCATATTGATATTCCATCAGAAAACATCAATTTGCTTGATGGTATGGCAGAAGATTTAACCGCAGAATGTGCCCGTTATGAAGAGAAAATTCAGTCTTATGGCAAAATTAATCTCTTTATGGGTGGCGTTGGCGTAGATGGTCATGTGGCATTTAATGAGCCGGGTTCTTCATTAAGTTCTCGCACCCGTATAAAAACATTGACGGAAGACACGATCATTGCAAACTCGCGTTTCTTTAATAACGATGTTAATCAAGTGCCGCAATTTGCGCTAACCGTTGGTGTTGGGACTTTGCTTGATGCTGAAGAAGTATTGATTTTGGTCACAGGATACAACAAGGCTTTAGCACTGCAAGCTTGCGTAGAAGGTGCTATTAACCATATGTGGACAATTTCTGCGCTACAAATGCATAAGCACGCATTAGTTGTTTGTGATGAGCCAGCCACACAAGAGCTTAAAGTGAAAACAATCAAATACTTCAAACAACTTGAATTGCATGTTGCTCGTTAAGATAGCACAACAAATTTAGTGGTATCTTATTAAGATAAGAAAACGGAAAAACAAGCGGTCTATTTCACTTCATTTTTTGCAAAAATGGAGGAGAAATCGACCGCTTGTTGTTTTTTAAGAAACTTTTTGGCGTATAATTTCTCAAAATGTGATGCAGTTGGCATTTTTATTTTTCGATAATTGATAAACTTTTATCAAAATTTTAAAACAATTAAGAGTGAGGTGATTTTATGTTTAATCCTATTGAACAAGAACTAGCGCAACTTGGTATTACTCAAGTAAAAGAAATTGTTCGTAATCCGAGCTATGAGCAACTTTTTGAAGAGGAAATGGCATCTAACCTTGAAGGTTATGAAAAAGGCGTATTAACGAATACTGGTGCAGTTGCTGTGGATACAGGGATCTTTACTGGTCGCTCTCCAAAAGATAAATATATCGTTTATGATGATTCTTCAAAAGAGCATGTTTGGTGGACAAGTGATACAGCAAAAAACGATAATAAACCAATGACACCAGAAACTTGGAAAAGCTTAAAAGCATTAGTGACTGGTGAGCTTTCTGGCAAACGTCTTTTCGTGATTGACGCTTTCTGTGGGGCAAGCGAACATCACCGTTTAGCCGTGCGTATTATTACCGAAGTAGCATGGCAAGCGCACTTTGTGAAAAATATGTTTATTCGCCCAACAGAAGAAGAATTAAAAACATTTAAGCCTGATTTCGTAGTATTAAATGGTTCTAAAGTAACTAACCCAAACTGGAAAGAACAAGGCTTAAATTCTGAAAACTTTGTCGCGTTTAACTTAACTGAACACATACAGTTAATTGGTGGTACCTGGTACGGCGGTGAGATGAAAAAAGGTATGTTCTCAATGATGAACTACTTATTACCGTTAAAAGGTGTTGCTTCAATGCACTGTTCAGCAAACGTTGGCGAGGATGGCGATGTAGCCGTATTCTTCGGTTTATCTGGTACAGGTAAAACAACACTTTCAACTGATCCAAAACGTAAATTGATTGGTGACGATGAGCACGGTTGGGATGAAAGTGGCGTATTCAACTACGAAGGTGGTTGCTATGCGAAAACAATCAACTTAAGTGCTGAAAATGAGCCAGATATTTACCGTGCAATTCGTCGTGATGCATTATTAGAAAACGTGGTTGTACGTGCAGATGGTTCAATTGACTTTGCAGACGGTTCAAAAACTGAAAATACTCGTGTTTCTTACCCGATTTATCACATTGATAACATTGTGGAACCTGTGTCAAAAGCAGGTCATGCGAAAAAAGTGATCTTCTTAACCGCAGATGCATTTGGCGTATTACCACCAGTGTCTAAACTAACGCCTGAACAAACCAAATACTACTTCTTATCTGGTTTTACCGCAAAATTAGCGGGTACAGAGCGTGGTATTACTGAACCAACCCCAACCTTCTCAGCATGTTTTGGTGCAGCGTTTTTATCTCTACACCCAACAAAATATGCAGAAGTGTTAGTTAAACGTATGGAAGCAGCAGGCGCAGAAGCTTACTTAGTAAATACAGGTTGGAACGGCACAGGTAAACGTATTTCTATTAAAGATACCCGCGGTATTATTGATGCGATTTTAGATGGTTCAATTGAAAAAGCAGAAATGGGTGAATTACCAATCTTTAACTTGGCAATCCCAAAAGCGTTACCAAATGTAGACCCAGCAATTTTAGACCCGCGTGATACTTATGTAGACAAAGCACAATGGCAAACTAAAGCGGTAGATTTAGCTGACCGTTTTGTGAAAAACTTTGTGAAATATACAACGAATGATGAAGGTAAAGCGTTAGTTGCTGCAGGCCCAAAACCTTAAGTTTATAAGTCTTAAAAGTTCTGATTTAGCCCCGTTTTCGGGGCTATTTTTTTGGATGTTTTACGGTTCTTAATTTAGTACTCAAGTCAGAATCCCTAAATCATAAGAATGGAATGTATTTATGCTGATATCGTATTTGCTGATATAATGCAAAAATCAGAATTTAAAAGAGAAAAGCTAGGGAAGGATAATGATTCATTCAAATAACGACTATATGAATATCGCTTTTACAATTGATGCAAAATATACCCCTCATTTAGAGGCGTTAATTAAATCTATTTGTTACTATAATCAGAAAGTTAATTTTTATGTTTTACATAATGATATCCCACAAGAATGGTTTGAAGGTATTCAAACTAAGCTTGAAAAAATAGGGCATCATTTATTTTCTATTCATATTTCAGATGATGTTTTTAAAAATTATAAAACGTTAGATCATATTTCTTCTTCAAGTAGTTATTACCGTTTAATGATTCCTAACTTAATTCATCAAGAACGCGTGTTATATTTAGATGCGGATATTATTGTAAATGGTTCATTATCTGAATTTTATTATAGTGATCTTAATGGGGCGCCAGTCGGGGTCATAAAAGATTATGGACTAGGAGAATATTTCCCTTTTACTTATTTAGATAAATCAGTTTCAACAAAATATTTTAATAGCGGTGTTTTACTAATTGATTGTGTTCAATGGCGAGAAAAATGGATCGTTGATACATTGCTGAAAACAGCCGAGGAATATGCTGAACAAGTGTTATATGGTGATCAGTGTATTTTGAATATGGTTTTACGAGAAAAGGCAAAATATTACGGTTTAGCTAATAACGTTCAAGTTCAATATATTGAAGCAATTAAACAACAGTACGGGACTAATAAAGTTGAGTTAGAGACTCCTCCAAGGATTATCCATTATGCAGCAAAACATAAACCTTGGGATAATCAAAATTCAGAATTATTTGAACGAAAGAAATATTGGTTTTTCCGTCATTTAGATTGGGCGTATTTAATTATGCGCCCAAATCAAGAGTTATAAATGTAACAATTACGCTAGAAAACTAGCGTAATCTACCAGCAAGATCAAGAATAAGTTTTGCCAATACGGGAAGCGGATCATTATTCATTAAATGTTGGTATTTTAATGGTAATTTTGTTGAGCGTAATGGTTGTTGATGAGCAACCTGTGTTTGTGTGGCATCAGATGCACGATATTTATAGGCAATGAAACGCAGTTGTTCAATGGATATTTGCATATGTTGAGAGAGCAAATCGCGTAACTGGTTTTCCCAAGCCAAATCACGATAACCTTTTTTTTCCATGACCATCGTAATAGATTTTTCTAAGACCTTTTTAATTTGCTGTGCGGTTGAACGAATTGGATAATGCCCTAGCCATAGCTCATCTGTTTCAATAAATTCAGCACTGAATCTATTGATAAACCAATAGTAGAAGTGATGACTATTTGGTGCAATAAACACAAAGCTTTTTATTTCTTTACCATTGCTATCTCTTACGTAATGGTTTCCAATAGTTAATGTACAGGTTTCTGCAATTGCTCTAGGAATAATTACTTTAGGCGTGAGAATTTCTTCTTTACGTTGATCTGTAAAATGATAAAGAAAATCAGGATCGTGTTCTGTAGTATTTGGAAGATAACCTCGCCAAGTATACATTCCAACACGATCTTGAGGGATTAGTTTTAGAAAAATATCTAATGTTTCACGAGAATGGCAATAAATAAACTCATCAGCGTCTAATGGAAAGATATAGTCAATACTATTATCGTTATTTATAATATGACGCATGATATTATTTAAGATCCGTTCCTGTGCGTATTCTAATTCATTGTAGTGGTAAATATGAAGTGGTAACCCTTCTTCTTTTAAAAGTGTTAGAATTTCTCTGGTATTATCGCTGCTATTATGATCGATAATATGAAGTTCATCTAATAATGTTAAATTATGTCGAACAAAAGTTTCAATAACATCACTTTCATTACGAACCATACTTAATCCAACCAGCTTTTGATTCATTTTTTATTTTATCCTATATGGAAAGAGACAACCTTTTAAAGATGCTCTTTGGCAAATTTTAAATTTTCTTGGAAACGTTTTCTATCTTGCTCTGGAATAGATGAATTTTTGAGTAATTCTACACAAAGGTCATGACATAATTGGTAATTTCCCACCCAATATGCACTAACCGCAAGTTCGTCTTTGGCTTTCCATTCATAAACGGAGTGATCGACAAAAAGAATATCATTATTTAATGGAATGCTCGCCGCTGCATTAGCGTAAATATAAGCAAGTTTAATTTTATCGTGAAAACGTAGTTGTCTTGCTAAATGATAAAGACTTTCAGCACGTTGCGGTCGATATTCATAAGCGGCTAATAATAAACTTTGCACTTCATCGAGCGAGGCGTTTAATTCAATTTTTAGTAAGGCAATTTGAAGAAGTGAATAGTAAACTTCTTCATACCACTCTCCTAAATTAGCGCGTTTGGCATACCATTCAATCGCTTTTTGAGGTATATCTGCATCACGATAGGATTGTGCAGTATAAAATGCGTAGCGACTTTTAAGATCTTCATCTTCAGGGGCATAAAAGGCTTTTTCTAAAACTTGTGCATCGTGCAGGTATTTTTGTGCATTTTGGCTACGTGCACCAAAACGGCCACTAATTATAAAATAGTCACCAGATAGATTTTGTTTTACAGAGGTTTTTTTGCGTTGTTCAATAAATTCATGTAATACGCCACGCCAGTAAAAGCCACCATCGTTAGTAAAAAGTAATGGACGGTAATAGACATTAGCGCCAGAAATGCCATTTGCCATACGCAAATAGTAGCAATCCGAGGTCAGTTCTTCTGGCAGAACAAAGTTACCTGTAAAGCGATCATCGGCATCAAAAATTAAAACGTAATCTGTTTTACCTTCAGCGTGTTTTAGGGCACAGTTGCGATTATGCGCAAAATTCACCCATTCATCGTGGTGAATTTCACCTTTAATGCCTTTTTCATTGAAAAAGTTTTCGATAATTTCAGCAGTGTTATCATCTGAACCCGTGTCACTGATCACATAATAATCTAGCGGAATGTGTGAAGTAATATTTTCTAGCGTGTCTCTAATGATGGCGGATTCATTTTTGACAATCATATTCAAACAGATAGTTTTTTTATTCGTCTTTTTATTAGCTTTTTTAGCCATAGCTTAGGTATCCTTTAGGTATAGAACATCATGTTATTTTTACAATATGAAGTATTATAGAAAAAATACCATGGCGGATGTGAAAACGATTGTAAAAAATTTGCAAAATTCTCTAAAAAAACGACCGCTTATTCGCTATACTTGAACCCATTCAATATCTTCAGCATAAACAAAAGAGGACACTATGCTCAAAATTTATAATACGTTAAAACGTGAGAAAGAAGAATTTAAGCCGATTAACCCGAATCAAGTTGGTATGTATGTCTGTGGGGTAACGGTTTACGATCTTTGTCATTTTGGGCATGGGCGAACTTTTGTTTCTTTTGATGTGATTGTGCGTTATTTACGTTATTTAGGTTACAACCTGCGTTATGTACGTAATATTACGGATGTGGACGATAAAATCATTAAACGTGCGCTCGAAAACAACGAAACTTGTGATGCGCTTGTTGAAAGAATGATTGCAGAAATGCATAAAGATTTTGATGATCTCAACATTCTGCGCCCAGATGTTGAGCCACGTGCCACTCAACATATCCCAGAAATCATTGCAATGGTCGAAAAGCTGATTGCTAAAGGGCATGCTTATGTGGCAGCTGATGGCGATGTGATGTTTGATGTGGAATCGTTCTCGCAATATGGCGCGCTTTCTCGCCAAAACCTAGCGCAGTTACAGGCAGGCGCGCGTGTTGAAATTAAATCGGTGAAGAAAAATCCGATGGATTTCGTATTATGGAAAATGTCTAAAGAGAATGAGCCAAGTTGGGAAAGCCCGTGGGGCAATGGTCGTCCGGGTTGGCATATCGAATGTTCCGCGATGAATAGCCAAGAATTGGGCGAACATTTTGATATTCATGGTGGCGGTTCAGATTTAATGTTCCCGCATCATGAAAATGAAATTGCACAATCTTGCTGTGCGCATGGTGGCGAATATGTCAATTACTGGCTTCATACAGGCATGTTGACGATTGATAAAGAAAAAATGTCTAAATCGCTAGGCAATTTCTTCAGCATTCGCCATATGCTTGGCTTATATGATGCAGAAAGTTTGCGTTATTTCTTCCTCACCGCGCATTATCGTAGTTTGTTAGATTATAGCGTGGATAATTTAGATTTAGCCCGTTCAGCGCTAGAGCGTTTATATACCGCATTGCGAGGTTGTGATTTAACTGTTGCACCAGCAGGCGGAGAGCAGTATATCAGCGCATTTGAAACTGCAATGAATGATGATTTTAATACCCCAGGCGCATTAGCCGTGCTATTTGAAATCGCACGCGAAGTGAATAAATTAAAAGCGGAAGACCCAGCGCAAGCTAATGGCTTGGCGGTTCGTTTAAAAGCATTAGCGGGCGTATTAGGCTTGTTAGAGCAAGACCCAGAGAGTTTCTTAAAAGGCGAATCTAATGCAGATGAAGCAGCGGAAATAGAAGCACTGATTGCAAAACGTAACGAAGCCAAAGCAGCTAAAAACTGGGCTGTAGCAGATGAAGTGCGCGATAAACTCAAAGCAATGAATATTGTGTTAGAAGATACGCCAAACGGAACCACTTGGCGTAAAGCGTAACCTCAATTGAAAGGGCGTGTTTTGAATTACACGCCCTTTTTTATGCGTGAATCCTTTTCTCTTTTTCTAACCGAATCGCTTTAATACGCCGTTTATTTAATTCTTCACGAATCGCTTGTTTTTCAAAGCCATCGGCAATCACCGCTTGCACATCAACTTGTAACGCTGCTTGCCAGTAGCGTTTAGCCAATGCTGCTTGTGGATATTCCCGTTGCTCAAAACCTAATCGCCCACGGGCATCTGCCTCGCAAGCGAATAAGAAATCTTGAAAGCGAGCAGGGCGACGCCAAACGTCCAACGCATTAAATAACTTCAACACTGTTTCAGGGCGAAGTTCTGAGATTTTATGGCAGTGCGTGTGATATTCAGTCACTAACAGCGCTAAACTTTTTTCATCATCAGAGACTTTCAATCGATTCGATAATGCTCTTACAGGTGCAATGCCTTTTTGTTCATGCCCGTAGTGATGGGGCAGTATTTCTGCTGGCGTTAAGCCTTTGCCTAAATCGTGGCAAAGTGCAGCAAAAAGTAAAGCGGTCGGATTTTCTGCCTGTTTTGCAAATTGTTTTGCTTGGGTGAGCACCATTAAAGTATGTACACCGCTATCAATTTCTGGATGATGTTTTTCCGGCTGCGGTTTGCCAAAAAGGGCATCCAATTCAGGGAATAATACGGCTAGCGCGCCAATTTCACGCAGCAGTGAAAAATAGATGGCTGGCGAATCTGTTTCAAAAGCTTTTTGCGTTTCTAGCCAAACCCGTTCAGGGGTAAGGTGAGCAAGCTCTCCGCAAGCGGTCATATTTTGCATCAGTTTTACCGTTTCTTCTGCCACGCGAAACCCCATTGAATGAAAACGTGCCGCAAAGCGCGCAACACGCAACACTCGCAACGGATCTTCGGCAAACGCGGGGGAAACATGGCGCAGCACTTTATTGGTTAAATCGGCTTGCCCATTAAAGGGGTCGATAATTTCTCCACTGGTTAAATCTTGCGCCATTGCGTTGATAGTTAAATCGCGGCGAATTAAATCTTGCTCAATCGTTACTGTCGGTGAAAAATCGCAAATAAAGCCATGATAACCTGCACCATTTTTGCGCTCTTGGCGGGCAAGGGCATATTCTTCTTGTGTTTTAGGGTGCAGAAAAACAGGAAATGCTGCACCTACTTGTTGAAAGCCTTCTGCCAGTAACATTTCAGGGGTTGCGCCTACCACCAAAAAATCCCGATCTTTAACGGGTAGATTTAATAATTGGTCGCGCACCGCACCACCAACAAGATAGGTTTTCATATATTATTCTCTTTTATTGATTGATATAAAAAGGGCGCATTCAATGCGCCCTATCATCTTATTCCACGCTGACGGATTCAATCACCACATCTTCTTTTGGCACATCTTGATGGAAACCTTTGTTCCCAGTGGCAACGCCTTTGATTTTATCCACGATGTCCATACCTTCAACCACTTCGCCAAACACCGCATAGCCCCATTCCTGCACAACAGTTTTGCCAAACATCTCTTTTGAGCGGTAATCTAAAAAGCCATTGTCCGCCACGTTAATAAAAAATTGTGAGCTGGCAGAGTGTGGGTCTGAAGTGCGTGCCATTGCGATGGTGCCACGCTTGTTGCTTAAACCATTGCTCGCTTCATTTTGAATGGGCGCTTTGGTATTTTTTTCAATTAAACCAGCAGTCATGCCACCGCCTTGAATCATAAAGCCATCAATTACACGGTGGAAAATGGTGCCGTTATAAAAACCTTCTTTACAGTAGTCTTCAAAGTTTTTTGCTGTAATGGGTGCTTTTTCAAAATTTAACGCAATTTTAATGTCGCCATAATTGGTGTGTAGGGTAATCATAAAAGTCCTCTTTAGTTTGATGATTTTAGCAAGATTTTAACATAGAAAACGTTTGTCTATAAATGCTCAACATATAAAGCGGTTAAATTTTGCAAAATGGTTGCAAAATTTAACCGCTTGTTTACTTTTTTAAACCAATGTCAAGCAGTAAGATTATGTAAATCACGTTTGAAAATAAGGCTTGTCGCTATATCATAGCAAGGCTAAATTACGAGGATAGTAATTTGCTTGAAGGCTGCATCAAGAGGATGCAGTTATTGTGTATAAATTATTTAAGGAACACAAATTCAATGAACAAAGTCTTTAAAGTTATTTGGAACCACGCAACCCAAACGTGGACGGCGGTTTCCGAATTAGGTCATGCAAAAGGCAAGACTAAATCACAAAAAATTGCAAAATTAACAGCTGTAGCTGGTGCAGTAATAAGCTCGGTGGCGATTTCACAGGGCGCACAGGCAGCGACTAATTTAAATGAACTTGCAAATCTTGGTATTGAACTTAGAAATAGTAAACTCGTTATTACTCCAAATGCTCGTCCGGGCAACTCTGCAACCGATAATTCTATTGTTGTAGGTTATCAAAACACAGCGAGTGGCACTGGCGATGGTAAAACGATTTACGGTGCGAACAATACTGTGTCAAGTGATGCGGGTGTTGCTGTAGGTAATAATAACATCGTAACTGGTGGTGCATCTGTTGCTATGGGTACAAGTACTCAAGCGACAGGTGAAGCAACTGTTGCAATCGGTAACTTAGCAAATGCAACAATGATTCGTACAGTGGCGATTGGTAACAATGCTAATGCAACAAATGTGAATGCGACAGCAATTGGTGACAGAGCTCAAGCTGCTGGCCAAGATACTGTTGCTATTGCAAGTCGTACTCAAGCAACTAGCCATTTAGCGATTGCAATTGGTAAACAAGCTGCATCTAATTCAGGTTTAAAACCAGGTGTAGATAGAGAGAACAATACTGATAAAGAGTCTTCTACCATTGCTATTGGTGCATTTGCTGAGGTAGCTCCTGAAGCGCAAAGTGTATATGCTGGTTCTCAGGGAAGTAATAGTGTGGCAGGTACTGCGCTAGCGGCTGTTGCATTGGGTGAAAAAGCTCGTTCTACACGTGATGGTGCAGTAGCTGTGGGCTCAAAAGCACATGCATATGGCGATAACTCTATCGCAATCGGTTCTTTTGCTAGACCAAACACTGGTGCAACTAATGTAAACTCAATTGCAATTGGTTCTTCATCTAAATCTGATGGTTTTTCATCAGTAGCAATTGGTGGTGGTTCTCAAGCAACTCATGACCACGCAATTGCAGTAGGTCGTACAGCTAAAGCAACTAAAGAAGATGCAACAGCAATCGGTTACAATGCGGCGGCATCTAAAAATAATGCAACAGCAATTGGTCGTGAAGCAGTGGCTTCGGCTAATAATTCAACAGCAATTGGCTTACAATCTAATGCAAGTCGTGAAAACAGCGTAGCGTTAGGTAACGGTTCTAATACTGATAATAAATATGAGCCTACAGATACTGCAACAGTTGGTCGCTATACTTATTCTGGCTTCGCAGGTAACAATAGTACATTAGGTGAAGGCGCTGTAGTTTCTGTGGGTTCTGCAGGTAAAGAGCGTCAAATTCACCATGTTGCGGCAGGTCGTATTTCTTCAACTTCAACAGATGCGATCAATGGTTCGCAATTATATATGGTGGCAGAAGCGATTTCTAACCATCATTGGAAGGTTAGCGGTAATGGTGCGCCAAAATCGAGCGTTTATAACGGTGATGTTGTTAATTTCATAAATGGTAAGGCTACAACAGCTGAGGTAACGTATACCCCAGAGAAGAAAGATAGTACTGGTAACGTGACTCCAGCTGTCACATGTGTTACATACCATTCAAATATTGAATCTGGCGATGACAATATTACTGTTACCTACGATCAAATAAATAACAAATATATCATTACAGCAAAAGATGGCGCTAAAGGTAAAGATGGTGTTGATGGTAAGAGCGTTACTGCAACTGTAACCAATAACAATAATGGTACTCATACACTTACTGTTAATAATAGCGACGGCACCACAACTACAACCATTATTAGAGATGGTGCTAAAGGTGAAGATGGTGTAGCAGGTGCTAAAGGTGACACTGGTGCTAAAGGTGACACTGGTGCTAAAGGTGACACTGGTGCTAAAGGTGATACTGGTGCTAAAGGTGATACTGGTGCTAAAGGTGATACTGGTGCTAAAGGTGATACTGGTGCTAAAGGTGATACTGGTGCTAAAGGTGACACTGGTGCTAAAGGCGACACTGGTGCTAAAGGTGATGCTGGTGCGAAAGGTGATACTGGTGCAAACGGTAAGAATGCAGAAGCTAAAGTTGTAGATAACAACAACGGCACACACACAGTAACTATCGTAGACGGCAACGGTCAAACCACTTCAACTATCGTGAAAGATGGTGCAACAGGTGCTAAAGGTGACACTGGTGCAAACGGTAAGAATGCAGAAGCTAAAGTTGTAGATAACAACAACGGTACGCACACAGTGACTATCGTAGATGGCAACGGTCAAACCACTTCAACTATCGTGAAAGATGGTGCGACAGGTGCTAAAGGTGACACTGGTGCAGC
>NZ_ALJP01000007.1:0-129973 GCF_000287615.1 Haemophilus sputorum HK 2154
TGAAGTTGAAATCGTAGGTATCAAAGATACAGCGAAAACAACAGTAACTGGTGTAGAGATGTTCCGTAAATTATTAGACGAAGGTCGTGCGGGAGAGAACGTTGGTGCATTATTACGTGGTACTAAACGTGAAGAAATCGAGCGTGGTCAAGTATTAGCGAAACCGGGTTCAATCACTCCACACACAGACTTCGAATCAGAAGTTTACGTATTATCAAAAGAAGAAGGTGGTCGTCATACTCCATTCTTCAAAGGTTACCGTCCACAGTTCTACTTCCGTACAACTGACGTAACAGGTACAATCGAGTTACCAGAAGGCGTAGAGATGGTAATGCCAGGCGATAACATCAAAATGACAGTATCATTAATCCACCCAATCGCGATGGATGAAGGTTTACGTTTTGCGATTCGTGAAGGTGGCCGTACAGTAGGTGCTGGTGTTGTTGCGAAAATCATCAAATAATTAAGTTTAAGCTTAATTAGAGATAGCAATATCCGAGAAGGGCATATCGTAAGATATGCCCTTTTTGTATCTAAAAATTGGATGTCTTTTGTGATATTTAAAAATAAAAACAAGCGGTTAATTTTTATCTAACTTTTGCAAAAGTTTAGTAGAAATTAACCGCTTGTTGAATAAAGAAATCGTTTAGCGAGCGCGATACACTACGATGGTTTTACCATGCGCAGAAATGAGACCGTCATCTTCTAGCATTTTTAAGATTCTGCCAACCGTTTCACGGGAGCAACCAACCATCTGTCCGATTTCTTGACGGGTAATGCGAATTTGCATACCTTCAGGATGGGTCATTGCATCGGGTTGCTTTGTCAAATTCATTAAGGTTTGTGCAATTCTGCCAGCCACATCTAAGAATGCTAGGTTGCTCACTTGGCGAGAGGTTTGTCTGAGACGGCGCGCCATTTGGGCAGAAAGATACATTAAAATATCCGGATTCATATGGATAATTTGTTTGAACTTTTTATAAGAAATCTCTGCAATTTCACAGGTTTCTTTGGTTTTTACCCAAGCTGTGCGAGGTTGAGTTTTCTCTTCAAACAAGCTAATTTCGCCTAGAAATTCTCCTTGCCCTAAGTTGGTTAACAGCATCTCTTTGTGTTCATCATCTTTGACAAACACAGAAACTGAACCGTTTACGATGTAGTAAAGTGAATCGGCATCATCGCCTTCTTGAATAAGTGTATATTTTGCTGGATAGCGATGAACATGACACTGAGTTAAAAACCACTCGACTACAGGATCGTGGATCGAGGGTGATGGAGTTAAATTATCAATAGGTGCCGTGCTAAGCGTCATATCTTGCATAAAAATTCCTGTTTCCGCTTCTTTTGATGATTTAGAGGTAGTTCGGGGTATCTTAGCATAGAAATTAGTGAGAACCTAAAAAGGATTTTTTATCCTTAATATCTAGGCTTTCATGTAATTCAGACCAAACAATTACCACTTTTTCTGCCTTTAATTGCGCTAGCAGACGCGCTCTTTTTTCTTCAAGCGATAATTCTTGTCTGCCGTAGTCTGTCCCTTCTCGAAGAATGAAAGAGTCCAACACGTTATAAAGCGTACTTTCTTCTAGCTCTTCCCATGGAATGATCATAGATTCTCCTAGTCAAACAGAGGTCTTATCATGCTCCACTGTTTTTCAAAATTTTGATGTTGATTGGAGGTGAAATTTGAGCGAATCAAACGTAGAAATTGTCCTTCACAATAACTTACCAAATAGCCAGCTAAAAGGCGCTCATCTTCAAACCGTCTTCCCGGTTCCAATTTACGCATTTGCAGAATATTAGTTAGCTGTAACTCTAATCCATCAAAGAATTTAGCAATACGAGCTTTGAGCAACTGATCTTCAAACATAAGTGCATGGCCGGTTAGAATACGAGTTACCCCAGGGTTTTTGCGTGCAAATTCAATAATGGTATAAAGAATCGCTTTGATGACTGTCGCGGTTGTTTGTTCTTTGCGTTTGCAAGTGTAAATATAACGGGTAAGCGTTTGTTCAATACGTTCAATCAATGCCTCAAACATTTTGGACTTGCTTGGGAAGTAGCGATAAAGCGCACCTTCAGACACACCAACCGCTTGTGCTAAGCGTTCCGTGGTGACACGTTGCATTCCATCTTCTGAATTCAATAATCCAATGAGCACTTCCAATACTTGTTCTTGGCGCTCTTTAATGGATTTTTTGGGCATTTTGATTTTTGGTTCTGTCATAGTTTCTCGAATTATTGCTTGCCTGAGTGACCAAAACCGCCTTCACCACGTTCTGTTTGTTGGAAGTCGGTTACAATGTTAAAACTTGCCTGTACAACAGGAACAAAAACTAATTGTGCAATGCGGTCGCCTACTTCGATAGTAAATGGTTTATCGCTACGATTCCATAAAGAAACCATTAATGGCCCTTGATAGTCTGAATCGATTAAGCCAACTAAATTGCCCAGCACAATCCCATTTTTGTGACCTAAACCCGAGCGAGGAAGAATGACTGCTGCGAGATTTGGATCTGCAATATAGATTGAAATACCCGTTGGGATTAACACGGTTTGTCCGGCTTCAACGGTCATTGGTGCTTCAATTAAAGCGCGTAAGTCTAGGCCGGCTGAACCTTCAGTTGCATAAGTTGGCAGCGGGAATTCGGTGCCAATACGGCTATCTAGGATTTTTAAATCAATTTGTTTCATGGTCATTTTTACCTTTAAAGAAATGGGTTATGTTAATTTGGTTGAACGAATCATTTGTTATTTGAATGTGTTATTTACGATAACGTTCAACAATTTCATTAACCAATAATTCTGCTAATTTGCCTTTTTCAGCAAGCGGTAAGATTTTCTCGCCATTTTGCCAAAATAGATGGAGTGCATTTTGGTCTTGTCCAAAAACTTGCCCTCCAGAAACATCATTGGCGCAAATCATATCTAAATTTTTACGTTGAAGTTTGCTTTTGGCATATTCTGCCACGTTTTGCGTTTCTGCTGCAAAGCCGACCACAAATGGACGATTTTCCGTTAAATGGGCAACACTTGCGATAATATCGGGGTTTTTGACCAATTTCAGCGTAAGTTCATCGTTATCGTTAGTTTTCTTGATTTTCTGGGTAGCAATTTCCGCAACACGATAATCAGCGACAGCAGCGCAACCAATAAAAATTGCAGATTGTTGTGCAAATTTGACCGCTTGTTCTGCCATTTGCTCGGCTGAAACTACATCAATTCGTTTAACTTTAGCCGGTGTTGCTAAATTAACTGGGCCACTAATGAGTGTGGCTTTTGCGCCTCGTTTTGCAAAAGCCTCAGCAATCGCAAAGCCCATTTTTCCTGAACTATGATTAGAAATATATCGTACTGGATCAATAGCTTCTTGAGTTGGGCCAGCAGTAATAACAACACTGATATCAGCGAGATTTGGTAGCAGATTAAATGAATCGCTTACTGCTTGGAAAATCTCCATAGGTTCAGACATTCTGCCTTTGCCTACATCACCACATGCCTGAAAACCACTATTCGGACCAATAAAGGTGATGCCACGCTGAGCTAAAATTGCTAAATTCTCTTGTACAGCTGCTTGTTTGAACATTTGTTGGTTCATGGCTGGTGCCAATAAGATTGGTGCGCTTGTTGCCAAACAAAGGGTAGAGAGTAAGTCATTTCCCATGCCTAAGCGAAGGCGCGCAATAAAATCTGCTGAAGCAGGCGCAATCACAATACGATCTGCCCATTTTGCCAGCTCAATGTGCCCCATTGCTAATTCTGCTTGTGGATCTAACAGAGAAGTAGAGACCGCATTGCCTGAAATGGCTTGTAAAGTAAGCGGGGTAACAAAAGCTTCTGCAGCTGGTGTTAGTACAACGCGCACCTCTGCACCTGCATTTTTGAAATGGCGAATGAGCTCAATGGTTTTGTAAGCAGCAATACCGCCAGTGATACCAACGAGAATTTTTTTATTTGTGAGCATGGCTTTCAATAAATGTGAAAATAGTTCCAGTATTTTAACGAAACAAGCAAATGCTCACAACCAAAAATTTTTGCGATGTGACTCGAAAAATTTAGGATGAGTTTTTGCAGGACGAGCTTTGCCATTTTATGCTAAGCCTATTTAAAAAGAGCATGAGCAAAAATGGAACAATCAGAAATTGAGTTGATGCCGCGAGAAAAATTATTGCAATACGGGGCGCAATCATTAACAGATGAAGAGTTGTTAGCAATTTTTCTTCGCACCGGCATAAAAGGAATCCCCGTCATGAATTTAGCGGAAAGTGTGTTGATTGCTTTTGGCTCGTTGCGCGGTTTGTTAAGTGCTAGTCAAGAAACGTTCTGCCAAATAAAAGGATTAGGCTTAGCACAATATGTACAATTACAGGCGACTAAAGAAATGACCAAGCGCTACCTTTCTCAAGAAATGGAAGCCAAAGCGAGTATCACAGATCCATTATTGGCGATTATGTACTTTCAGGCTGAATTGGAAGATTATGAACGAGAAGTGTTTATGGTATTATTTTTAGATAACCAACATCGTTTAATTCATACCGAAAAAATGTTTTTCGGCACTATCAATCAAACTAGTGTTTACCCAAGAGAAGTGATAAAAGTCGCATTAAAACACAATGCTGCAGCAATTATTGTGGCGCATAATCATCCTTCAGGCAGCTGTGTGCCAAGTGAGTCAGATAGACAATTAACCCAAAAAATGGAGCAGGCGTGTGATCTTGTTGATATTCGGTTTGTGGATCATATTATTGTTGGAAAAGGTGACTATTTTTCTTTTACCGAAGAGAAAGTCCAAGCGAAAATGTAATAACACTTGAATTTGGACTCTGAGATGCGTATAATCGCAAGTCTTTAAATATGACTTTGGTCGGGTGGATACCTGACGAGGTAGTGGGTATGCTGTGTTGAGTCAGCCCCCATAGCCCGAACCATATAACTTACTTAAGTAATTGGAGAATTAAAATGTCAAGAGTTTGCCAAGTAACCGGCAAGCGTCCAGCAGTTGGTAACAACCGCTCACACGCATTAAACGCGACTCGTCGTCGTTTTTTACCAAACCTTCACACTCACCGTTTCTGGGTTGAAAGTGAAAACCGTTTCGTAACTTTACGCTTAACTGCGAAAGGTATGCGCATTATTGATAAAAAAGGCATTGATGCAGTTTTAGCTGAAATCCGTGCTCGTGGCGAAAAAATCTAAGGAGCTAACAAATGGCAGCTAAAGGTGCTCGTGAGAAAATCCGTTTAGTTTCTACAGCAGAAACAGGTCACTTCTACACAACTGACAAAAACAAACGTAATATGCCTGAAAAAATGGAAATCAAAAAATTTGATCCAGTAGTGCGTAAACACGTTATCTATAAAGAAGCTAAAATCAAATAATTTTAGTCAAATTTCAAAAACCCAAGCAAGGCTTGGGTTTTTTTATGAGCAATTACAAGCGGTTTAATTTTGCCAATTTTTTGCAAAATTAAGCTGCTTAATTTTCATCATAATTTGACATTTTTTAACCTTTATTAGCTGGCTACTTTCAAGTATAATCGCCGAAAAATATATTTTAAAAATCCTAATGGCTTAAAATTTACGTTTTAAGCCATTATTTATAGCATAAATCCTGCCTTTATATTCTCCAGTGCCTTTTAATGGTTTGATTAAAATCCCTTCAGAAAATAACCGCACTTTTATGTTTCATTATTTTAATTATGAGGTCTTTTTAGGTAATTTTTATGAAAAAAATTGCATTTCGTCTTAACTTTTTAACCGCTTGCGTTTCATTAGGGATAGCCTCGCAAGCATCGGCAGGACATACTTATTTTGGGATTAATTACCAATATTATCGTGATTTTGCTGAGAATAAAGGGAAGTTCACAGTCGGTGCTCAAGATATTGATATCTACAATAAAAAAGGAGAAATGATAGGTACGATGATGAAAGGTGTACCTATGCCTGATTTATCTTCCCTAGCAAAAGGTGGATATGCGACGTTGGTTGGTGATCAAACGTTAATCAGTGTTGCGCATAATGTAGGTTATCAAGATGTTGATTTTGGGATGACAGGACATAATCCCGATCAGCACAATTTCAAATATAAAGTCGTCAAACGTTATAACTATAAAAATGATAGTACGCACCGTTATATGACAGACTATCAACATCCAAGACTTGCTAAATTTGTCACTGAAGTTGCGCCTATTGAAATGGTTTCTCGCATGAATGGGAAGGTTTATACCGATTTGAAAAAATACCCAATGCGTGTTCGTGTCGGTAGTGGTCATCAATATTGGAAAGATGATAACAATAATACAAACGCAGACTTGGCCTATGGCGGTGCTTGGCTTACTGGTGGTAATACCTTTATGGATGGCGGCACGGGAGATGGTCATCTCTATTTAAATGGCAGAGTGCAAACCCCTAATGAATATGGTCCATTGCCAATTGCAGGCGCTCAAGGTGATAGTGGCTCTCCTTTCTTTATTTATGATAAGGAACAGGGAAAATGGCTATTAAACGGTGTGTTACGTGAAGGGCATCCTTATGCTGCGGTGGGCAATGGATATCAAATTGCACGCCAAGATTATCTTGAAGAGGTTCTAGAGCAAGATCTTGCTGCCAGATTCTTTTTAAATAACGCAAATTACACATTAAAAACAACTCAAGATGGAAATGGCACCATTACGCAAAATGGCAGACGTTCCCAAACCATTGGTTTGTATAATAGCGCTTTACCATTTGATTCTCGTGGCGGAAATAATGGTGATGAAGCTCCAACTTATAAAGGGCCGAATCCATGGTCGCCAGCATTACATCATGGTAAAAATATCTACTTAGGGGATATGGGAAAAGGTACACTGACTATCGAAAATACGGTAAATCAGGGAGCTGGTGGCTTATATTTTGAAGGGGATTTTGCCGTTAAACCAAGTGATAACACCGTGACTTGGCAAGGCGCTGGTGTCTCTGTTGGAGAAGAAAGTACGGTTGAATGGCAAGTACATAATCCGGAAGGCGATCGCTTATCCAAAATTGGGCTGGGAACCTTACTTGTTAATGGTAAAGGGAAAAACTTAGGAAGCCTGAGTGTGGGTAATGGTCTTGTTGTATTAGATCAACAAGCAGATGATGCGGGTCAAAAGCAAGCCTTTAAAGAAGTCGGGATCGTTAGCGGGAGAGCAACAGTTAAACTGAATAGCGAAAACCAAGTGGATCCGAACAACATTTATTTTGGTTTCCGTGGTGGGCGTTTAGATCTTAACGGTCATTCATTAACCTTCGAGCGTATTCAAAATATCGATGAAGGTGCGATGTTGGTTAACCGTAATGAAACTCAGGCAGCCAATATTACCATTACAGGAAATGCCACTGTTAATAGTGATGCAAAACAATTAACCAATAAAAAATATATCGCATTTAACGGTTGGTTTGGTGAGCAAGATAAAGCCAAAACAAATGGTCGTTTAAATGTGAATTATCAACCAGTTAATGCAGAAAATCATTTGTTGCTTTCTGGGGGGACAAATTTAAACGGCAATATCACGCAAAATGGCGGTACGTTAGTTTTTAGCGGTCGTCCAACGCCTCATGCTTACAATCATTTAAATCAAAATCATGCCAAAATGGAAGGTTCAACCCGAGGAGAGGTGATCATTGATGATGATTGGATTAACCGCACTTTTACAGCTGAGAATTTCCAAATTCAGAACGGACAAGCGGTCGTTTCTCGCAATGTTTCTGCAATTAATGGTAATTGGCAATTAAGCAATAATGCTAAAGCCACTTTTGGTGTGACACCAAATCAAGAGAATTTGGTGTGTATCCGTTCAGATTGGACTGGCTTAACAGAATGTAAATCAGAAAATCTAACAGAACAGAAAACAATCGACTCATTACCAAGAACAAAAGTCAATGGTAACGTGCATCTAATGAGCTCAGCAAGTGCGGTGGCATCTGGCTTAGTTGATTTAATCGGTAACGTGAGTTTAGCACAGAATAGTCAATTTACATTAAGCCATAATGCAACCCAAACCGGTTTGTTAAACCTTGTTAATCAGGCGAATGCTACTGTGAATAATGCACGGTTAATGGGAAATGTAACATTATCAGATTCTGCTCAGTTTAATTTAGCGAATAGTCGTTTTTCACATCAAATTAGCGGGACAGAAAGCACAACGGTTAATTTAGAAAACGCAAATTGGACAATGCCTGCAAGTACTACTTTAGGTAGTTTGGCACTCAATAATAGTGAAATTACGCTGAATCCAGATTTTGTTACTCAAGCGAACAATAGCCAATTTAATACGTTAACGATCAGCGGCAATTTAAATGGTAACGGTATTTTTAATTATCGTACTTATCTAAACCAATATTTAGGAGATAAGTTACAAGTTAATGGCCAAGCGCAAGGTGATTTTAAATTAAAAGTGCATAATACAGGTGCAGAACCAACCGCTTTAGAACACCTGACTCTGATGACGCTTCAGCAAATGCCATCTTCTGGGCTTAATGTTACTCTCGTAGATAATTATGTGGATGCGGGGACATGGCGTTATGAATTGGTTAAAGATGGTAATCAATACCGCCTTTATAGCCCAATGAAAGAGGCTGAACTACAAGCAGAAGAAGCAAAACGCCTTGCTGAAGAGCAACGTAAAGTGGAAGAAGCGAAACGTTTAGCAGAAGAACAACGCAAAGAGGAAGAAGCAAAACGCTTGGCGGAAGAACAACGTAAAGCTGAAGAAGCACGTAAAGCTGAAGAGGCACGTAAAGCCGAAGAAGCTCGCAAAGCCGAAGAGGCTCGTAAGGTTGAAGAGGCACGGAAAGCCGAAGAAGCTCGTAAAGCCGAAGAAGCACGCAAAGCTGAAGAAGCACGCAAAGCTGAAGAAGCACGTAAAGCTGAAGAAGCACGCAAGGCTGAAGAAGCTCGTAAAGCTGAAGAGGCACGCAAAGCTGAAGAAGCACGCAAAGCTGAAGAAGCTCGCAAAGCTGAAGAGGCACGCAAAGCTGAAGAGGCTCGTAAAGCAGAAGAAGCTCGTAAAGCTGAAGAAGCTCGCAAGGCGGAAGAAGCACGTAAAGCTGAAGAAGCACGTAAAGCGGAAGAAGCTCGCAAAGCTGAAGAGGCACGCAAAGCGGAAGAAGCACGTAAAGCCGAAGAAGCACGCAAAGCCGAAGAAGCTCGTAAAGCTGAAGAGGTTCGTAAAGCCGAAGAAGCACGCAAAGCCGAAGAAGCTCGTAAAGCTGAAGAGGTTCGTAAAGCCGAAGAAGCACGCAAGGCTGAAGAAGCTCGCAAAGCAGAAGAAGCTCGCAAAGCAGAAGAAGCTCGCAAAGCAGAAGAAGCTCGTAAAGCTGAAGAAGCACGTAAAGCCGAAGAAGCTCGCAAAGTGGAAGAGGCACGTAAAGCCGAAGAAGCTCGTAAGGTTGAAGAGGCACATAAAGCCGAAGAAGCTCGCAAAGCTGAAGAGGCACGCAAAGCAGAAGAGGCTCGTAAAGCGGAAGAAGCTCGCAAAGCGGAAGAAGCACGTAAAGCTGAAGAAGCACGTAAAGCGGAAGAGGCCCGTAAAGCTGAAGAAGCTCGTAAAGCTGAAGAGGTTCGTAAAGCCGAAGAAGCACGCAAGGCTGAAGAAGCTCGCAAAGCTGAAGAGGTACGCAAAGCCGAAGAAGCACGCAAAGCCGAAGAAGCACGTAAAGCCGAAGAAGCTCGTAAAGCTGAAGAAGCTCGTAAGGCTGAAGAAGCTCGTAAGGCTGAAGAAGCTCGCAAAGCCGAAGAAGCTCGTAAGGCTGAAGAAGCTCGCAAGGCGGAAGAGGCACGCAAAGCGGAAGAGGCACGCAAAGCCGAAGAAGCACGTAAAGCCGAAGAAGCTCGCAAGACGGAAGAAGCTCGCAAGGCGGAAGAAGCTCGTAAAGCCGAAGAAGCTCGTAAAGCTGAAGAGGCACGCAAAGCGGAAGAAGCTCGTAAGGCTGAAGAGGCACGCAAAGCGGAAGAGGCTCGTAAAGCGGAAGAGGCACGTAAAGCAGAAGAAGCTCGTAAAGCCGAAGAAGCACGTAAAGCCGAAGAAGCTCGCAAGGCGGAAGAGGCTCGTAAAGCAGAAGAAACTCACAAGCAAAAAGAGCTTATTAGTCGTTATTCAAATAGCGCTCTTTCTGAATTGTCTGCAACGGTAAATAGTATGCTTTCAGTTCAACATGAGCTTGATAGCGTTTTGGTTTCGGATTCAGATCTTTCAGTATGGACGAATATTACGCAAGATAAAAAACGTTATGATTCAGATGATTTCCGTGCTTATCAACAAAATATGAATTTACGCCAAATTGGTGTTAAGAAAAAAGTTGAAAATGGACGGATTGGGGCTATTTTCTCACATGGTCGTGCTAATAATACCTTTGATGATCAAATCTCCAATCAGATGGATCTCACGATGGTGTCAGCGTTTGCACAATATCAATGGCATGATTGGCAATTGGGTGTTAACTCCGGTTATGGGGTGAGTTCAAGTAAAATCTCAGGTGAACAAAGCCAAAAAATCCATCGTCGTGTGATGAGTTATGGCCTTAATGCGAACTATCAGTTCCGTTTAGGCGAATTAGGTGTACAGCCTTATCTAGGTGTAAGTCGTCACTTTATCGAAGGTGAAAATTACCAATACGAAGGTGTAAATATCCAGACACCGAAAATAGCATTTAATAGCTATACTACAGGGGTTAAGGTAGATTACACCTTTACACCAGCTCAAGATGTGACAATTAAACCTTATTTCTCGGTAAATTATGTCGATGCGTCAAATGCTCGTGTGCAAACTAAAGTCAATCAGGCGACTTTACAACAACAGTTCGGGCGTTATTGGCAAAAAGAATTGGGCGTAAGTGGTGAGATCTCGCATTTCCATATGTCGGTATATGCGGCTCAATCTCAAGGTTCACAATTAAGTAAACAGAGAACACTTGGCGTGAAATTAGGGTATCGTTGGTAGGCAACGTATTTAAGTAAACAGCAATGTTCAAAATGAGAGTTTTCTTTATTTAGCATAGGGATATGTCAGAATAAAGAGACTCTCATTTTTTATGCTCGTTATCTTTTGATCAATCTCTTTTAAATTTAGTTAGATTAACTTTAGCCAACAACAGAAAAATTTGGTGTGATATAAGATCCAAGATTTTCTGACCGCACTTTTTCGCCTTTATCCGCCTTATAGTTTCAAGTATAATGCCTGTATTTTTCATCACATTGTTATTAAAAAAATTATGAGTACAAAATTCAACGTAAAAACATTCCAAGGCATGATTTTAGCCTTGCAAGAATATTGGGCAAATCAAGGCTGTACTGTTGTTCAACCTTTTGATATGGAAGTGGGCGCAGGGACTTCTCACCCAATGACTGCATTACGCGCATTAGGCCCAGAGCCAATGGCATTTGCTTATGTGCAACCTTCACGTCGTCCGACCGATGGTCGTTATGGCGAAAACCCAAACCGTTTACAACATTACTACCAATTCCAAGTGGTGATTAAACCGTCTCCAGACAACATTCAAGAACTCTATTTAGGTTCCCTTGAAATGCTCGGTTTTGATCCAACGCAAAACGACATCCGTTTCGTGGAAGATAACTGGGAAAACCCAACCTTAGGGGCTTGGGGGTTAGGCTGGGAAGTGTGGTTAAACGGTATGGAAGTGACCCAATTTACTTATTTCCAACAAGTGGGTGGCTTAGAATGTAAACCCGTAACAGGTGAAGTGACCTATGGTTTAGAGCGTTTAGCGATGTACATTCAAGGTGTGGATTCTGTGTATGACTTAGTTTGGTCTGACGGCCCGCTGGGCAAAACGACTTATGGCGATGTATTCCATCAAAATGAAGTAGAGCAATCAACTTATAACTTTGAATACGCAGATACCGATTTCTTATTCTACTGCTTCGATCAATACGAAAAAGAAGCGAAAAGTTTATTAGAATTAGAACGTCCGTTACCATTACCGGCTTACGAGCGCATTTTAAAAGCCGCACACAGCTTCAACTTGTTAGATGCACGTAAGGCGATTTCGGTCACAGAGCGTCAGCGCTATATTTTACGCATTCGTGCATTAACTAAAGGCGTGGCGGAAGCGTACTATGCGAGCCGTGAAGCCTTAGGTTTCCCTGGTTGTAAAAAATAAAGCGAAAAACGACCGCACTTTAAGCATTAACACAACGATATAAGGAGAAAATGATGAAAGATTTTCAATACCCCGACGATATCTACACGGAAGCAGAAACTGATCCTAATACACTCGCGAATTTAGGCCCATTGGCTAGATTAGCAGGTGTTTGGGAAGGTAAGCGTGGTGTGGATATCAACCCGAAAGCAGAAGGGCCAGAAAAAGATCCTTATATCGAACGTTATGAAGCCCATCCGACAGATGGTCAAACTAATGGTCCGCAACTCTATTATGGATTGCGTTATCACGCTCATATTGTACAACCGGGCGAGGTAGAAACCTTCCATGATCAAGTCGGTTACTGGTTATGGGAACCTGAAACTGGCAATATTTTGTTAACGGGTAGCATTCCACGCGGTCAAGCGTTTATTGCAGTCGGTAATGCACCGGCGGATGCGAAAGAGTTTACGGTAAAAGCGGTACGCGGTTCATTAACAAACGGCATCATTTCGAATCCGTTTTTAGAACGTTCATTTACCACGGAAAGTTTTGAAATGACGGTGAAATTCCATGATGATGGCACTTGGTCATATGATCAAACCACAACCATGATTATCCCAAATTATGATGCACCATTTGAACATCGTGATCGTAACCGTTTGACAAAAATTGGCGAACCGACATTAAACCCAACCGCGGCAGCAGAACAAGGAGGTGAATAATGAAACCCATTCTCTATTATGCGGCAGATTGCCCTGATACAGCGCCATTTGTGGCGGAATTAAAACGCCTAGGCGTGGATTATGAGGCTGTGGAAGTCTTATCTTCTATTCCAAATTTGAAACAATGGTTGCGTTTGCGTGATCGTCACCCAGCATTTGATAATGCCAAAGCGCAAGGCTATGCAGGCTTTCCGGCATTATTGTTAGATGATGATCGTGTTATTTTAGATGAATCCAAATTAAAAGAGATTTTTCTAAAATGATGAAAAAAGCGTTAGCCTTTGCAACTTCAGCGATGATTTTGACCGCTTGTAGCAATGCACAACCGCAAGCTGAAATACCAACCGTGGGCGGGGAAACCGATGCTCACGGTTGCTTACCCAGTGCGGGTCAGTCTTATTCTTATTTGAAAAAAGCTTGCGTACAAGTGTTTGATGTAGCGGAAATTAAGTTAGACGATCCCGCCAATAAAACTCAAGCGGTTTATGGCATTCTTTCGGAAGATAAGCAACAGGTTGAAGTGTTTGCTTCTGATTTGCCTGAAAACACGATTTTAGAGGTAGTCAAAGGCGGCTATGTCTCCAAAGACGGCAAAGTGCGTTTAATGAAAACCAAGAAAAGTTGGAAAATTCGTAAGTAATGAAGAAAGTCAGTTTTTTGCAATTTTTATTTAGAATTGGTGATGACTATTTAATGTTTTTGCGAAATTTAACACCCGCTGTGTTGTTTTTATCACTCGCGTTATTTATGTATTCTGAGCTGAATTGGACACATTGGGCGTGGAGTAATGTGCTAGTGCTGTTTTTAAGTTTGGCTTCAGGATTTATTGCACTCAGCGTCATGGCAATAAATACTGTCGCTTTTGTACGCAAGATGCTGAAAATCTTAAGAACACTAAGCGGAGAGAGCGAACTTGATGAAAATATTGGTACGCTCGCATTATTTAAAATGCTCTGGGTGGAGAGCAACAGTAAACAACTAATCTTTTTTGCGGTAGTCAATATTGTTGCAGTATTTATGGTGTTAGTTTACGGCACCAAATATGCCTTGAATTTTTATAGCTCAATTTCAACATTAAATGATTAGGTCTCGAATATGAAAAAAATAACCCTAAAATTCACCGCACTTTTGCTTGGCTCAGCTTTAGCAAGTAGTGCGTTTGCAACAGAAAATGGTCAAACTTCCTCAAGTTCTGATTATGAATTAGAGAAAGTATTGATTTTCAGCCGACACGGATTGCGTTCACCAGTGGAAAAAGATCCGCAAGAAATGGCGAAATATTCCCCTTATGAATGGGCAAAATGGAATGTACCATCTGGCTATCTCACTGCAAAAGGGACGGTGCTAGAAACCTATTTCGGACAGTATTTAGGTCAATGGCTTGCAGATAAAGGGTTACTAACAACAGAACGTTGTGCATCGGGCGAAGGTATTTTCGCTTATGCGAATGGTGTGCAACGCACCATTGCAACAGGGCAAGCGATTGTTTCTGGTGCATTTGCGGGCTGTAATGTTCAACTGCAACATCACGGTAAAATTGGTTCAGAAAAAGATCCAATTTTTAATACGCAGGCGCATAATCCAAGTCAAGCCTTGATTGAATCTGCAAAAAATAATGTTGATTTAACCGCTTTACAGCAAAAATTAGCACCAAATTATGCGCTATTAAGTGAAATCATCGATTACAAAAACTCACCAAACTGCTTGCAAAAAGGCGAGTGTGATTTAGGTGGAAAAGTCGGTGAATATAGTATTAAAGACGGCAAGTCGGTCAAGATTACTGGTTCTATCAGCACCGGGAAGAAAATTGTCAGTGCATTATTGCTCGCACATTATGTGGGTAAACCTGATTCAGAAATCGCAAACGGCCGAGTGGATAGCCAAGAAAAATGGCGTGCAATTAACGAAATTAAAAACGAATATTACCGCACATTATTTAAAAATAACGAAGCGTTAGCACAAAATGCATCATACCCGCTATTGGCATTTATTCAGCAACAGCTAAATAGTGAAAACAAAATTAACTTATTGGTTGGACACGATTCTAATATTGTTGCCCTGCTTGCAGCACTAGGTGTTGAACCTTATGAATTAGATGATTCATTGGAAAATATCCCAATCGGTGGCAAGTTACTATTTGAAGTGTGGAAACATAAACCAAGTGGTAAGCTCAAATTTAAGTTGGATTATGTTTATCAAACCACTGAACAGCTGATTAATATCACGCCATTAAGTTTAGCGACACCACCAAACCAAACGGCATTAACCCTCAAGGGCTGTGAAAAAGATGAACATGGTTTTTGTGATTATGAGCAGTTTAAAAAGGTGTTGAGTGAAGGGATTGAGAACGGTAAGAAATAGCGTTCATGCAACCCTATGAAAAATACTTAAAAGAGAATTCGCAAAAATTGCGAGTGGATCAAACGGATGCGGAAAGAAAGCTATGGCAACGCATCAATCGAGATCAATTATTAAGTTTTCGATTTAATCGACAAAAGCCACTTTTAAGTTATATCGTTGATTTTTATTGTGCAAAAGCAAAGTTGATTATCGAATTGGACGGTAGTCAGCACTATGAACCTGATTATCAGGAAAAAGACGCATTGCGAGATGCAGAATTAAATTCACTTGGTTTTACGGTGATGCGATTTAGTAATGATGAAGTCATGTGTGAAATTGAAGCGGTAGTCGAGCAAATTTATTTATTTTTAGAGAATGTAAGGGCTGATTGAGTATGAGGTTGGATTAACATCTGCCAAATCTCCCCTAACCCCTCTTTGCTAAAGAGGGGAATTCTTTAGTAAATTGATAGTAACTGACTCATTTACATTTTAATGTCAATAAAGATTAAATTATCTGCTTTCAAAAAACGTTAAAGTAGGACGTAAATATTTAACTCTCCAAAGATCCAATCCCCTCTTTAGCAAAGAGGGGTAGGGGAGATTTGGCAGAAGTAATAACGAAGAAAATAAGAATTTAAATCTACAGAATTTTTAAATAAGAGAAACAAAATGACAACCCAAAACTTCCTAGTAGAAATCGGCACGGAAGAGCTGCCACCAAAAGCTCTCAAAACATTAGCGACCTCTTTTGCGGATAACGTTGAAGCGGAGTTAAACCAAGCGGGTTTATCATTCGACAAGATCGAATGGTTTGCGGCACCGCGTCGTTTGGCGGTGAAAGTGTTGAACTTAGCCACACAGCAACCAAGCAAAGAAATCGAAAAACGCGGACCTGCAGTGTCTGCAGCCTTTGATGCGGAAGGTAAACCAACAAAAGCAGCTGAAGGCTGGGCGCGCGGTTGTGGTATTACCGTTGAGCAAGCAGAACGCATTTCAACTGATAAAGGTGAATGGTTAGTTCATCGTGCAAAAATTGAGGGGCAGCCAACCAAAAACTTACTTAACGACATTGTGGCAAATGCGTTGGCGAAATTGCCAATTCCAAAACCAATGCGTTGGGCTGACAAAACCGTGCAGTTTATCCGTCCGGTTCACACCGTAACTATGTTATTGGGTGATGAGTTAATTGAAGGTGAAATTTTAGGTGTAGCAAGCGCACGCACCATCCGCGGTCACCGTTTCTTAGGTGAAAAAGAATTTGAAATTCAACATGCCGACCAATATCCGCAATTATTGCGTGAAAAAGGATCTGTGGTAGCCGATTTCAACGAGCGTAAAGCAGAAATCCTTGCAAAATCTCAAGCCAAAGCGACTGCACTTGGCGGCGTGGCTGATATTGAAGAAAGCCTGCTTGAAGAAGTGACTTCGTTGGTGGAATATCCAAATGTTTTAGCGGCAAAATTTGAAGAACGTTTCTTAGCCGTGCCTGCGGAAGCCTTGGTTTACACTATGAAAGGCGACCAAAAATATTTCCCAATTTATGACAAAGACGGCAAATTATTACCGCACTTTATTTTCGTATCGAACATCAACCCAGAAGATCCAACCGCGATTATCGAGGGGAATGAAAAAGTGGTTCGTCCACGTTTAACCGATGCGGAATTCTTCTTCAAAACCGACTTAAAACAAAAACTGGTTGATCGTTTACCGCGTTTAGAAACCGTGTTGTTCCAACAACAACTGGGTACATTGAAAGACAAAACTGACCGTATTGAGCAACTGGCAGGTGAAATTGCAAAACAAATCGGTGCAGACGAAGCGAAAGCAAAACGTGCGGGATTGCTGTCAAAATGTGACTTAATGACCAACATGGTATTCGAATTCACCGATACACAAGGCGTAATGGGTATGCACTATGCTCGTCATGATGGTGAAGATGAAGAAGTTGCGGTGGCGTTAAACGAACAGTATATGCCACGCTTTGCGGGTGATGAATTACCAAAATCACTTGTTGCAAGTGCGGTCGCTTTAGCGGATAAATTTGACACCTTAACGGGTATCTTCGGTATCGGCCAAGCACCAAAAGGCAGCGCAGACCCATTTGCATTACGTCGTGCAGCATTAGGTGCGTTACGTATTATCGTAGAGAAAAACTTGCCGCTGGATTTAGAAGATTTAGTGAAAAAATCAGCCGCACTTTTCGGTGATAAACTCACGAATCAAAATGTGGTTGCTGATGTGGTGGACTTCATGCTTGGTCGTTTCCGTGCGTGGTATCAAGATGAAGGTATCGCAGTGGATGTGATTCAAGCGGTATTGGCGCGTCGTCCAACTCGCCCTGCTGATTTTGATGCGCGTGTGCGTGCGGTTTCACACTTCCGTACTTTAGATTCAGCAGAAGCGTTAGCGGCAGCAAACAAACGTGTAAGCAATATCTTAGCCAAAGCGGATGCTGCAATTGGCAAGATTAATTTGACCGCTTGCGTAGAGCCAGCAGAAAAAGCCCTTGCTGAAGCGGTACTTGCATTACGCACTGAAGTACAACCGCTTATTGCAAAAGGCGATTACACCGCAGTATTAGATAAATTAGCGAACTTACGCGCACCGGTAGACAGTTTCTTTGATAACGTAATGGTAAATGCTGAAGATCCAGCATTACGCCAAAACCGCTTAGCGATTTTAAACACGTTACAAGGCTTGTTCCTACAAGTGGCGGATATTTCGCTATTGCAATAATCTCAAATAGCCCCTTTATGGGGCTTTTTATTATCAAGTGAATAGAATCTATGAAAGGATTTGTGATTTATCTGCCAAGTCAGAAAACTGAACTTGCTCATTTCTTGGCTCAAGCAGATGGCTGCAATTATACGCCTATCGTTTCTGTTTCATCTGAGTTAGTTTCTCAGTTTGGTGGTGAAACGGTATTTAATTTGTCAAAAGCTAAAGCGATTTTACATCGAGAAATCACGGTGGATGAAATCGCTAATACGCTTTCACATATTGAATGTTGGCGGAAAATAGCGGCAGATGAAACGATTGCTGATAATGAATTTGCGATTGTCGCGGAAGCAGATTTACAGCTATCGCCAAATTACTTTAGTGCATTGCAAGAATATGTGAATGGTTATCTAGCAGGTTCTCAGTATCAGCTTGCATTACTAGAATGTTCACGTCAGCATGAGTTTTGGGATGATAAAATTTATCAGGGAGAAGGGCGACTTAATTCGGCACTTTTCCGACGGATAGAACATTACAATCTTGCACATTGTCAGATGTATTTGATTCGTAAGGCTTTCATCAAGGACATGCTGAATAAATTGACGAGCGAGAAACCTTATTGGTTGGCTCATCGATTAGGTGATTTTTGTGATATAGATAATCTTATCCAAACGTTACCTCTAATTGCTCAGGCAAATCATAAAGTTTTACCTCGTCAAATAAAGGTGAAATCTGTAGATGAAACCTTGGATTTTATGTTGCAAAACCCTTGCTCAGTGATTCGTTTTGGTGATGGTGAATTTATCCTGATTAAAGGGAATTGGATTGTTTACCAAGATTATGATCCAAAATTAGCGGCAGAATTAGAAAATATTTTACGCATGGAAAGCAATGAAAATCGCTTGATTTGTTTGCCTCCGATGTTTGATTCACTTTCTCCTTACATTGATTCGACACAAAGCTATTGGCGAACTCATTTAAACAATCATTCTCTTTATTATGAGAACGTATGTACTGCGAGTGAATATGCGAATACTTTTCTCTCTCGCCCTTATATCGATTGGCAAGATAAAACCCAGTCTGCTCTTTGGTTCGAGAAATTAAAACAGCTTTGGCAAGATAAAGATTTATTGATTGTTGAAGGGGTGACTTCGCGTTCTGGAGTGGGAAATGACTTATTTGATAATGCTCATTCCATTAAGCGAATTATTTGCCCTGCCAGAGATGCATATTCTTACATCGAACAAATTCAGCAAGCAATCATTCAGCATGCAGAAAATCGTCTCATATTACTTATGCTTGGACCAACTGCAAAAGTGTTAGCCTATAATTTATCCGAATTAGGTTATAGAGCTATTGATATTGGTCATATTGATTCGGAATATGAATGGTTTAAAATGGGCGCGACAGAAAAAGTCAGATTTACCCATAAACATACCGCTGATTTTAATGAAGATGGAATTAAGCTAGAGAATGATGCCGTTTATGAGCAGCAAATAATCTGTCGGATTTAAAGAAACATCACAATAATTTTTATATAAAAGGAAAACACAATGTCAAAAACTGAAACTTTATTTAGCAATCATTGGAATGTTCGAGTAAGCGATCCCGGTGAAGAGGGTAATGTAAACCATTTTTTTGAAACGGTTTATTTAACGCTTGAGGTAAAAGTTGAGAACGGTCAGGCAACTTACGAATTTGTGCGTAAGGTTGAAGACGATATCAAGGTTCAGCAACAGTTTACCGTGTTAGATGAATTGTTTGAGTTTTTGGGGCAGTATTTAAGTCCTGTGGCATTAGGTCATGTTGGCGTGAAAATTGGGCAGCTAAATCTTGCTTAATGTTTAAGTTTACGCACGCAATCGGTCGTTTTTTACAGAAAATTTGCAATGCGTGCGTAACTTTTTCAAGTTATATGTCATTATCATAAATTCGTAAATCTTAAACAAAATCTTACCGCTTGTATGCAAAATTCTAATCCGCTTTTCGCCCAAACCCAACCTTATTGGGATTTCCTTCGTATCGAAAAACAAGCCAGCCCTCATACTTTAAGTAATTATCAACGCCAACTGATGGCATCTTGCGAACTTTTTCTTCAAGCTGGCGTAAAAGACTGGGTTGATGTGGATAGTAGTGCCGTACGCTGGATGATTAGCCAAAGCCACAAGCAAGGGTTAAGTGCTAAAAGTATTGGATTGCGCATTGTTGCACTTCGTCAATGGTTACAGTTTCTCGTTGGGCAAGGTGTATTGAAAGTGAATCCTGCTGTTGGCATCAAAGCACCAAAAGTGGGAAAACATTTACCGAAAAATATAGATGCTGAACAGCTTGGCGAATTATTAAATATTGAAGAAACAGGGCCGTTGGCTGTGCGTGATCTAGCTATGATGGAATTAATGTATAGCTCAGGGTTACGTTTGTCTGAATTGCAAGGGCTTGATTTGGGCGATATGGATTTAGAGGGCGCAGAGGTGCGTTTATTCGGGAAAGGGAGTAAAGAGCGTATTGTGCCAATTGGGCGAAAAGCTATCACTGCATTGCAAAATTGGCTAGCTGTTCGAGCTAGCTTTGCTCCGAAAGATAATGCAGTATTTCTGAATCGCCGTGGAGGCCGACTTTCTCACCGTTCTATTCAGTTGATTATGGAAAAATGGGGTAAAAAGCAAGGGCTAGCAACGCATCTAAATCCACATAAATTACGCCACTCTTTTGCAACACATATGCTAGAAGGGAGCGGTGATTTACGTGCAGTGCAAGAGTTACTGGGACATAGCTCGCTATCAACCACGCAAATCTATACCCATCTAGATTTCCAACATCTGGCAACGGTTTACGATCAAGCGCATCCACGGGCAAGACGGAAAAAAGAGGAATAATTGATGACTCAAAAGCCTATTTTAGGATTTGTATTAGCGTTACTCGCTACGATGATGTGGGGAAGTTTACCCATTGCAGTAAAACAAGTCATGAAAGTAATGGATGCCCAGACATTGGTTTGGGCTCGGTTTGTTGTTGCGAGTGTAGGATTGTTATTAGTACTTGGATTTGCAAAAAAACTGCCAAAATTGACCGCTTGCAATGCCAAGACTTTGGGGTTAATTGCCTTAGGTACATTGGGGCTTTCAGGTAATTTCTTTTTAATTGCGGAAAGTTTGCATTCTATTTCTCCTACTACAACACAGGTGTTATGGCAGTTCTCACCTTTTACGATGATTTTTTTAGGCGTGTTGTTGTTTAAAGAACAATTTGGTTTTTTTCAAAAAATAGGCTCATTATTGCTATTGTTAGGATTAGTTGCTTTTTTTAATGATAAGTTTGACGAGCTGTTGCAATTAGGCGCTTATGCTATTGGGATCTTTGTTAGTTTATTAGGAAGCCTTATTTGGGTTTGTTATGGTATTGCCCAAAAATTGTTGCTAAAGCAATTTAGTTCGCAACAAATCTTGTTGATTATTTATACTTGTTGTGCCGTGTCGTTTTCCTTTGTGGCAACGCCAACACAAATTCCACAAATTGAAGGAGCCTTCTTTTGGGGATGTTTTATTTATTGCTGTTTAAATACCTTAATTGCCTATGGTTCTTATGGTGAGGCTTTGAATTTATGGGATACTTCAAAAGTCAGCCTAGTAACAACTTTGATTCCGATTTTCACAATGATTTTTTCTTTGCTTGGACATTTCTTTTTTCCTGAAATTTTTGAGCCATTAGAAATGAACCTGATTAGTTATTTGGGATCGATAGTTGTTGTAATAGGGGCTATGTTAGCTGCTGTAGGGGATAAATTTTTTCACCGCTATTCTTGACGTTAATCACGGGTTTATCCACAGATGATGGGGATAATTTTCTTCCTAATGTGAATAAGCGGTCATTTTTGTATAGAGATCTGCAAATTTATCCATAAGAAGAGGATTTTTCCACCAAAAAATTGCGTTTATCCAGTAGTTAAGATCCAAAATTTGGATCTTTTTTCGTTTTTAACGCAAACAAGAGATGACAACATTGCGTTGGGTTATCCTGAGTCTTTTCACATCTTTCCTTTGATTTATCCACAGATTTATTCACACAGGGGGATTTTCTTGTATAAAAGCCGGATTTATGAAACAATCAGGACATTTTTCAGTATTGATAGAATTAAGGTGGTCGAGTGATCGATTTCGATGGCTACCGCCCAAATGTTGGTATCGTTATTTGTAATAAACATGGACAAGTTCTGTGGGCAAAACGGTTTGGACAGAATTCGTGGCAGTTTCCGCAAGGAGGCATTAACGAAGGTGAAAACATTGAAACAGCAATGTACCGTGAGCTCTATGAAGAAGTCGGTTTAACGAAAAAAGATGTACGACTTATCTGGGCGTCAAAATATTGGTTGAAATATAAACTCCCGAAACGTTTGGTGCGTAATGAGGGAAATTGTAATCAGCCGGTGTGTATCGGACAAAAGCAGCGTTGGTTCTTACTGCAGTTAACGGCAGATGAATCGACTATCAACCTCAAAGCAACCAAGAATCCAGAGTTTGATGGCTGGCGTTGGGTAAGTTTTTGGTATCCCGTTAGACAAGTGGTTTCTTTTAAGCGCGATGTTTACCGTAAGGTAATGAAAGAGTTTGCTTTCGTATTATTTAATGAAAATCGCAAAACAGATTTAGAGCGAAATAGAAAACTTGAAAGAAAAGAGATTGTGCAGGTTGAGCGTTATGAGCCGAAGTCTGAAGGTTATAAGAAAGACGTACGCAGACCTTATCGGGCATGGCAATCAAATAAAGGGCGAGCATCATGATTGAATTTTTTGCACTTTGCTTATTATTGGGGACTGTAGTCGGCTTTTTAGCTGGCTTATTTGGTATCGGCGGTGGGTTAATTATTGTCCCAAGTTTGGTTTATCTCTTACCGATGATTGGGATTCCGCATGAATATTTAATGTCCACCGCATTAGGTACCTCTTTTGCAACAATTGTGGTGACAGCCTTTTCTTCAGCTCAGCGCCATCATAAATTAGGTAATGTAGATCTTTCAGTCAGTAAGATCTTTATTCCTACCATTATGGCATCTGTTTTCCTAGCAGGCTTGCTGATCAGCAATTTAGATACCCAGTTAATGACGCGTTTATTTGCGCTGATGGTATTTTACCTCGCAGGCAGAATGATCTTCTCTTTGAAAAAAGGGCCGGAAAATAAGCCATTAAATACCAAAGTGTTAGTGAGTGCTGGTGCCATTATTGGTGCGCTATCTAGTGTAGCTGGTATTGGCGGTGGTGCTTTTATCGTTCCGTTTCTTAATAGCCGTGGGCTTGAAATGAAAAAAGCAATCGGCACTTCTTCTTTCTGTGGTGCTTTTTTAGGGCTATCAGGCATGTTTAGCTTTATGGTTAGTGGCTGGGGCGTAAACGGTATGCCAGATTATTCATTGGGCTATATTTATTTACCTGCACTAGTTGGCATTACGTTAACTTCTTATTTCACTTCAAAATTAGGCGCCAATGCGGCAAATGTGCTGCCAGTGCCAATGCTTAAAAAAGCGTTTGCTGTGATGCTGGTTCTGATTGCCATCAATATGTTTTTAAAATAGGAAAATTATGCACGAACAATTTATTCAATTCCCGCAAATTAGTCCGATTATTTTCAGTTTAGGGCCGATTTCATTGCGCTGGTATGGTGTGATGTATCTTATCGGCTTTGGTTTTGCTTATTGGTTGGGAATGCGCCGTGCGAAAGCTTCAAACGGTATTTGGAGTACAGAACAAGTTGATCACCTTATCTACACCTGTTTCTGGGGCGTTGTGCTCGGTGGTCGCATTGGTGATGTCTTTTTTTATAATTTTCCCCGCTTTTTAGAAGACCCACTTTATCTATTTAGAATTTGGGAAGGCGGAATGTCGTTTCATGGTGGTCTAATTGGCGTTATTTTAGCCATGATTTGGTGCTCAGTTCGTCAAAAACGGAGTTTCTGGCAAACTGCAGATTTTATTGCGCCGTTAGTGCCATTTGGATTAGGGATGGGGCGCATTGGGAATTTCATTAACGACGAATTGTGGGGGCGCGTGACTGATGTGCCTTGGGCATTTGTTTCCCTAGGCGGTAACTTCCAACCACGTCATCCTTCACAGCTTTATGAATTTTTCCTAGAAGGCGTTGTGCTGTTTATTATTTTAAACGTCTTTATTCGCAAACCTCGCCCAATGGGTTCTGTAGCAGGATTATTTCTCATTGGTTATGGTGTGTTCCGCTTCTTAGTAGAATATGTCCGTGAGATGGATTTCTCTGTTAACCAAGTTGGCGATTTAATTACCCGTGGGCAATGGCTTTCTATGCCGATGATTTTCGGTGGAATATTGATTATGCTCTGGGCATATAAAACTAAAAAACAATAGCAACAAGCGGTCGGATTCAGGCAACAATTTGCAAAATGCCTTCAAAATCAGACCGCTTATTTTTTTGATAGAAGGAGAGAGAAAATGAGTCGATATAAAGTCATCGGATTTGATTTAGATGGGACTTTGGTAAACACTTTACCAGATTTAACATTAGTCGCTAATGGTATGTTTAGTGAGCATGGGTTACCAACCACGACCCAAGAAACTGTGCTTAGTTGGATTGGAAAAGGCGCAGATATTTTCTTCCAAAATGCGGTCGCTTCGACCGGTAAAGTATTTGATGCTGAGCAACTGAGCCAAATGCGTGCGAGTTTTGATAAGTATTATGCCACTTACGTTTGTGAAAAAAGTGAGCTCTACCCGAATGTGAAAAGCACGTTAGTTGCACTCAAAGAGAAAGGTTATACTTTAGTGGTGATTACCAATAAGCCTACACATTTAGTTGAGCCGGTATTAACCGCGTTTGGTATTTTTGAGTTATTTAGTGCAACGTTAGGTGGGCAATCTCTCCCTAAAATCAAACCGCACCCAGATCCAATGTTCTTCATTTGTCAGCAATTTAATATTGCGCCGCATGAAATGTTGTTTGTTGGCGATTCAGAGAATGATGTGATTGCCTCAAAAGCCGCAGGCTGTGATGTGGTTGGACTGACTTATGGCTATAACTACAATGTGCCGATTGCGAAAGCTGAGCCAACTTTTGTGGCGGATGATTTTGCTGATGTATTAAAAATAGTGGAAAAGTGATATGCTTAATTAAACATAGCACTTCTAATCACAATAATTAAACTTATTAAATAAGGATAAACCATGAAAAAAATAGTTTTAACATTATTTGCCTCTGCAACATTATTAACTGCTTGTGATCAAAATGTTCAAACAAAAAGTACACAATCGGCAGCGCCTGCAGCACAAACGGCACCAGCTCAACAAGCAGCACCTGTAATTGATTATAAGCAAGTGGCTCAAGAAAAAGCAGAAAAAGCAAAAGCAGCAGCCGAGGTTGCTAAGGCTAAAGCAGCACAAGCTAAGGAAAATCTGAAGCTAATGACGCAAAAATATGACGAAGCTAAAGCAATTTTAGCTCAAGGTGGTGAACAAGCTCAGCAGTTAGCAGATCAGAAAATTGCGGAAGGGAATGTATTCCAACAACAAGTCATCAAACTTTCTCAAGAAGCACAAGAAGCTGCAAAACAGGCTGATGGATTTGCAAAAGAGGCCGATGCGGCTTCTCAGCAATCTCATGCAAAAGCAAAATAAGTAAACTATACATACAAGCGGTCGAATTCTTACTAGATTTTGCAAAAAATCTATGGAATCCGACCGCTTGCGCTTTTCTCATGCCTTAATAACGGCTAAGATAGCCACCATTCCTTTCTAATCAATAAAAGAGATAATTATGAGCAAACCTATTGTATTTAGTGGCGTGCAGCCTTCTGGTGAATTAACGATTGGTAACTATTTAGGTGCACTACGCAACTGGGTGAAAATGCAAGACGATTATGACTGCCTATTTTGCATTGTTGATCTTCATGCTATTACCGTTCGCCAAGACCCACAAGCCTTACATAAAGCAAGTTTAGATGTTTTAGCCCTCTATTTAGCTTGTGGTATTGATCCTGAAAAAAGCACAATTTTCATTCAATCTCACGTGCCAGAACATACGCAATTAGCATGGATTTTAAACTGCTACACCTATTTCGGTGAAATGAGCCGCATGACGCAATTTAAAGATAAGTCTGCTCGTTATGAAGAGAATGTGAATGTTGGGTTATTTACTTATCCTGTGCTTATGGCGGCAGATATTCTGCTTTATCAAGCAAATCAAGTGCCAGTAGGGGATGACCAAAAACAACACTTGGAAATTACCCGTGATATTGCTAACCGTTTTAATGCGCTTTATGGCAAAAAATATGCAGAAGGCAATGTGATAGAGCCTGTTTTTGCTATTCCGGAAGTGTTTATTGCAAAAGCTGGTGCACGTGTGATGTCGTTGCTTGAGCCAACTAAAAAAATGTCTAAATCGGATGACAATCGTAATAATGTGATTACCTTGTTAGAAGATCCAAAATCAGTCGTGAAAAAAATCAAACGCGCGATGACCGATGGCGATGAACCACCTGTAGTGAAATATGACCCACAAAATAAAGCGGGCGTATCTAACTTGTTAGATATTCTTTCTGCAGTAAGTGGTAAAACCATTGCTGAATTAGAAGCTGAATTTGAAGGAAAAATGTATGGTCACTTAAAAACAGAAGTGGCAGAGCAAGTTTCTGGTTTACTCAGTGAATTACAAGCGCGTTATCATCACTATCGCCAAGATGAAGCATTATTAGAAAAAATCTTCCGAGAAGGCGCAGAAAAAGCGCGTGCAAGAGCGAAAAAAACCATTGATGAAGTTTACCGCTTAGTTGGCTTCGTACAATAATTTCTGTTATAGATTTTTAATAAAATAAAAACCTCTCAGGAGATATGCTGAGAGGTTTAGATTATTTAAGGAGTTCTGAAATACTAGATTTCATTTTAGCAATTTGTTCGCGATAAATATCTTGGTTTTCTACTTCATCAATTAACTGATTGACGGCTTCTGATAAGGTAATGCCTTGCGATTTGGCATATTTTGAAAGGCTTAACCAGCTAGCATATTCTAAATCAATTGATTTTTTACGCGTACTGAGCTTTTCGGCATTAAAGAAACGTTTACGTCGTGCGCGAATAGATTGTCGCATTTTTTTACGCTGCTCGGCGGTCATTTCTGATTTAATCCATTGCTCAATTTCTGCAGGAGAGTTTTGTAGGGTCGTCAGTAATTGCACTTTTAGCTCAACCAAACTTTGCTCTTCATGCTTAGTAATGTTTTCGCCTTCACGGTACTTTTTTAAGAGATATTTCCATTTCCAATTGGCTTCTTGGCTCTCTAATTTCTGATATCGCATTTTTCCCCCTTTTAAACCCCAACAGTATAGCGGAATTCGGTATAATAAACCAAATTTCTATAACGAGGTATTTTTGTGAGATTAAGCCCATTAGCTTGGCAATCGCTAACCCCCCAACATACTTTTTCGGACACTGCACAAGCGGTGCATTTTTTTGATTTTCAAACCGAAGCCAAACAAGCACTCAATCAATTTAAACGTCGTGCTTGTGGTAGCTTATTGGTAATGAAAACGGAAACATTTCCAGAATATATTCAAGCTATTGAAGATGATTTAATACAAGGTGCAACGCAACCTGTTTGTACCCAAATACATTTTGATAGCCAAATGCTTTTTGGTTATCAGGTTTTCTTAGAAAAAGAGAATCGTATTCAAACCGTTGATGGGCTACTAGCAAAAACAGAACCTCAAACAATAGTTTTGAGTATTAAAGCCTTATTATCAGATATTGCGCAGTGGGATAAATTAAAACAAGCGCTATTATTGGGCGAATACACACCGTTAGCGTTAACTCCGATTCCACAGAAAATTTTACCGATTAAAACCGCATTTAAACTGTTATTAGTGGGCAGTCGGGAAGACATCGCCGCATTATTTCAATATGACGATTCGCTTTATCATTTTGGTGAATATAGCGAAATTCATAATTATTTAACGGTAGACGCAAATAATATCCAGCAATGGGGCGATTATGTCCAAACGTTGACAAAACGCTATACCGAACAATCTTTGACGACTTCAGCATTAAGTGAGTTTTTTGCTCAGTATGCACGAGAAAGTGAAAGCCAAGATTTAGTGACGATTTCACCGACGAAAATTAAAAAAGATGTTACTTCGCTTGCAAATTATTTTGAAAATTTGACCGCTTGTCAGTCAATTTCAGCATATTTCCGTTATCAAGAAAAACAAGCTGCACAGCTCAACCAGTTTGCATTAAATGATATGTTAACGGATCAACTGCATATTGAAACGGAAGGAGAAAAGATTGGACAAATCAATGGGCTTTCGGTGATTGAGTTTGATGGCGTTCCCACCGCTTTTGGTGAGCCTTTACGAATCAGTTGTCAGGTGCGTTTTGGTGATGGCGAAATTACCGATATTGAGCGAAAAGTAGAATTAGGCGGGCATTTACACGCAAAAGGTATTCTTCTTGCTGAATCTTGCTTGATGAATTTATTGGAATTGCCCACTCAACTGCCATTCTCTGCCTCTCTCGCTTTTGAGCAATCTTATGGTGAGGTTGATGGTGATAGCTCTGCATTAGCCATTTTTTGTGTTTTAGTCAGTGCATTAGCAAAATTGCCATTACCACAATCTATTGCGCTGACTGGTGCGATTGATCAATTTGGTCAAGTACAAAGTGTGGGTGGCGTAAATCAGAAAATCGAAGGATTTTTCCAGCTTTGTCAGGCTCGCGGATTAACTGGAACACAGGGCGTGCTCATACCAAAAAGCTGTCTTTCGCATTTAAGCTTAAAATCTGAGCTAATTGAAGCAGTAAAAGCTAAACAATTTCATCTTTGGGCTGTTGAAGATGTGTTTGAGGCTTGCGAATTGCTATTTGGTTTACCGTTCTTTGAAGCAGAATCAGACGAAGAACAAGATACGCTTGCAAAAAGAATTCAGCAAGAATTGGCAGCACATCCAGATGAAGAGCATGCATCTATTTGGTCGCGTTTATTTGGGATATTTCTCAAACGTAACTCATCCGATTAGTTAGAATAATTTCAGCTAACAGTTGTTCACTAATTTAAAAGCCTGTACTATGCCAGTTAATTCTGAGCGCTGTGATAACAGGCTTTTTTTCTTTAAATAGGATTCTAAAAAATGAACAGTTGTACACCAAACATCAAATCTAGCTATACTTACGAAGACTTATTAGCCTCTGGTCGAGGAGAGTTATTCGGTAAAGAAGGCCCGCAATTACCTGCGCCAACCATGCTTATGATGGATAGAATTAACCTCATGACTGAAAACGGTGGTTTATTTGATAAAGGTTACATTGAAGCAGAATTAGATATCCATCCAGATCTTCCATTCTTTGCTTGCCACTTTATTGGTGATCCCGTCATGCCGGGCTGTTTAGGGCTTGATGCAATGTGGCAATTAGTCGGTTTCTTCCTTGGATGGATTGGTGGTAAAGGTAAAGGTCGTGCGTTAGGCGTGGGCGAAGTGAAATTTACAGGTCAAATTTTACCAACGGCAAAAAAAGTGGTTTATCGCATTCATATGAAACGTGTGATCAATCGCAAATTAGTGATGGGTTTAGCTGATGGTGAAGTAGAAGTAGATGGCCGCGTGATTTACACTGCAACCGACTTAAAAGTAGGTTTATTCCAAGATACTTCTGCCTTCTAATTATTTTTGCGATCTTGATCGAATAATCGCTTTCGATTGATTTACAGATTTTTATAAACGGTTCATATTCTGCTAAAAGAAGATGAACCGTTTTTTATGTCGCATTATTTTAAATTATTTCCTGCCTTTAGTCTGATTGAAGGGCTTATTACCCTAGCCATTTCTGTAATTGCACTTTATTTCATTTCGATGGTGGCTTTTCATTTACAAGATATTACTGCGCTAAACCAAGAAATTAACCAAATCCAAGCCTTTATTTATAAAATTCAAAGCAAAGCCCGTTATGAAAAGCGAAGTTATTCCTTAACTATTTCACAAAATGAAAAACAAAAATCCTGGTGTTTAATTGCGATTGAAAAACCTAAAAATAACCGAAAAGAAATGATATGCGACTGCCTAAATTTGACCGCTTGTTCATTACAAACAGACTATTTCTTATATCGCAATCAACATACTGATATTTTATTAAAAAATAAAAGTTTATATCCAAAAACGTTTATTAATATTGACGGCAGTGCTGGCAATCTTGAATCAAAATGTTTGCAAATTAACCGTCATGGTGTCATGGAGATTTTACAATATCAAGGAGGGCGGGCTTATGTTATTGATAAAGCGAAACGTAGCCAATGTAAGGATTAGCGCTTTTACCTTGATTGAATTATTACTGAGCTTAAGCCTTGCTAGTTTAATTTTATTAGGTGCCAGTAAGCTATATAGCGATTTTCAACTGAATCTACAAAAACAACAACGGCTGATGTGGTTACAAAAAGAATCGCATCAGTTGCTGAATTATTTACAGCAGCATTTGCAACATCTGGGTTATCAGGGAAGCTCCAGAGATCAGAGCAATTTTGAATTGTTTGAATATCAAGGCAGACGCTATGCTGAGTCAAATAAGAACTGTTTTATTTTTTTCTATGATGCGAATCATGATGGCTGTTTAGGCAAACGCAAAACAAAAAAATCTGCCTGTCGAATAGGAGAACTGAACCAAACCAGTGAATTAGCGAAAGAAATATTTGGCGTAAAAGTGGAGCATGGCGAACTTTCATTTTATGCAGATAATCAGTTAGAAAATTGTACTGGGGAGCTTTGCCAACAATTATTAACAAATTGTAGTAGTGGAAAGTGGCAGAAATTGATTACGCAAGCTGATTTTAAAGTAGAACAATTAACCTTTAAGTGGCTGGCAAAAAATCTTGTTAGTATTGCTTTAGTCTTAAGCTATCAAGATATTCGTTATGAGAATGAAGCGAAAGTGTTTATCTTAAATGCGGAAGATATGCCATGAACAAACAATTATTTCATGCCAGTAGTTTATTAGCTTCGTTAATTTTATTAAGTGGATTACTAATATTGCTTTTTCTCCATAAAGAAAGTTGGTTAGGTTTAGAATCTTCCAGTTTAATGGATTATGAGCGTTATTTATCGAGAAGAATTACCCTCTTAAACTCAATGTATAAAGAGGATGTTTGTCATGATAAAAAAGAATCTTTTGTAAAAATCAAAGTAGGTGAGGAAAGTTACCAATATGCTTGCCAAGAAAAGAGTATTTTTATTCATCCTAAACCCACTAAAGAAAAATATATTCAAGTAGATAATATTAAACATTACTTAGATGTTGATACTTATCGTTCAGAAATTTATTTCATTTCTCATTTGTCAGAGTTGCCAGAAACGACGATTTCAACACCTAAAATTGTAGTCGCAAAAAATGCGATTGATGAAAAATTAGAAAAAAACTTTTATGGCATAATTATTACCGATTATTATTTTGATATTACAGGCTCAAAAAAGATTTATGGTGTTTTATATTCTAGTTTTGATAATTTGAGAGAAGAGCGAAATTTAACATTTAGTCGTGCGGTAGTAGAGAATATTGCTGCCCGTTACGCACATTGGACACGTTTACCTTATTCTAATTATTTTTCAACTTATGAATAAATTATATCAAGCAGAAAGTTTTATCAGTATATTGGCTGCGATTGGTGTGTTGAGTGTAATGTTGCTTGGTTATCAAGGTTGGCAGCATCAACAAAATCGGCATACGATGCAACTTTATCAGCGCCAACAAGCGCTACAAATTGCAGAAAATCAATTAGCACTGCAATTTGCAGATAAGTCATGTGAACAACAAGCGGTGCAAAATTCACTAAAATTTACCATTTCTTGCCAGAGTGAAAAAGTGGAGGTGCGTTATCCACTCGGCAAGGTTGAAATTACACCTTAGCATCCGCTAATCGTTGAATCTTCCTGTTAATTCAAGCAAAATGCATATCGTATTTTTTGATGAGGTGGGAAGATGTTTACGGTTTATTACTCTAATAAATTATCGCCATTGAGCGAGATGCTAATTGAAGTTCAAAAAGTGGCACCCAATGATAATCCGTTTGAGCCTGAAACCATTTTGGTGCAAAGCCAAGGTATGGCTCAATGGTTGCAAATGCGAATGGCGGATGCTTTTGGCGTTGCTGGCCAGTTTGATTTCCCTTTCCCTACCAGTTTTTTATGGCAACAATATCGCCTATTATTTCCGCATTTGCCTAAAGAGAATATTTTTGAAAGACAAACCATGATTTGGCGCTTGATGCGGATTATTCCTAATTTATTTTCAGAACCAGAATGCCAAGTTTTAAAACATTATTTATCTGAAGAAAAATCAGCAACAGCATATCAATTAAAATTATTCCAACTTTCGAGTAAAATTGCAGATTTATTTGACCAATATTTAGTTTATCGTCCACATTGGTTATTGGCTTGGGAAAAAGAAGACTATCAAACAATTTTAAATGAATTACGTTCATCAGCTAATTCAACTGAATCGGATTCAGATGCCTTATTAACTAATATTATTTGGCAAGGTAAATTATGGTTGGCTTTAGTAAAAGATATTCAATCAGATACAGATGAATTAGTTTTCACTACCTCACATCGTGCTTATTTACAACAACAATATTTCTCTCGCTTAGATAATTTAACCGAAGAAGAGAAATTACTTTTACCGAAAAGAATTTTTATTTTCGGGATTTCCTCATTGCCAGCGAGTCAATTAGCCGTATTAAGTAAATTAAGTGAACATATTCAAGTGCATTTATTTTTCTTAAACCCAAGCGAAATGTATTGGGGAGATAATATTGAAGATCGTGTGGTAGAGAAAATTGCGCTAAAACAGTCTCTTTCTGAAGAAGATCTTCAGGCATTATTAGCACAACAAGGCAATCAATTATTGGCAATGTGGGCAAAACAAGGCCGAGAGTTTTTAGCGCAGTTAGTTGAGCTAGAACCCAACCAAATTGAGGTCTTTTTGCCACATGAAGAAACGCACGCATTAGCACAAATTAAAAATGCGATGCTTAATAATGAAAATGCGGTTATTCGTGAAAAAGATAGCTCTATCCAAGTGCATGCTTGCCATAGTTTGATGCGAGAAGTGGAAGTGCTACATAATCAGCTATTAAGCTATTTTGAGGAAAATCCTGCGCTTTCCCCGAAAGATATTATCGTGATGGCAGCGGATATTGAGCAATATGCGCCTTATATTCAAGCGGTCTTTTCTCGCTATAAAAAAGAAGATAGTCGTTATATTCCGTTTACGATTTCAGACCAACGGATGAGCCAGCTTGATCCAGTTATTGCGAGTTTCTTGCAATTACTCTCCATGAAAGAGAGCGAATTTAGCGCCGAAACCGTCTTTTCCTTATTAGAAGTGGTTGCAATTCGTGAAAAATTTTCGATAAGTGAAGCTGAGTTAGCGCGTTTAAGAAGTTGGATTAACGCAGCTGGCGTACGTTTAGGATTAAATATCGAACAACCAAATTGGCAAAATTACAACGCGTGGGAAAATGGTATTGAACGATTGTTGCTCGGTACCTGTTTGAAAGCAGAAAATGGTATCTGGGAAGAGCGGATAGCGCTAGATGAAAGCTATGGGCTGAGTGCTGAAAATGTGGGGAAATTAGCAAATTTCTTACAAAATCTGACCGCTTGGGCAGCGCTTTTACATCAAGAAAATTCCATTCAAATGTGGGCTGTAGCGCTACGTGATTTTGTGCAACGTTTTTATGCCGATACCGCAGAAGCACAGATGGCACTAAGCAGTATTGCAACAGAAATTGAGCAGCTTGAAACGCGCATTACCCAAGCGCATTTTACCGTGCCGATTAGTCTTGAAGTATTGAATTTATTATTACAAGAGCGACTTAACCAAACGCAGAGTCATTTGACCTTTTTAGCCGGTAAAGTGAATTTCTGTACGTTGTTACCTATGCGGGCAATTCCGTTTAAGGTAGTGTGCTTATTAGGCATGAATGAAGGTGAGTTCCCGCGTCAGCATACGCATAACGGTTTTGATTTAATGCAAATTAAGCCACAAAAAGGCGATCGTGCTAGACGAGATGATGACCGTTATTTGTTCCTCGAAGCGCTGCTTTCCGCTCAAGAAATTTTCTATGTCAGCTATATTGGGCATACCTTAACCAAAAATGAACCGCTTTATCCATCTATTTTGGTTTCCCAGCTGTTAGAACAATTAGCGGGCGAATCAGGTGAAATCAAGCCAGCTGAGATGATAACCGATCATCCAATGACTAATTTTAGCCATAAAAATGAAGTGAGTTTTGATAATGAATGGCTACAAGTGTTTGCAAACCATGCAGAAATACAGCCGTTTATGGATACCCAAGAAACCAATGCACAAGATGTTGGTCAGATAAACCTAGATGATTTAATTAGTTTTGTTCAGTCACCAATTAAACATTATTTTAATCAGAAATTAGGTATTTATTTTAATCATGTAGAAGATGGAATTGCAGAAACTGAACCATTTTCTTTTTCAGCACTAGAAAATTATCATGTATTAAATGCCTTGGTTGAAATTCAAGAAGATGAACTTAAGACGTTCATTTCGCATGAAAGATTAAAAGGACAGTTACCAGTTTCTTATTTTGGAGAATTAACGGCTAAAACATTAAATCAGAAAGTTTCAATATTACGTGAAGCCTTATCTGAATATTTAGTCATGTTGCCAGAAAATATTCATGTTGAGATGGATTTTACACCATGGCTAGATTTTAAATGCAAATTAGAAGGGCTTATTCCACACCGTTATCACAATAAAATCGTATTATGGCGGGTTGGTACTTTGCGAGATAAAGATTTGATTCAACTATGGATTTATCATTTAGTGTTATCGGCATTAGAGCGGAAAGAATCTGTTGTTTATTACTATTTAGATAAAGAAAAGCAAAATGAATTATCTATTTGTAAGTTTGAAGATATTTCTTCAGAACAAGCTAAACAACAACTAGCTATTTATTTAAAAGATTATTTTACTTCTACAAGCCAACTTGCATTGGTCGTGACTGAGAAAATTGAAGAATATTTAGAAAATGGTAAAGAAACGACATTAGAAATGTTAGAAAAACTCACAGAAAGAAAAGATGGTATTTATTTAAAACGAGTATTAAAACAAACAGAAAATATTAATACTCAACAAATTTATCAAACCACAGAAAATTGGTTTAAAACGATGTTTGAACATCAGATTATTTAAGGGAAAAGCATGCAAAAATCTTATTTAACTCGGGCAGTGGCTACGGCTCTTTGTTCTCTTTTGGTATTAAGCAGCAGTACAAATGTCTTTGCAAAATCTTCTGAAAATCCGACCGCTTCTCAGGCTGCAGCATCAGTAATACCTGCGCAATCTGGATTCTCACTGATTCATACCACAATTAACAAAAGCCCAAATGATAAAGCAATTTATCAAGCAATTAAGTTAAATAATGAAATGACTGTGCTGTTAATTTCGGATGAAAAAGCGAATAAATCGCTCATGGCAACGGCAGTGCCGATTGGCTCAATGGAAGATCCGAATACGCAACAAGGTTTAGCGCATTACCTTGAGCATATGATTTTAATGGGCTCTAAACAGTATCCTGAAACCAATAGTTTAGATAACTTTCTCACTAAAAATGGAGGATATAATAATGCCTCAACGACAAGTTATCGCACAGCTTACTATTTTGAAGTGAATCATGATGCGTTTGATGAAGCGGTAACACGTTTTGCTGATACTTTCGCTTTTCCATTATTATCTGAAAAAAATGCGAAAAAAGAAATTAATGCTGTCAATGCAGAAATGATTCGTGCGAAATCTAGCGATGGACATTTATTAAATAGCGTCAATTTAGCCACGGTAAACCCAGCACATCCTGCCACAAAATTTACTGTTGGTAATCATGAAACATTATCGGATAAACCGAATAGTCAATTACAAACTGAATTAGAAAACTTCTATAAAAAGTATTATTCAGCTAATTTAACCAAAGCGGTTTTATATTCTAATCAACCCATTGAGAAATTAGCGAAGCTGGCAGAAAACACTTTAGGAAAAATGGAAAATAAACATTTAGTTGCACCTAAAGTCGATATTCCTTATTTGTGTGAGGAAGATAAAGGCGTCGTGATTGAATATAAACCAATTCAACCTGCTAAATTATTAGCAATTTCGTTTGATATGCCAAATGATGAAGATAAATTTGCTAATAAAAGCGGTGAATATTTAGCTTATTTGTTTAATAACAATACGGATGGCACTTTATCTGATTATTTAATTAAACAAGGGCTTTCTGATAGTGGTATTTCTGCAAGTAGTAGTGCAAACACGGTCAGAAATCGTGGTGATTTTACTTTTTATATTGCATTAACCGAAAAAGGTCTGAAAGAGAAAGATAGAATTATTTCGTTAATTTTCCAACAAATTGAGCAAGTAAAAAAAGCCGGCATTCAAGAAAGTTATTTCAAAGAATTACAAGAGAGCTTAAAACAAGAATTTGCCCACCTGCAAGTAGAAAAAGATGGCAATTATATTGAATGGCTTGCTGAACAAATGTTGTTTTATCCGTTAGAACACGTTTTAGATGAAAGTTATTTAGCTGAGAAAATGGATACTCAAGCAATTGAAGCAAAATTGGCTGAAATGACATTGGATAATGCGCGTATTTTAGTCGTTTCCGAGCAAGCAAAAACGGATCAAAAAACACCTTATTTTGAAGCAGGTTATCATATCGCCAAAATCAGTGAGGCAGAAAAAGCAAAATGGTTAGATTTTAGTCAAAACCCTGAATTAAAACTGCCGGCGCTTAACCCTTATTTTGCAACCGATTTTTCGCTTATTGAGCGTGATGATCGCAATAAGCCTAAAATGATCGATACCGCAAAAGGCACTAGAATTTATGCGATGCCAAGCCATTATTTCCCACAAGATCCAAAAGCGCGGGTCTTAATCAATTTTGGGATTATGCCGAAAAATGACGATCTCAAAACTACCGTGGCGAGCGCATTGTTAAATTATATGAATGCATTATCGCAAACGCAGTTGGATTTTCAGGCTTCTGTAGCAGGAATGGAAAGTAGCGTAAGCGGGAAAACGAACGGCTTATCGCTACAAGCGGAAGGGTATACCCAACATTTAGCAAAATTGATGATCGATAAACTGCGTAATTTCAGCGAATTTGAACTTAATGAAGTTTTCCTAGCGCAAGCGAAGCAGCGTTATTTGGAAGGGTTAGATGGCTTGAAAAAAGCAAATAGTATGAACCAAGCTAATGAAACAATTAGCAATTTCAGTGGGTATCCTTATTTTGAAGAGCAAGCGCAACGTGAAATGCTCAAACAAATTACCCTAGCGGATATTCAAAAAGTACGCGAAAGATTACTAAATGCCCCAACAAGCCTCACGCTACTTTCTGTCGGGAATTTTACGGATGCGCAAGTAAAAGCATTAGCACAAGCGGCAGAAAAGATCGTAAAAAATCAAAATAGCGAATTAGCACGCTCACGTTATTTGTCGGTAGAAGGTTCAACGCGTAAATTAAATGCGATTAAAAATGTGCCTAATGAAGATAATGCGCTGATTGTCATGATGATGTCGAATGGCTATGAAGAATTTAGCGGTAGAGCGCGAGCATCATTATTACGCGATATTATTGGACGTTGGTATTTTGATGATTTACGTACCAATAAACAGCTTGGCTATGTAGTGTATGCAACTGATGCGCATATTGGTACCACATCAGGATTACGCTTTATGGTACAAAGCCCGAATAGCCCACCTAAAGCGATTATGGCGCATAACGAACGCTTCTTTAAAGAAACGCTCACTAAATTAGAAGGTTTAACAGAAGCTGAATTTAACCGCTATAAACAGAGTTTGCTAGAAAAATTGGATCGTAAGCCCGAATCGTTGGCATTAGAATTTAGCGAGTTTACGTCTGATTTAGCCCGTAATAATCCAGACTTTAATCAACGCGCTAAAATGATTGAGGCAGTGAAAGCACTCACACACCAAGATATTGTGAAATTCTATCGAGATGCGGTGATTGAGCAAAAAGGTTTAGTCTTTATTAGCCAAGCATTAGGGACAAAAACGAAATCGGAAGAAGCAGTGCAACCTGCCGAATTTGAGAGAGTTGAAAGCATTGAAGCATTGCAAAAAGGATTTGAAGTGAAGTTTTACGATGAAGTGAAATAGCTTTTAATAATTTGAATAAAGCAACGAAGTGAAATGCATTTCGTTGCTTTTTATTATGCGTTTAGATTAGATCAGTTATAGCACATGGAATCTATTTTCTTTTCTTACAAATTCTCGTAAAATAATGCTGTCTTTTAGATTGTATAGATGAATTCAGAATGGTTAATTTTGTTCAAAAATTAAACAAATCGATAGCTAACTCTGAAGGAGTGATAAAAAATTGCGAAGTGCCTTTGGCAAGCCTTGCGGCACAATGCTCTAGCACCCCAGTACAGTCGGAAGACATTGCCCTGTTCCAAAGGGATTGAGACAACTTCTAAGCCGTAGTTTTCAACAAGTTTACGCGTCGGAAGACATTGCCCTGTTCCAAAGGGATTGAGACAATAACATCCTCAGGTGTTTCCCAGTTGACCAATTTGTCGGAAGACATTGCCCTGTTCCAAAGGGATTGAGACTTGTAACTTGTTTTTTAATTCATCTGCTTTTTTGTCGGAAGACATTGCCCTGTTCCAAAGGGATTGAGACTCAGATGGCGGATTTTCTAAAGCCGCCAATGTGTGTCGGAAGACATTGCCCTGTTCCAAAGGGATTGAGACATGTGCCCAAACAGTTAGAGCGTAGTCATTGTTTGGTCGGAAGACATTGCCCTGTTCCAAAGGGATTGAGACTTCCACGGCTCCAATTAATTGGTCTTTGGTTAATTGTCGGAAGACATTGCCCTGTTCCAAAGGGATTGAGACGTAATCTTTTTGCCAGCGTTCTCTCCATTCTGGAAGTCGGAAGACATTGCCCTGTTCCAAAGGGATTGAGACAAGCTTTAAAATTTGCATTATCAACCACTCTTTCTAAGTCGGAAGACATTGCCCTGTTCCAAAGGGATTGAGACTTTTATCTTGTACGTTTGTAGGAGCAATTACGTCGGAAGACATTGCCCTGTTCCAAAGGGATTGAGACTCCTAATAGTGATTCTAATGCTTGTAATTTTTCGGTCGGAAGACATTGCCCTGTTCCAAAGGGATTGAGACACCATTCATTACGATGGTGTTAGCTCTACCTAATACGTCGGAAGACATTGCCCTGTTCCAAAGGGATTGAGACGTTTTCATCAATACCGTTAAAAATGCCAGCAAAATAGTCGGAAGACATTGCCCTGTTCCAAAGGGATTGAGACTAAGAATAGAGTGGCACAGCATCCATAACCTAAGTCGGAAGACATTGCCCTGTTCCAAAGGGATTGAGACTATATTCATAACCTTCGAATTGCTGGATTGTTGTCGTCGGAAGACATTGCCCTGTTTTAAAGGGATTACTTTTGAGTGAAATCGGTGGAATGTGGAATATTGAAAGGTTGGTTAATATAAAGAAAAAATGCGGCTAATGCCGCATTTTTTATGTTTGTGTTATTCCCCAAAAGAAGAAATATATTTTTGTTGAATAAATTTAGGTTTGAGCAGATCTTCAATTTCTGCCCAATCTAAAGCAAGGGTGGTTTGTGTATCTGGTTCAAGTTCGCCAGGATTATAGTGGAAATTAAACCCTTCATCGTTAAAGTCGAAGTTGGTATTTACTTTAAAATTCTCTTTGCGCATATCCACGTCTTTGCGTGCGCCATAATCAGTATATTTTTCCCAAAGTAGCGCGTTAAGTTTAGCTTGGCTATCGGCTTTGAACACATCATTGAATTCAATTTGCTTACGAGTATCAAGATCAAAATTTAAGAAATAGCTATGTCCTGCGCCATGAGCACCGCCGCCAAATTCGTAATCGTTAACAATAAAGGTGGCAAGTTTTCCTTTTTGTCTTAAGAAGTAAATACTTAAACTTTTATCAATGCCAAAAACAGCGCCTTGAGCCATCTCTTTTTTAGTTTCCTGATAAAAGGCTTTATAAGCTTCGGCTAGTTGTGTTTTATCTAAATTTTTAGTTTTATCCAGTTGAATCGCATTTAATAATTTCGCATTAAGCCAATCAATATTGGTGTGTAGTGTAGCGATCTCAAAACGAAATTCTTCTTCACCTTCTCGGTGATAAGATTTTGGATAAGGTAGCATTTCTCTTGCTTCAAAAATGAATTCTTTCTCAGCAAAAATGGCTGGAATGATATTTTCTAGCTTGGCTTTTTCGGCATTTAATGCGGCTTTTAATTGGGTATTTTCTGTCGTCAGCTGGTTAATGATTTGCGTTTGTTCCGCCAGCTTAGCTTGTGCCTCTTTATCTTCACAACCACTTAAAAAAGTAGTTGCCACTAACATGGCAGCAACAAAGATGTTTTTTTTCATATTATCCTCGTTTATAGATAACGTTCTACTAATTTTGCCAAAGCATGAATATGTGCAGGGTTTGCATTCAACGCTGGAATATAGCGATAACTTTCGCCACCCGCATTTATAAAGTTCTCTTTATTTTCTTCTGCAATTTCTTCTAAGGTTTCTAAGCAATCAGCAGAAAAACCAGGGCAGATAACCGCTACTTTTTTTATTCCTTGTGCTGGGTATTGCTCAAGAGTGATATCAGTATAAGGTTGTAGCCATTCTTCATTACCAAAGCGAGATTGGAAAGCCATTTGCCATTGTTCAGGTTGTAAATTGAGTGCTTCTGTCACAAGTTTCGCGGTTTCACGGCAGTGATCTGGATAAAAATCGCCTTCGGTTTCATAGCGTTTTGGAATGCCATGAAATGAGAAAAGTAATTTTTCATCTTCGGTTAATGTAATGGTTTCAGCTAACGCTTGGATATAAAGAGGATCATCGTGATAGTGATGGATAAATTCAAACGGCACGATGCCACGTTGCTGGAGAAGCCCTTTCGCAAAAGCATCAAATACTGAAGCGGTAGTTGTGCTGCTATATTGTGGGTAAAGCGGCAGAATAATAATTTTACTAACGCCTGCACGAATAAGACGATCGGTTGCGCTTGCCATACTTGGATTGCCGTAAGTCATGCCTAATTCAACGATTACATTTTGTTCAGTTTCATCAAAATAGGTTTGTAGCGCTTGCTGCTGCTGGCGAGAGATGGCTAAAAGCGGAGAGCCGTTTTCTGTCCAAATTGCTTGATAAAGCTTGGCGACTTTTGGTGATCGGCGAGGGAGGATGATCGTATTTAAAAGCGGCTGCCAACGCCATTTCGGTAAATCAATGACGCGGGCATCGTTTAGAAATTGCTTTAAATAGCGTTTTACCGCATCAGTGGTAGGTTCATCAGGCGTGCCTAAATTGGCAATAAGGAGGCCGATTTTTTGGGTTGTCATAGAAATTTCTCTCGGTCAGTAAAATAATCTCCCCTATTATACAGGGGCAAGCGGTTGAATTCTTAGAAATTTTTGCAAACAAATTTAGGACTGATTGCGTTTTTACCTTGCTTTTTGTTTTATTAGTCGATAAAATGACGACCTCTTTTTATGGTTCTTATTTGGCATTAAATGCCAATAATTTAAATTTTAGGTAGATAGAATGAAACGTACATTTCAACCTTCAGTATTAAAACGTGCTCGTACTCACGGTTTCCGTGCTCGTATGGCTACTAAAAACGGTCGTCAAGTTTTAGCGCGTCGTCGTGCTAAAGGTCGTAAATCTTTATCTGCATAATTTGCAGCTAAAGCAAGCTAAATCACAATAGTGAAGATGCTAACTTTTTCTCGGGAGCTACGTTTGTTAGCTCCCGTTCAATTTAAAGCTGTCTTTGAAAATCCTCATCGTGCCAGCACCCCTCAAATGACACTTTTAGCGCGTGAAAATGATGCTAATTTGCCTCGTCTCGGTTTAACTGTTGCTAAAAAACATCTTAAAAGAGCACATGATCGCAATCGTATTAAACGTATTGTGCGAGAATCTTTCCGTTTAAAACAACACGAATTGCCGCATTTTGACTTTGTCTTTGTTGCCAAAGGTGGCATTGGTAAGTTAGATAATCAAACGCTGTTTGAAACTTTGGAAAAACTATGGGCAAGACACATCCGTCTAAGCAAACAAGCTGCAACGAGCGAAAAACGTCCGTAACCTCTCCTTCTTTCGGGGCGAAATTATTATTGCTCCCAATCTATTTTTATCGTTATGCCATTAGTCCACTCATTGGTCCACGTTGTCGTTTTTACCCAACCTGTTCCACTTATGCTGTTGAAGCAATTAAATTACACGGCGCATTGAAGGGCGGTTGGTTAGCCTTAAAACGGATTGCTCGTTGCCATCCGTGGAGCGAAGGTGGCGAAGATCCTGTTCCGCCAGCAAATAAAAAAGCTTGCTGTGAACATCACAACAAGCTTGATCATTAACGATAATTTTTCGCTGAATAAACCTTAAATTTATTGGATTTGGCTAACAGTTGGTGTGAGCCAAAGGCTTTATCTAATAAATCTGGATAAGGTAAAAAGGCATTCGCGACAATGCGTAATTCCCCACCGCGATTAAGATGTTGTTTGGCTTCTAAAATCAATTTTTCGACCGCTTGATAGGCGGTATCAATCCCATCATGGAATGGGGGATTGGAAACAATTAAATCAAAACGGCCATCAATATGTGAAAAGACATCACTGGCAATGACTTCTCCCTTTAATGCATTTTCTTCTAGCGTACGTGTTGTCGAGGCAAGTGCCATAGCATGAATATCGCTAAGGGTCAGATCAATATTGGGATTTTGCTGTTTTAAAGTCGCCCCAATCACACCCGCTCCGCAACCTAAATCTAATACTTTTCCGCCCAATTTTTCTGCCTCAAAAGTGGAAAGTAATAAATGTGTGCCACCATCTAATTCTGCTGAACTGAATACGGCAGGCAGTGCGAAAATATTTAGCGCTTGCAAGCGGTAAGATTTCCAAAAAGTTTTGCAATCAAAGTTAGGGTTGGTTTGCAAGTTGAAATAGTAGAGTCCACAGCGACGAGCAGAATCAATTTTTGCGATTTCACCGAATGGAGAGAGCATTTTTTCGACTGAGCGCACGCCCGCACGATTTTCTCCAACGATAAGTAGCGTTTGCCCAATGGGTGCTTGAGAAAGCCATTGATAGAGTTGAAATTGGCATTCTTGTTTATTTTTTGTCCAATAAAAAATACCTAAATCAGCTTGATGATAGTTTTCTAGGCTAAATTCTACCTTAGTATGCTGATTTGCATAGTCAAAGTATTGACTTACGACTTCCACTTTTGTACTGTTTTTACATTGTGAGGCAAAATTATCTCGAATATGCCCGAAAAATAGCAAGGACTTACCGTCAAATAAATGTTCATGGCGAGCAAGTACTTCGCTTTCAATGGTTAACATAAGGTTCCTTTTCTAATTAAAATAATTTCCGCATTTTACCGAGTTTTGCTACTATTCCCTATCTATTTTTATGAGGAAACTTATGAATCGGCGAGATTTATTATTGCAAGAAATGCAAATAACGCAATGGGTACTCACTAAGCCGCAAGTTTTGAAAGGCGAGGCGCAGATTCATCTGAATGAACAGACCAAATTAGTGGTAGTGTGTGATGAAGATCAGCAGCAAAGTCCGCTTTTTGAAGATGTGTTACGCGCGCTGAAATTGCCGATGAATGCGGCGCAGTGGTTTGATACGGAGCAGGCAAAGCGTATCAGCTTTACACATTCGCCGATGTTTTGGCTAATTGTTCCGCCAGTCACTGCAGATGAATTTGCAAAAAAATGGGCAAATCAGACCGCTTGGCAAACGCCTTCTTGGCAGGCTTTAGAGCAGGCACAAACGAAGCGCCAACTTTGGCAGCAAATTGCCGATTTTTGTTTGGATGAAATATGATTGAAAACGTTTTACCTGAAGACTTTTCTCAGCTGTTTGAGATTGAACAAGCTGCACATTTAGTGCCATGGAGTGAAGGAACATTACGCAATAATCAGGGCGATAAATATTTGAATTTAAAATGGCAAGCGCAAGGTGAAATTTTAGCTTTTGCTATTTGCCAACAAGTGTTGGATGAAGCAACGTTATTTAACATTGCCGTTCATCCTAAAGCACAGGGAAAAGGCATTGGCAAGCAATTGCTCAGTGGCTTGATTGAACAACTTCGTTGTCGTGATGTATTAACTTTATGGCTAGAGGTTAGAGCCTCAAATCAGGTGGCAATACAGCTTTATCAATCGTTAGGTTTTAATGAAGTAACAGTACGAAAACGTTATTACCCAACGCCAGATGGCGGACGAGAAGATGCCATAGTCATGGCGTTTTATTTGTAGTCGTGATTTAAAAAGAATAGGAGAAGCTTATGCGTTGGCAAGGGCGTGAAGAAAGTAAAAATGTCGAAGATAGAAGAGGAAGTGGCGGGAATTTTCGCAGTGGTAAAAGCACGGGTATTCTTGGTGTGATTATTTTACTGGTAGGCGCTTATTATGGCGTTGATTTATCTGGGTTAGTGGGCAATGATTTCTCACCACAGGTAACACAGCAAACGAATAGCCAAGAGGAACAGCAGCTTGCAGGTCTTTCTAAAGTGGTATTGGCGGATACGGAGAAAGTTTGGGGTGCTTATTTTAAACAGATGGGGCGAACTTATCAGGAGCCAACCATGGTGCTTTATAATGGCAGTACACCGACCGCTTGTGGGACAGGACAATCTGCAATGGGGCCATTTTATTGTCCGAACGATCACAAGGTTTATCTGGATCTCTCTTTCTATCATGAGATGAAAACGCAATTAGGTGCAGGCGGTGATTCTGCATTTTCCTATGTGATTGCGCATGAAGTTGGACATCATGTTCAAAATTTATTAGGCATTTTACCGCAAGTACATCAAGCACAACAAAGAGGCGATCGCAAACAAGCGAATCAGTTATCGGTGCGCTTAGAATTACAAGCAGATTGTTTTGCTGGTATTTGGGCAAATCAAGCGGTAAAAAGTGGCTTATTTGAGGCTGGTGATGAAGAGAAAGCCTTTAAAGCGGCAGAATCGGTAGGCGATGATCGCCTGCAAAAACGTAGCCAAGGTTATGCAGTGCCAGATAGTTTTACGCATGGCACTTCTGCACAACGTTTAACTTGGTTTAGAAAAGGCTTACAGAGCGGTAATCCTGCAGTATGTAATACTTTTGAATAAAATAAAAAAAGCTGACTGAGGTCAGCTTTTTTATTGCGTTAAACTTGTAGCCAAAAGGTGACAGGCCCGTCATTTTGGAGGCTGACTTGCATATCTGCAGCAAATTGTCCGGTTTCGGTCACAATGTGTTTTGCAGCTTGTTGATGAAAGTATTCGTAAAGGGCTTCAGCTTCATCTGGGGCTGCGCCTTTTGAAAAGCTCGGACGTAATCCTTTTTGAGTGTCTGCCGCAAGAGTAAATTGCGAAACAACCAGCAATCCGCCACCCGCTTGTTGCACGTTCAGATTCATTTTGCCTTGTTCATCTGCAAAAATGCGATAGCCCAAGACTTTCGCTAACAGTTTATCGGCTTTAGCGCGGTCATCTCCTTGTTCTACCCCTAATAAAACAAGTAAACCACCTTGCGGAATTTGTCCTACGATACTGCCTTCTACTTCGACTTTAGCCCATTTAACTCGCTGAATCAGTGCAATCATCTTTTACTCCTGTTTTTGCCATATTGGCACGTTCTTTCAATACGGAAGCCAGCTGCGCTCCAAAAAGTACTACGTTCCAGCTTAAATGAATCCAAACTAACATAATTGGCAAAGTGGCCAATGTGCCATAAATGACTTGGTAAGAAGGGAAACTCGCGATATACCAAATAAAGACTTGTTTACCCAAAGTAAAAAATATCGCAGCAAAAAATGCGCCAGTCGCGGCATATTTGAATTTCACCTCTGTATTTGGCACCCATTTATACACCATGCTAAACAGCAACCAAATAAGAAAAAATGGTGTGTATTCTAATAATGACTCGCCAAAGGAAAGCACGCCATTTTCGCTAAATAGAGAAAGCGACATCACATAGGAGCTGATTGCAATACTGGCGCCAGCAATTAGCGGTGCGAAGAATAAAATAGCGGTATATAGTAAAAAAGAGAGAAAAACTGACCGCTTGCGTGCACCGTGCCACATTTCATTGAGAATATTATCAATGCTTGAAATTAGCATAACTGCCACAACTACCAAACCAATAATACTGATAATCCCCATTTTACGAGAGTTGCTGACAAAGAGGTCGATATACCCTGCCACCATTTCACTGGAAGTGGGAGCAAAGTTGTCATAAATGAGTGATTTGAGTGATTGTGTTGCCTGTTCAAAAAAAGGAAAAGCGGTAATAATTGAAAAAACCACCATAATCAACGGCACCAAAGCAAGCATTGTGCTATAAGTTAAATAGCCCGCCGCCATAGGCAGGCGGTTTTCTTGGGCACGCTGAATAAAGTATTTAATGAAAGCAATCAATTCAGTTTTCATAATTTCTTAACAGGAAGTTTCGTTCAGTCGTAATTTTCGCATAATCAGATTGAGGATCACACCATAAAGCGGTAAAAAGAGCAGTAAGCTCACAAATAACTTAAAGGCGTAATCAACCGAACCGATAGTGAACCAATGTTCTGCCATATAAGGATCGCTACTTTGATAAAACGCAACTGCGAAGAAAACAAAAGTATCGATAAGTGTGCCGAAAATTGTTGAGCAAGTCGGTGCTAACCACCATGTTTTGCCTTGACGTAAGCGGTTAAACACAAAGACATCTAATAACTGCCCCACAACATAGCCACTAAAGCTAGCTAGTGCAATACGAAACACGAAGGTATTAAACTGTGCTAATGTAGCAAAACCTTGGAATTGGGTCTCAAAAAAGAGTACCGAAATCACATAGCTGATAAGCAATGCCGGTAGCATGACCGCAAAAATAATCTTCCGTGCAAGTGATGCACCAAAAACCCGAACCGTTAAATCGGTTGCAAGAAAGATAAAAGGAAAAGTGAAGGTTCCCCAAGTGGTAGGAATTGTCCATTCTGTTCCAGGAATATTTACTTCAAACGCAATTTGCACTAAATAATTGCTGAGCGTAATAATGAAAATATGGAAAAAAGAAAGTAAAACGAGCGCGCGACGCTTGTTTGCATCTGAAAAGTCGATAGATAATTGCATAATAATCCTTTTTAGTGAAAGTACCGAGGTAAGGGAACTCGGCAAGAAATAAGGGGCGCATAATACACAAAGCGGTCGGATTTGACAAATCTTTTGCAAAATCCGACCGCTTGTTGATTAAGCTTCTTTTGTCTTATCTCTTGAGATATGAGACCAGATGATTGCCGTAATCAATAGGCTGAATACGAAATAGAAGGCATAAATAAGCACTTCTGAAAGGTAGAGATTAGCCACGATTGGGCTAAGGAAAATTTTATCAAAATAGCTGATGATAAAATAAACCAAATATCCCCAAACTGTCCATGCGGCTAAATCGAGGAGCAAACTTTTGAGTTTAATTTGCCAGCCAAGCTGATTACGTTTGTTGATAACCATTAATTGTTGTAATTCGATGCTGCTCATTGGTAATGATTTCCTCCCTATAAGGTTGTTATTATTTCTTAAACGCCGCGATCCGGACTGGTCCAAGTTGCTAGGCGAGATCTATTTCTAAAAATCGCTTTTGGAATACCGCAAAGTAGGGTGACGGTATTTAGCATCCAGTACCACCATGGGTACCAAATACAGACCAAAGCGTATCTCCAAACCCCTTTTTCATAGCGAGAGTCGATATACATACTAAAGAACATCTGCATGAAGAAGGCTAAGAATAAAATCGATAATGTTGGTTTGATGACTAATGGATTAAGAAAGTTCTTTAAATTGTTGTAATCCATTAAACTTGCTACCCAACAAGCTGAAGCAATGGTGAGTAGAACGGCCCAAATAGCGGTAACGATATACTCTACATACATTGGCCAAAGACGGCGGTTTCTCCAACGCCAAATTTGCGGGAAGTATTTGAGCATTGTTTCAGCTCCGCCTTGTGCCCAACGTAAGCGTTGTTTAAATAAACCGGTCATCGTTTCTGGCATTAATGTCCAACAGAGTGCACGTGGTTCGTAATAAATATCTAAACCGGCAGTTTGGATTTTCCAACTCACGTCAATATCTTCTGTGATCATGTTGGTACTCCAACCACCGATTTGATGCATTACGTCTTTACGGAATAAACAGCACACCCCTGAAACAGTAAAAATGGTGCCCATTAAGCATTGTGCTCGTTTGATTAAACCGATAATGGAGCTAAATTCAGAAACCTGTAACATACCTAAAACCGTACTGCGGTTACGTACACGTGGATTACCCGTCACGGCACCATAGTTTTGATTGGCTTCAAGAGATTGCACCATGTAATCCAATGCTTTGTATTCCAACACGGCATCACCATCAATACAGCCCACATATTTGCCTTTTGCAATACTTAAACCATGATTGAGTGCACTTGCTTTTCCTGAGTTCGTTTGGTGTAGTGCAACAATGCGGCTATCTTTTTTAGCCCATAAATCAATCAATTCGCCCGTGTTATCTGTACTTCCATCATTGATAAAAATCAGCTCATAGTTTGGATATTTCAAGCTTAATAAGTGCGGAATAGATTCATTTAAGTTGTCGCCTTCGTTATAGCAAGGCACCATGAGACTAACCATTGGCACAAATTCTTCTTTCATTTTAGAAAAGCCCGGTGGGACCATATGGCGCTCTTTAAAGGTAAAGTAGACCATGCCAGCCGTTGCCCAATAAAATGCCATTAAAGCGGGATAAGCAAAAATAAATAAACCAACTGCTTCAATGATCAAATTGTGTTGCATAACTAATTCCTTGTTACATCTCTATTCGTTGAAATATAAGGTTTCAATTCATTTAATGTTTTTTCTTCCGTTAAAAAATGATTAAACGTGTAACTTAAATTCATTAAGCCAGCTTTTTCTAATTGCTTGGTTTTTTCTATTAGTTGACGGCTGGAGATGAGCTGTCCGTTTTCCTTATTGTTAAAATTAAAAATAATTTTATTCGCAGGCAGCTGATGTTGTTGCACGCTTTCAATGATGGTTTTTGGATTATCTTCTACATTCACAACAACCATGTTGTATGCTTGGCGGTAATTTGCAAAAGTTTGTGTAAAATCGACCGCTTGTGGATTCAGATTTCGTGCAGTTTTAATATTTTCGTTGCCCCAGTAAAAATAAGGTGCCATGGCATTTTTTGCATTTTCTGTTAGGCGAATTGTTGAAGCATCATGACTTGCCCAATCATTCGGATTGAGGTGGTCATCAAAAAATACGCCATCAAATTTTGTGTATAAAGCTAATGACTTGAACAGATTCACCATTGCTGATTCTGTGCGAGCTTGCGGTGGTAAGTTGTTTAATGAAGAAGGCATCCACGCATACACATTTACGCCAGCTCGTTTGCGTAGCTGCCAAGCAACTTGGCTGAAACGATCGGCTTTAACCGGTAATACGGTGTTAGGGAAGTAAACTGCATCAATCACGCCATCTTGATTTGGATCAGAGAAGCCTGAAAGATAAACAGTTGTTACGCCGGATTTGTAAACACGGTTAATGAGTGCGTTGTAATTTTTCTCGAACTGTGCGGGATTTGGGTCATCAATTTCGTCTAAGCGAATTTGTAACACGCGCTCAACAGTTGTGTTATGTGGATCTTCAGTACGCTCTAAATAGTTTTTAAGCACACCAAGTTCCGTTTCAGCATCGACTAAGAAACGACCAACATGTGCATCACCAATGCGGTTAATTTTTTCTTTAAGCGTAAAGTAGTAAGGCATTCCAGCAGATTTTGCTTGTTCAATCGAGACATTGTTAAACGCACCGTAAGGCCAAACAATAATGCTTGGTGCTTTACCAGCCTGTTTTGCAATATCATTGGCAGAGCGACGTAAATCTTGATTAACACGAGCTTTGTATTGTGCTTCGCTTTCATATTTGCCATTTTGGTAAATAGGAGCAAGCATTGCAGGTTGTTGGCTGCCAGTTGGGTTTGCAACAATACCATGATGTGAATCATAAGAATGTGAGGCAATCTCAACTAACCCGCTGCGACGCATTTCACTAATTTGTGCCCAAGTGCTGAAGAAGGTTGCACGATCCAGCATTTGATTTCCATAATCGATTTTTCCACCAGCAGGCGTGTTAATCCATTTGGTTACTGGTGCAAAGACGGCTGGGTATTGATAGGCTTTTAGTAGTGGATAAACTACGCTATACATCGTTTCATAGCCATCATCAAAAGAGAGCACAACCGCTTTTGGCGGTAGTGTGCCTTTGCCTTTTTCGGCATCAATGACTTGTTGCCAGCTAATCACGTTATAACCGTTATCTTTTAACCAGTTAAAATGGCTAATCAATTTTTGAACGGGAATAGTTTGTGAAATAAAGAGTTGTTGTGATTTAGGCGCACTTTCATCTACCACAGAGTGATAAGCGAGTACGCTATAGTTATCTTGTGCGAAAGCTTTTCCTGCCATTAACGAAAAGCTAAGCGTTAACATTGCACCGAGTATTTTAAAATTCATGTTTAATTGCTCAAAAAATTAAAAAGAGACTGAAAGATTTACATTTCCGTAGTTATTCATTTCGCTTACACCGTCGTACATATTTTTCTTACGACCAATTTCATAAGAAAGCGAAATTTTTTTATTCAGTTTCCAGTCGTGTCCATAGCTGACTGCCCATGTGGTTGCACTATTTTTTCTTTCACACCAGTTTTGGTTACACCAGTTGTTTGTCACGTTGGTTTGTTCTAACTGTTTATTTCGTCCTACATTTCCACGTAGATGATGGGTGAGTGTGATACCATAATCGAACGGTTGGTAATAGCTTAAGTCGCTAGAAAACTCTAGGCTTTGCGTCTTAGCTGGGTTGTAGTAATAAGCAGAAGGCGTAAATTGGTTACGTTGGAAGTCGTAACGAACACCATTATTTAGTGTCCAGCGGTCATGCTTATAGGTTTCTACATTCAACCAAACATTTGCCATTTTGCGTGTATTGCCATCATCCAATTTCATTTGGTTTATACCAGCGCCGACTTGGAAGCGATTGCTGAAGGTGTAAGCGGTCGAAAAACCATAATCATTTGCATAAACGCCTTGACGAATAGCTTTAATCGGTGTGCTTTGGCTATTAATGTTTGCTGCTGCACTGAATTGCCAGTACTGATTCAGTAGATAATCAATGTTAAAGGAAGCATAGCTTTTCTTGTTTAAGCGTGTGCCTGAACCTAATTCCATACCAAGATTAAACGGATAGAAATTAGCATGCGCTCCTAAACCGAAACGTTGCAGACGTAATGTTTCGCTGTCAGTGGGCACTCTAGCCTCAAACTGATGTGCGTAAACATAATGCCCATCTTCAGTCATTGGCGAAGAGAGATAGTATTCTTGGGTAAGCTCATTGCTTGCCGTTTTAGCTGGTAGCACATCTTTTGGATGAGAAATCCCAAGTGAGGCAGTAAAACGTCCTCTTCTTGCTTCTTGATATTGTTTTAAGAATGAGGCTGAATCTTCTTTATCTTTCTCGCTATAACTGTTTACTAATTTTTTAACATAAGCGTAATTGCCTTGGGCTAAAGCAATACTGCCAAGTTGATTGCGATAAAAAATTTGCTCTTCTTCTTTTAAGTAGAATTTGGCTTTTTCTGCCATTTCCACTGCATCATCATAGCGATGACGAGACGCCTCTAATTCGCTATATGCTAACATTGCCCACGGTTCACCTGGTGTGATGTTTGTTAAACGATTTTCTAGAAGAGAGAATGCTTGGGTTTTATTGCCACGCCAGTTATGTAGGTTCACTTGGTTGTAAAAACTACGGTCGTAATTTGGGTTTGCTAAACGGGTTGTTTTAGTGAAATCCCAAATTTGAGGTGGCTCTTTAATTTGATCTTGGTAGTGCTGCGCTTGTTTAAATAGTCCAGCATCGCTTGATGCAGCAACTAATTTAAACAATAGTGCGCTTCTCACTTCTTTTGTTGGAGAGGCTTTACGGGCTTCTGCTTCCATCTCTTGATAAACCGCTAAGGCTTGATGAGGGGAGCCCTGACGCAATAAGGTATCGCCATAAGCTTCTTGAACATAAGCGGGGATAGGCTGATTTAATTCAGTTAAATGACGGTAATCTGCCATGACTTTCTTAGTGTCATTCAGGCGGTTTGCAACAGCTAAGCGATCACTAAGTGCTTGGATATAAAGCGGATTTTGGCTGTCTGTTTGTGCCATTAAATCGCTTAATTGCTGATAGGCTTGTTCTAATTCAGCGTTTTTTAAACTGGTGTTGCCACGAATTGAAGTAATAATTTCATCATGGGCTAACCATCGTTTATCTTTTTCGCTAAACAGTTCAGGATAGGTTGCGACCAGCTTATCTTGTAGTGGACGAACGCTCAATTTGGCAGAAAGGCGATAGAGATCTAAAGCAAGTCGTGTATTTTTCGGATTTTCTTTTAGTTCATCTTGCCAACGACCTAGTTTTGCTACATCGGGTTCAGTTTTGTTGAGTAGGTAGCTATTGGCTTCTTTAAAAGCATCATCAGCACCAAATTTAGTGCGATATTGATTGAGTGCTTGTTTGGCTTTTGCATATTCGCCCAGTTCGGTTGCGACCAAACCTTTACCTAATAATCCGTTAGGGTTATTAGGCTGTTTTTGAGCAAGTAAACTATACAGTGCTAATGATTTTTGTGGATTTTTTACCATTCGGTACGCTTTAGCGAGGTTTTCTAATTCGTTTTCAGAAAAATGACTATTGGCGCATGAAGCACAAACATCTACTGCCTCTTGAAAGCGAGATTGACGAACCAATAATGTAATTAAATCGCCACGAACTTTGCTGTCATGAGTTTGCTGATATAACTTTTGCAGTTGTGGAATCGCTTGATTAAGTTGCGCTTCCCCTTGACGTGAGAAAATAATAATTTCTTCACGTTTTATATCTGTTTGAGTCATAGTGGCGCTGACGGCTTGACTAACACACAGAGCCAAGAGTGAAAGCGCTAAAGATGAATGTTTCATTAAATAATATCCACGATAATTTTGTAAAAACTAAAGATGTTTTTTCCTTTAAAAAGATAACAAAACTATAAAAAACTTAAATTTCAAAATAATATGTGTGTTAATAGAGTTATTTACTTGGTTTAAAGTTCACAAAATTTACAAAATTCTTTGTAAATTTGGGGAACAAATAGAAAACAAGTGTTTTAGTTAAATTTTTTTCATAAAAAAAGCCACTAAGTTGAAATAAACTTAGTGGCTTTTTATTTATTAAATATTATTTAATCTGTTAATTTCGTGCCGTATAAATAAGTATAACCAAATGGGCTTTGTTTATAATCTTGAACGCGTTTACTTACTGGCGCAAAGTTAATGGAGTGGGCAACATCAATCCATGGCGCTTGTTCACGTAATAAAACTTGCGCTTGCTCATAGATTTTTGCACGCTCATTTTTATCAGTTAGGCCAAGCGCTTTCTCTAACATCGCTTCTAGTTCTGGGCTATTAAAGCGCGCATAGTTGCTATTTCCAATATTAGATGCACCGAATAGTGGAGAAAGGAAGTTATCTGGGTCACCATTATCGCCAGACCAGCCAAAAGTACCTGCAGTGAGTTCGCCTGCTTTCGCACGTTTTAAATAATCACCCCATTCATAAGTCACTAATTTCGCTTTTACGCCAATTTTTTCCCAGTCTGCTTGAATAATTTCAGACATACGGCGTGGGTTTGGGTTAGATGCACGCACAACAGGTTGTACCCAAAGTTCGGTTTCAAAACCATTTGGATAGCCAGCTTCTGCTAATAACTGTTTTGCTTTCTCAATATTGTATTCAGAAGGCGGCAAGTTTGCATTGTAACCCCAAATTGTTGGTGGTAGTGGGCTGTTTGCGGCTACACCAGCACCTTGATAAACCACGTCAATAATCGCTTTTTTATCTACGGCTAAATTTAAGGCTTGGCGCACTTTAACATTATCAAATGGGGCTTTTTCATTATTGAAAGCGATGTACGCAATGTTCAGACCAGGGTTAGCTAACAGCTGAATTTTTGGATCTTTTTTCATCTTCTCAATGTCAGTGGCATTAGGGAAGTCCATTAAGTCACATTGTCCAGCTTGTAATTTGGCATAACGCGTGGTCGCATCAGGGACAATTTCAAAGATCAAGCGGTCAAAATCCGCTTTTCCTTTCCAATATTCTTTATGTGCAACATAACGGCTTGCCTGATCTAATACATAACCCGTGAAAGCAAATGGCCCGGTACCAATTGGTGTGGTATCTACCGTTTCAGGTTTACCGGCTTTTAGCATGGCATCCGCATATTCCGCAGAGTAAATCGATGTGAAATCCATCCCTAGGCTAGATAAGAAAGTCGCATCACGTTTGTTTAATGTGAATTTCACAGTCTGATCATCGACTTTTTCTACCGATTTTAACAACGCTGGGAATTTCATTGCTTTAAAGTACGGATAGGTTGCTTTTGATACGTTATGGTAAGGATGATTCGGATCTAATTGGCGGTTAAATGAGAACACCACATCATCGGCATTGAACTCACGGCTTGGAGTGAATTCTTTATTTGAGTGGAATTTTACCCCTTTGCGCAGATGGAAAGTATAAGTTAAGCCATCTTCAGAAATATCCCAACTTTCTGCTAAAGCTGGTTCAATCTCCGTTGAACCGCGTTTGAATTCTACTAAACGGTTATAAACTTGTTGTGAGCTGGCATTATAAGAGATGCCATCCATTGCTAATGCTGGACTAAAGAATTGTGGGGAACGACTTACACAGTTCACAAATGTTTTTTCGGTATTTTTTGCACTCGTATTTTCTGTTTTTTCTTCATTACAAGCGGCTAATGCAAATACTGCTGCTAAACCTGCTGCGATAGAAGTGATTCGATTTAATTTCATACTGTCTCCTAAAATCGGAAAATTGGGGGCAAGGTTACCTGTTCTTATTTCATGAGTAAAGAACAAAACGCCTCTTGTTATAATTAAAAGATATAACAAGCGGGCGAATCTAGCCTAAAATCTGCAAATTTCTACTAAAACCCGACCGCTTAGTGATTTATATTGAATAAAATAAATAGAAAATACGCTGATTTTCTAGCATTACAAGCCTTTCATCTTATTTTATGTCAAAGTTGTGAAGCAGATCACATAAGTAGAGAGATATCTGGATTTGGTCAATGAGTAAAAATTTCACAGAATTTTACCGCTTGTTTTATAAATTTTATGTTCTAAATGCATAAAAGTAAAAAGCGCTACTTTACACGTTTGTTTTGTTAGGTTATACTTTTTCCAGAAATTACTTTGATGACTCTCTATTTAATATGAGGAAATTAGCTATGAAAAAATCTCTATTTACTGTTTTAGCACTTTTTTGTATTGGTTCTGCTACGGCACATATTCGTTCAACAATAGATAATCAGACTTTTCATCCTAACGGTAATATAAAATCGGAGGTGGTTGAAATAAATGGCGTCAAAACGACTAAATATTATGATGAATCAGGAACACTTATCTCGCAAGGCGAATTAAAAAATGGTGTAGAGCAAGGAACGTGGAAATATTTTGATAAAGATGGCAATGTTATCTTTACTAAGTACTATGTGAATGGGCATATTATTGCGGAAGGATTAGGTCCTAAAAAGTAGCAATCTAGATAAATAAAAGGGCGAATTAAATAAATTCGCCCTTTGTTTTCATTAAATTATTTTGGGTTACCCACTGGTAAAACTTCACGGCCGAAGCTATCGTTAATGATATCTGCTGCGGCTAAATAGAAAGCTAATAAGGCAGTTAATAAACCGAAATTACCACCAATATTCGTGATGGTTGTATTGTGAGTAAAGTCACCAGCTGCCAATAAGTAGAAGGTGATGGTTAATGCCAAGAAGATAGCTTGTAGTGCACGCGCTTTCGCTAAAGTGCCGATAAACATCATTAAAGTAAATGTCCCCCAAGCAATTAAGTACCAACCAACGAAAGCAGCACTTACGCCTTCAGCAAAGAAGATTTTAAATAGTGCAAATGAAATCCAGAATGCACCGTAGCTAGTAAATGCGGTGAAACCGAAAGTGTTGCCTTTTGAGAATTCAAAAAGTCCTGCAAGCATTTGTGCTAAGCCACCAAAAGCTAAGCCCATTGCTAATACTAGACCAACATTTTCACCACCAAAGGTGCCATTGTTAATTAAGCTTAAAAGCCAAGTTGTTAAAGCAAAACCACATAAACCTAATGGCACTGGATTTGCTGTTAAAGATTGATGATTTGACATAAAAGACCTCTATATGTCGAATAAAAAATATTGGCTCTAGTTCACACTAGAACCAATATTAAGAAAAACGGCACAATGACTTATGCCAGTAAAATCGTCATCTAAGCTATATAATAGCCAGCATACAAGCGGTTATTTTCCGCCGGTTTTTAGCAGATTCCAGTATTTCTCGTAGATTTCTACTGCTGTACCAACATCTGATTGTAAGATCCCTTTATTGATTTCTTCCGATGGTGGGAAAATAAGAGGATCATTTACTAATTCTGGAGAAAGTAATGCTTTTACACCTTCGTTAGGCATTGAGAAGCCCATGGTTTCGATCACTTCTTTCGCACTTTCAGGGCGTAATAAGAAATCAATAAATTTATGTGCCGCTTCTTTATTTTCTGCACCTTTTGGAATGACATAGTTATCCATCCAAAGTACCGCACCTTCTTTCGGGAAAATAAATTTTAAATCTGGGTTTTCACTTTTCGCACGATGTGCCGAGCCAGACCATTGCATACCCACAGAAACTTCACCTTGTAAATAAGGCATTTCTGGCGAATCAGAGTTAAATACGAGTACGTTTGGAACGATTTTTTGTAAGCGCTCATAAGCCGCTTTAATTTCCGCTTCGTTTTCGCTATTTGGTGATTTGCCGTCTAGCAATAATGCAATGTGGAATACTTCACGCGGATCGTTCATAAGCAATAATTTGCCTTTGTATTCATCACGCCATAAATCGCCCCAGCTAGAAATCGTACTTGGATCGATATCTGTTGCATTCACGCCAATACCAGTTAAACCGTAAACATAAGGAAGTGAAAATTTATTTTCTGGATCGAATGGTTTTCCCATTAAATCAGGCGAAACATTTTTTAAATTAGTTAATTTTGATTTATCTAATTCACTTAGCATACCTTCTTTCATCATTTTGCCAACATAGTAGCTCGATGGAAAAACAATATCGTAACCTTTTGAATTAGAGAGTTTGAGTTTAGAATACATCTCTTCATTACTCTCAAAAGTAGAGTAAATCACTTCAATGCCGGTTTCTTTAGTAAACTGTTCTAATAACGAAGAAGGAACATATTCCGTCCAGTTATAAACATAGAGCTTTTCAGCCGCCTGAGCGACCATTGCTGAGAATGCCATGCCCACAAGGGCAATTTTAGCCAAAATCTGTTTCAATTTTTTGCGCCTCTGTTAGAGAAAAAACACGCAGGTTGCCCTGCCCAAAAAGTGCGCAATTATAACGATTTTTGATGCTTTTGGCTAGAGGAAAAGGCAGGATTCTTTTTCTTTACGAAAGGTTTGGAGTTCATCCTTTTTCTCGCTTATCATAGTGCAAGCGGTGCTTTTTTAAGGATATTTTACCTATGTTATTTGTACTTTATATTATCGGGATTACAGCAGAAGCCATTACTGGCGCCTTAGCCGCAGGGCGGGAAAAAATGGATATGTTTGGTGTGATTATTATAGCTTCAGTTACTGCCATTGGAGGCGGCTCAGTTCGTGATGTATTGCTAGGACACTATCCGCTTGGTTGGGTGGCGCATCCAGAATATTTAATGATTGTGGCAGGTGCGGCAGTCTTTACCATGTTTATTGCGCCATTTTTAGGTTATTTCCGTACGATTTTCTTAGTGCTTGATGCGCTGGGGTTAATTGTCTTTTCGATTATTGGTGCGCAAGTTGCGTTAGATATGGGCTATGGCTTACTGATTGCTAGCGTTGCCGCTGTCATTACGGGCGCTTTTGGTGGCGTGTTGCGTGATCTGCTCTGTAACCGCATCCCTTTGGTTTTTCGTAAAGAACTTTATGCCAGTGTTTCTTTTCTCTCTTCATGCATTTATGTGGGATTACAATCTCTAGGTTGGTCGCAAAATATTGTGGTGCTTTTAACGTTATTATTAGGTTTTAGCATTCGTTTATTAGCGATTCGCTTTAAGTTAGGTTTGCCAGTATTTGAGTTTGATGAAGCACAGTATTTAGGCAAAGGGGATTTAGTTGATAAACTCTCTAAGCGTAAAAAATAAACATAAAAAATGAGAGCTAGATCACAAAACTGTGTAAACAAGCGGTCAAATTTTCCATTTAATTTGCAAAGCTAAATCGTTTTAGCTAAGATGTTTTTATTGTTTTTACTTCAAAAGAGAACGAGTTATGAGCAAAATTTGGGTAACAGGTGATGCGGTCGTGGATTTAATTCCCGATGGTGAAAATCATTATTTAAAATGCGCAGGTGGTGCACCAGCCAATGTGGCAGTTGGTGTAGCAAGATTGGGTCGTGACGCAGGCTTTATCGGCCGAGTTGGATTTGACCCGCTTGGTAAGTTTATGCAAGAAACACTGAATGCTGAGAATGTTTCTACTGAGCATATGATTTTAGACCCTAATCACCGCACTTCAACCGTGATTGTTGGATTAGACAACGGTGAGCGTAGTTTTACCTTTATGGTTAATCCAAGTGCCGACCAATTTTTAGAAGTTGGGGATTTACCGCCATTTCAAGCGGGAGATTTCTTACACTGTTGTTCAATTGCCTTGATTCATGAGCCATCTCGTTCAACAACGATTGAAGCCATTCGTCGAATTAAAGGAGCAGGCGGTTTTTTCTCGTTTGATCCGAATTTACGCGATTCGCTTTGGCCTTCTTTAGAAGAGATGAAAACGGTTGTAAACCAAGTTGTTGCCATGGCAGATATTTTAAAATTTTCTGAAGAAGAGCTCACTTTATTAACGAACACCACCACTTTAGAAGAAGCAACGCATGTTATTACCTCTCAATATCCAGAAAAATTGATTATTGTGACTTTAGGTAAAGATGGTGCGGTTTATTATTTCAATGGTAAGAGTCAATTAGTTGCAGGCAAGGCGCTACAACCTGTTGATACAACCGGAGCAGGTGATGCGTTTGTCAGTGGTTTATTAGCTGGGCTTTCTGAAGTCAGCGACTGGAAAAATGAAGACGCATTGGTTAGTGTTATTCGCAAGGCGAATGCTTCGGGTGCCCTTGCAACTACTGCTAAAGGGGCGATGGCTGCCTTACCAAATAAAGCACAATTAGATGCATTTTTAGCAAACTAATTTTGACACATTTTTCCTTCTTTTATCCCTCTCGTGAATTTGTCGCGAGAGGGCTCTTTCAGGATGCCACCTCATGCATATTTTCAATCAAGGCAAATACAAAAATTTGCACGCTCAAACAGAAGGCGAATTAGAAGCAGTTCGTCAAACGGTTTTATCTGACCAAGATTTTTACCCTACTTACCATTTAGCACCTAAAACAGGGCTATTTAACGATCCAAATGGGTTAATTTTTGATGGTGAGAAATATCATATTTTTGCGCAGTGGTTCCCTTATGATGCAATACATGGAATGAAACACTGGGCGCATTTTATAACCAAAGATTTTCAAACCTTTGAACGTGGGGATTTACTCATTCCTGATGAATTATTTGAATCGCATGGCTGCTATTCTGGTGGGGCGATTTTATGGGAAGATCAAATTGTTGCGTTTTATACTGGCAACACGCGCCGACCAAGCGATAATGCGCGCATTCCACATCAAAATATTGCGATTTTTGATAAATCAGGCAAATTGCTAGAAAAACGCTGCATTATTGACAAAGCGCCAGAAGGTTACACGGAACATGTGCGCGATCCTAAACCATATGTGACGAAAGAAGGCAAAATTCGTTTTGTATTAGGGGCGCAGCGTGAGAATTTAACGGGAACTTGCTTAGTCTATGAAATGGATAATTTGCAAGATACACCGCGCTTAATCGGTGAGTTGTCGGTGCAAGATTTTAATAACGAGCACGTATTTATGTGGGAATGCCCTGATCTCTTCCAGCTTGGCGGGAAAGACTGCTTTGTTTGGTCACCGCAAGGGAAATTACGTGAAGCGAATCGTTTCCAAAATAATTACCATGCCACTTATGCTTTAGGCAAATTAACTGATAATGTATTGGTGGCGGAAAGCATTGACGAATTAGATTACGGCTTTGATTTTTATGCGCCACAAACGGTGCAAAATTCTGACCGAATTCTGTTTGGCTGGGTGGGATTGCCAGATTTAACTTACCCGACAGATGAATTCAAATGGCACTCTATGTTAACCATGCCACGTCAAATTTCCGTGGAAAATGGTGCGATTAAGCAACGTCCAATCGTGAAAACTTCCACCTTACAAGCGGTCGAATTATCAGGAGAAATTGCAAATTTAGATACTAGCTATTTGCAAATCCAAGTTGAAAATCAACCGCTTGATCTGACTTTCTTCGGGCAACTACAGCTCAGTTATGCTAACGGTAAAGTGACCCTTGACCGTAGCCAAACCGAACAAACAGATTGGATGTTAAAATTTGATAGCGTGCGCCATTGTGAAGTGGAGAAATTAGAACGAATTGATATTTACTTCGACCGCTCTGTGGTGGAAATTTTTCTTAATGGTGGCGAAAAAGTGATGACTTCTCGCTTCTTTATTCGCCAGCGCACAAATAGCGTTAGTGCTTCGCGTCCAATGACAGCGAAAATTGCTCAAGTGATGCCAATTCACTTATTGGATATTTAATTCAAATACGATGGAGTGCTGATGCCAGTTGATGGCATCAGCAATCGATTTTTCAGACACCCATATTACGGATAACTATGGATGCCCCAGTAAAAAAACGTTTAACACTCAATGATATTGCACAGCTAACAGGATTATCGAAAACGACTGTCAGCATGGTGCTAAACGGGAAAAGCGACCGTTTTCGGATTAGCCCAGAAACACAAGAAAAAGTCCGCCAAGTTGTGGAAAAACATGGCTATCGCGCGAATGCTTATGCCAAAGCGCTTCAAGCACAGCGCACCAATGTAATTGGCTTGGTAGTACCAGATTTAACCAACTATGGTTTTGCATTAACCGCAAAAACGTTAGAAAAACTGTGTCGCCAGCAAGGATTATACTTGCTGATTGCTTGTTCAGATGATGATCCGCAACAAGAAAAAATGGTGATCGAGCGATTATTGGATAGACAGGTTGATCTGATTGTGACTGCACCAACACATCAAGATGCCAGCTATTATAAAAAAGTGATTAAACATACGCCGATTGTGCAAATTGACCGTCATATTCCAACGTTAACGATTCCATCCTTGGCAAGTGACGACACGCCTTACATTGCTCAATTAGTAGAAAATATTGTGCGTGCTTATGAGCTGAATGAATTTTATTATTTCGGCGGGCAGCTTTCGCTTTCACCAAGCGCTTCACGCTTGGAAGGCTTTTATGAAGGGTTGGAGCAAGCAAAACTTACGCCGACAAGCGGTTGGATTTTACATAAAGATTACCAATCGGATTCCGGCTATGAAATGATGAAAGAAACGGTGGAGCAGTTAGGGCGTTTGCCACAAGCGGTGTTTACGGGCGCTTATACGTTAATGGAAGGAGTACTGCGTTATTTAACGGAGCATCACTACACAAATAAAGTGCTTAACGGCGAATTAGTCTTGGCAACCTTTGATGATCATCATATGCTCAATGCACTGCCGTTTAAGGTTCATTCTATTAAACAGCTACATGAAGAAATTGCCCATCAAGCCTTTGAAATGATTCAAGCACGCTTACAAGGGCATAAAGTTAAAAATCAGAAAATCGCCTGTGAAATTATTTGGCGACATTAAATAAGGCGGCGATTAGTCCGCCTTATTTTCTATCTCTTCTTGTTGATGATAGAGTTTTTCTTTTGCTACTAACGTTTGCAGTTGCGGGAGTAATTCCACGATTAAACGCAATTGCTGAATCAATACCAATGCGGATGCATCACTTTTTTGTTGATGTGTTTGCTCAAAGTGGTTCAATTCTTGTGCAATCATGGCCAGTTGATCGTCCATTTTGGCAGAGGTTGTTTTTCCTTCTGCAATGCGTTCAATCCAATTCGCGACCTCTCTTCCTTGAGTATAAAACAAGGCAGAGAAATCTAATTGGCGATCTAGCGATGCTTGCGCTATTCGATAGGCGCCTAATGCTGAAATATAACTTAATAGCGTATAAGTCACCCCTAATAATGTTGGGGCAAAACTGAGCGCATCTTGATATTTTTTCGGCTCGCTATGCATATTGGAAATTGCGCCACTGAGGGCTGAAATATAGTTCTGCACATCTCGTCTTGCAATGCGATATGGAAGATTATCGTTATAGCCAAATTGCAGTTGCGCCATAATATGACGCAAATAATGCCCGCTGGCTTTTAGGGTATTTTTCAAGTTCTCGTGCAGATTTAAGTATTTCCAGTCTGGGTAGATAAATGAAACCGCAAACCACGCAATCGCCGTGCCACCTAAGGTATCTAACACACGAGGTAGAATACCTTCATCCGCGCCAATGCCTGTAATATCTAAGCTAACTAAGACTAAAATCGTAATATAGCAAGTGGAGAAACCATAATTTCGGAAACGAAAGAAGGTATAAAGGCTGCCACTAATGACAATTAGTCCCAGTTTCGCTTCGAGTGTGGAAGTAATGTAATATTCTCGCACTAACATTCCGAACAATACGCCTAAAATTGTGCCGACAACCCGCTGAATAAGGCGTTTTTTGGTGGCGGAGTAGTTGGGTTGGCAGACAAAAATGGCAGTCAGTAAAATCCAATAGCCTTTGTTATCAAGCTGGAAAAGTGGCACTAGGCTGCCACATACGCCTACCACAAAGGCAATACGAACGGCATGGCGAAAGAGCTGCGATGAAAGTGTGCATTGTGCCCATACCGCACGAATCATATTACGAAAGCCAGAAACGGGTTCACCCACCAAGCGGTTGGATTTTGTTAAATTTTTGCGAATTTCGACCGCTTGTTCTTCATCTTCACCCGATTCAATTTGGTTAAGTTGCCCTTCAATGTTACGGAGGTTTTCTGCAATAGAGAACCAGCGGTGGATATTTTTTAGCCCTTGTTCTTGATGGTAATTTAGCGAGTTAAAGAGCCCTTGTAAGGCTTTTTCCACACGAATGCCATGTTGATAAATTTCCCCGTGGCGTAGTGCATAAGCAATATGTAAGCAAGCTGCTGCTTCCAGCTCTAACACTCGTTGGAAACGGAACATTAAGTCGCTGTTATTAAGTGCGCTAAATAACTCGTAATATTGATAATGACTAGAACTCGCTCGCTCTAAAATATCTTGTGCTGTGAAATAGTAGCGCAACATTCGCTGCGTGCGTTTTTGGCGGGTATGGCGTTGTAGTCGATAGAAGAGAGAAAGCCGAGTTTGGTCAAAAGCATTGACTACCTGCGTATTTGCTTGTGCTAGGAGCATCTGTTTTTGTGCTAAATCATCATCGTCTGGATCGAAATAGGCAGATTTTGCTTGTAAATAAGCGCTCAATGCTTCATATGAGCGGGCAAGATTTTCTTGTACTGTGCGATTAGGAAAAATGATATGCACCAACATTGCCATTAAACCATAAAGTAGCGTACCGGTAAGTATCATCGCCATATTTAATATAGACGAGCTATTTTCGCTATAAGTTAGAGAGGTATAAACTGCTACGGCTAATGTACCAAAAGCAATGGTGTTGTATCGCTGACCTAATGCCCCAAGCATTACCAGACCGAATGCACAAATGGTCGCAAATGGAATAAACAGCCAGCCATAGCTAAGCGCTAAGGTTGCCCCCCAACAAGAAGTCGCAAAAGCAATGAGCGTTAAAATGAGGTTTTTGAAGCGACCAGACAGGCTATTATCTAAATCAACTAATCCTCCCGCAATAATGCCGAGCACCAGTGGCATGGAATAGTGAGAAATCTGAAGTGTCCAGATAATTACTGCGACTAGATTGGTGGAAATGAAGATCGGCAAGGTTTTGATAATGCCGTCTGAAAGCCAGTCGCTTTGGATTTTTTTTAGCAGTTTATTCATGAAAGCGGTCAAGTTTGCACATCTTTTGCAAATTTTAGATCAAATTTGACCGCTTGTGGAAAATAAAAGGTTGTTCCGAAGAACAACCTTGTTATTAGTCTGAGAGATTACCACTCATAACCGACACCAGCACCCACTGTAAATTGTCCGCGAGTATCGCTCGCACCATTTACGTTGCTTGACCACTTACCGTTATCAGAGTTACGAGAGGCCTTAATTGCAATAGCGCTTTCACCACGGTGATGTGCTACACCTGCAGAAATCATGCTCTTACCATCTTTACGCGCATTCGGTGCAGAGGCAATTGCCGCAACACCAGCAATACCTGCACGAGAGCGACGATCAACGCGATTGATTTTACGATCGGTATCGTTTACTCGACGTTCCAATTGATTAATTGCATTTTTGTTATTAGCAATATTTTGCGTGTTTTGGTTAATTAGCTGCGTATTATTCGCGATATTGTCTGCATTTTTGGTGATGTTTGCAGTGTTGTTCGCGATGTTGCCTGCATTTTGGGTGATGTTTGCAGTGTTGTTCGCGATGTTGCCTGCATTTTTAGTGATATTTGCAGTGTTGTTCGCGATATTGCCTGCATTTTTCGAGATATTTGCAGTATTGTTTGCAATGTTGTCTGCATTTTTGCTGATGTTTGCAGTGTTGTTTGCAATATTGTCTGCATTTTTGGTGATGTTTGCAGTATTGTTTGCAATGTTGTCTGCATTTTTGCTGATATTTGCAGTATTGTTTGCGATATTGCCTGCATTTTTCGAGATATTTGCAGTGTTGTTCGCGATATTGCCTGCATTTTTCGTAATATTTACTGTGTTATTTGCAATATTATCGCCGTTTTTTGAAACTTGCGAAGCAACAGCATATAACTGGCTACCATTAATGGCATCAGTCGAGGTTGCTGAAATATTACCAGCGCCAACATTAACAATTTGGCGAGTAAAATCTTTTCCTACAGAAACTACAGCGGTACCATCTGTGCCAGCAAAACCTGAATAAGTAATATTACCAACAGTCGCTTGTGTTTCTTTAGTGGCATCTCTAGTAGTTGATGCACTGCCTAATGCTACGGCATTTTTATGAGAAGAGTCAGCTCGAGCACCAATTGCCACAGCATTTTCATTAGCAGCATTTGAGCTTTGACCAATAGCAATCGCATTTTCTTTTGAGCTGTTTGACTCTGTGCCGATTGCAAGACTAGATTCACCAGATGCTTTTGCATTAGTTGAAACTGCTACGCTGCGAGTACCTGATGCGCTAGATGAATCACCGATTGCAGTGGAGAATACGCCTGTTGCATTAGTCGATTCACCGATTGCAACGGATGATTTAGCAGTTGCGTTGGCATCATTACCAATAGAAACTGCAGAATCAGCGGTAGCGTTTGAGCCAGAACCTAATGCTAAGGCACTTTCACCTGATGCTATTGCTTGTGAACCAAATGCATTGGCATTTTGTTTAGTGGCTTGCGCGCTTTCACCAATTGCTACAGTTTCAGCAGCTTGTGCTTTAGCTTTTGTACCAATAGCAAGAGGGTTTGAAGGTTTATCAGAGTTAGCTTCAGCAGGTACAGCAATCGTTGCTTCAGATTCAACACCAATGGCGATAGCATTTCCTACGCTAGCTTTGTTATTGGTTCCGACAGCCGTTGCTCTTAGCCCAGAAACAATGTTGCCATCGCCAAAAACGACAGCAGAGTCACTGCTTATTTGATTGGTTCCTTGCTCGGTTTTTGCGGTAGTAATTGATGAGGTAATCGCTAATGAAATGGCGATAGAGAGGGTTTGTTTATTCACCTTAAAATTCCTTATTATTTAAAATCCTCTTCTAATGAGGTCAATATGTATAAATTAGGGTGAAAATTTTATGTTATGTAGATAGGACAGTAAGCCACGATTGATGACTGTTTCTGTCAACTATCATTATAACTATTTTAAAATGAAAATGAAGGTTTATTGATAGATTTTACAATTCAATTTGTAAGTTGAGAATTGTTATCATCGATTGGATTTTCCATAAGTTCAAAAAAGTAGAGTTTTGCAAATGTTTTAACTTTTATTAGGTAACACATCTTGAAAAGCGTAGAATGCCTAATAACACATAATTTAAAGAGAATAATATGATTATAGATCCGAATTACCAACAAGAATTAGAAAAATATGAGAATCCTGTGCCTTCGCGAGAATTTATTTTACAAACGATTCGTGAATTTGATGCCCCGATGAGTCGAGAGGACTTGTTAGAAGCTTTTCATATTTATGATGAAGAGCGTATAGAAGGCGTTCGTCGTCGTTTGCGGGCAATGGAAAATGATGGGCAGTTAGTGTTTACTAAACGCAATTGTTATGCCTTGCCGGAAAAAATGGATTTAGTTAAAGGAACCGTAACGGGGCATCGTGATGGATATGGCTTTTTGCAAGTGGAAGGTGCAGATAAAGGCGATGATTGGTTTATTCCCAATGTACAGATGAACCGTGTTATGCACGGTGATTTTGTGTTAGCTCAACCTAATGGTACAGATCGACGTGGTCGTAGAGAAGTGCGGATTGTACGAGTGTTAGAAGCACGCAAAAAACACATTGTTGGCCGCTTTTTCTTAGAAAGTGGGATTGGTTTTGTGGTGCCCGATGATAGCCGTATTCAGCAAGATATCCTGATTCCTGAAACTGAACGTTTAGGTGCAAGAATGGGGCAAGTGGTGGTCGTGGAATTACAACCACGTAAATCGGGTTCCCACCGTCCAATTGGCGTGATTACTGAAATCCTTGGGGATAATTTAGCGCCTGGAATGGAAATAGAAATTGCGTTGCGAAATCACGATATCCCGCATGTTTGGAGCGAAGGTGTTGAAAAACAGATTCGACAATTTCAAGAAGAGGTGCCTGAAGAGGCTAAGTTAGGTCGTGTAGATTTACGCCATTTGCCATTAGTGACTATTGATGGCGAAAGCGCTCGGGATTTTGATGATGCGGTATTTGCACAAAAAGAAAATGAGGGTTGGCGCTTATGGGTGGCTATTGCTGATGTCAGCTATTATGTACGCCCAAAAACGGCTTTAGATATTGAAGCAGCAAACCGCGGGAACTCGGTTTATTTCCCAAATCGAGTCATTCCGATGTTGCCAGAGATTCTTTCAAATGGGCTTTGTTCGTTAAATCCGCAAGTTGATCGGCTTTGTTTAGTTGCAGAAATGACGGTATCAGCAAGCGGTGAATTAACAGGTTATCGTTTTTATGAAGCTGTTATGAATTCACACGCCCGCTTAACTTATACGAAAGTGTGGAAAATTCTTCAAGGCGATGAGCAATTACGTGAACGTTATGCACCGCTAGTTCCGCATTTAGAAGAGCTTTATGCGATGTTTAATGTGTTAGTCGGCGCACGCCAAAAACGTGGTGCAATTGAGTTTGAAACAATCGAAAATCAATTTATTTTTAATCCACAAGGGCGCATTGAGCGTATTGAACCCGTTATTCGTAACGATGCACATAAATTGATTGAAGAGTGTATGATTCTCGCCAATATTGCAGCAGCACGTTTTGTTGAACAAGCAAATGAGCCAGCACTTTATCGAATTCATGATAAACCAAGCGAAGAAAAATTAACCAGCTTTAAATCTTTTATTAAAGAGTGCGGTATTACTTGGTCAGTTGGGTTAGATCCGACACCACAAGATTATGCACAATTATTAACACAAATTGCAGACCGCCCAGATCGCGAACTTATTCAAACAATGTTGCTTCGCTCGTTAAAACAAGCGGTTTATGCGGCAGATAACATTGGGCATTTCGGGTTAGCATTAACCGAATATGCGCATTTTACTTCACCGATTCGCCGTTATCCGGATCTTTTGTTGCATCGCGCGATCAAATATTTAATTGAAAAAGAGAAGGGAAATACCCGTAATTATACGGATGGCGGTGGCTATCATTATCGTTTAGATGATATGGATCAATTTGGCGATAAATGTTCTGCAACGGAGCGTCGCGCGGATGAAGCAACGCGTGAAGTAGCAGATTGGTTAAAATGCGAATTTATGCAAGATCACTTAGGCGAAGAATTTGATGGTGTAATTTCTTCAGTCACAGGATTTGGCTTATTTGTTAAACTCAATGAGTTATTGATTGATGGTTTAGTGCATATCTCAACACTAGAGAACGATTATTATCACTATGATGCAGATAGACAGCGCCTTGTGGGTGGAAGTGGCATTATTTATCGAATTGGTGATCCTGTTCGGGTAAAAGTGATTAACGTGAATTTAGATGAGAAAAAAATTGATTTCGCGTTGTTAAATAATTTTCGCAAAGGCATTCAAGTAGGAAAAACGGCAAAGAAAAAGGCAAAAGCGGCAGAAAAATTGCCTATTTTTAAAGAGCCGAAAACGGTGAAAAAGGCGAAGAAAAATAAAACGCAAGCGGTCAAAAAAGCAAAAAGATCTGCAAAAACCTCTCGGAAAAAGTAGCCAAAAAACCTAAATGAGAAAAGTTCTCATTTGTAAGTTTTTGTAAATTACCTTGCTTGAATTGTTGAGAATTATTATCATCTTATTACTTCAAAAATAATAGGTAATCACTCCAACTCTTTACGCTATATCCCCCCACAAGATGTAGCGTTTTTTTTGCTTCTCGCATATTTACTGTTTGAAAAACTACTGGTATTATTATCAATAAATTGGTTTTTTATTCAGGGATTTTCATTATGCTTACCCAACTTTCTGTCAATAATTTTGCCATTGTGCGCCATCTAGTTTTAGATCTAGAACAAGGAATGTCAGTCATTACTGGTGAAACTGGCGCGGGTAAATCTATTGCGATTGATGCGCTTGGGCTTTGTTTAGGTTATCGTTCAGAAAGTAGCATGATTCGCCATGGTGCAGATAAAGCAGATATTTCGGCAACTTTCTTTATGCAGCCTAATAGCCCTGCTTATCAGTGGCTTGCTGAGCGAGAGTTACTGGATGAAGAGAATCCTCAAGAGTGTATTTTGCGTCGAATGATTAACCTTGAAGGACGTTCTAAAGCTTTCGTGAATAATCACCCGATACCAGCTTCTCAACTGCGAGAACTTGGGCAGTATTTAATTCATCTTAATGGGCAGCATGCACCGCAACTTTTGCTGAAAAATGAATATCAATTGGAGCTTATCGATAATTATGCGAATTTACATGCTGATTTAGCAGAAATGCAGCAAAGTTATCAATACTGGCGCAAGCAATATCAATTACGTAAAAATTACTATCAACAATGTGCAGAAAATGAAGCGCGTAAGCAGCTTTTACAATATCAAGTGGAAGAGCTAGATGAGTTTGCGATTAAAGAAAATGAATTTGAAGAGATGGAAGAAACGCACGCTAGACTCTCGAATGCTGAATCGTTAACTGAGCTTTCTCAATCTGTACTAGAGGTATTAAGTGATGATAATGTCAATGCTGATATCTTGATTTATCAAGCTATTCGCGATTTAGAAGACTTAGCAGAGGTGGATACTCGCTATCAATCAGCCTTAGATATGCTAAATGAAGCGCTTATTCAAGTACAAGAAGCGAGCTCAGAAGTGCGAAATTTAGCGGATCATATCGAACAAGATCCAGAAATGTTGAAAGAATTAGATGAACGCATTGCCAAAACGATCTCACTTTCACGTAAGCATCATGTTTTGCCAAATCAACTATGGCAACATCATGCGAAGTTACAGCAAGAACTACAAGAATTATTAGATCATTCACAAAATGAACAAGCACTAATTGAACAAGAGCGAGCCGCACATCAACAGTGTTTGCAATTAGCTGAGCAAATTTCAGTGAAACGCAAGCAAGCTGGGGAAAAATTAGCGGAACAAGTTACCCAACAAATTAAGCAGCTTTCCATGGAAAATGGAGAATTTTTTGTAGATGTTAAATTTGATCCAAAAAAATTATCTCCACAAGGGGCTGATTTTGTCGAATTTAACTTACGCAGTAACCTTGGACAGTTAATGCAACCGTTAGCAAAAATTGCTTCAGGTGGTGAGTTATCACGTATTTCTCTTGCCGTACAGGTATTAACCGCAAATAAACTTTCTACGCCAACAATTATTTTTGATGAAGTGGATGTTGGCATTAGTGGTTCTGCTGCAACCACAGTTGGAAAATTATTAAGACAATTAGGCAAAAAATGCCAGGTTTTATGCGTGACTCACTTACCGCAAGTGGCGAGCTACGGGCATCATCATTTCAATGTACAGAAATATGTAGAAAACAATCAAACAGAAACACAGATGACTCATCTTAAAGAAGAGGAAAGAATTAGCGCATTAGCGCGCTTATTAGGAGGCAGCAAAATTACTGAAGCTGTCTTAGCCAATGCTAAAGAAATGCTGGCATTGGCAAAGCAAGAGTAAATACACTTTTAAAATATAAAGTAAAACTACATAATGGCAGCCCCAGTTTTTAGCATGATTTATTTTAGGAGCAAAGATGAATATTTTATTATTAGATGGTGGTAAAGATTTCGGACATTCACACGGTGAGTTAAACCATACACTTCACAAAAAAGCGAAAGAAGTTTTGACCGCACTTGGACACAATGTACAAGAAACCATGATTGATGCCGGCTATGATGTTGAAGCAGAAATCGAAAAATTCTTGTGGATGGATGTCGTGATTTGGCAGATGCCAGGTTGGTGGATGCACGAACCTTGGACAGTGAAAAAATACATAGACGAAGTATTAACCGCTGGACACGGCAAGCTTTACCACAGTGATGGCCGCCATCGTGTAAATCCAACCGAAGGCTACGGCACAGGTGGCTTGTTGCAAGGCAAAAAACACATGCTTTCGCTTACGTGGAATGCGCCGATTGAAGCGTTCACCCGTGAAGGCGATTTCTTCGAAGGCAAAGGCGTAGATGCTGTGTACATGCCTTTCCACAAACTCAACGAATTCATTGGCTTGACCCGTCTGCCGACATTCTTATGTAACGATGTGATTAAAAATCCACAAGTAGAACAATACTTAGCAGACTACCAAGCACATTTGGAAAAAGTGTTCGGCTAATTGCAAAATATGAGTTTAGAAGGTGAGCATTTTAGCTCACCTTTTTTATTTTTATCTAATCAAATTTCCTAACAGGGAGAGGAAGAGGAATAGACTGAGTTTAGATCACACAAGCGGTCTAATTTTGAATTGAATTTGCAAAAATACTTTGAAATCTGACCGCACTTTAAAATAAAAAGATCTAAACATCCTCAATTTGAAACTGCTTACGCCAGCGATTTGGTGAAATTTTATGTTTCTTCAAGAAATGCTGACGCAAGGCAGTATCGCTATGAAATCCACTTTGTTCTGAAATGTCAGTAATAGATAAATCTGTGCTTTCCAAAAGCTCTCTTGCTCGCTGTAGCCTTGCTTCAATTAACCATTGATTTAATGACATTCCGGTTGCTTTGCGAAAATGTCGGGTGAAAGTGCTACGGCTCATTGACAAACGTTCGGCAAGGCTATCAGTCGAATGAAGTGCGGTCAGATTTTCATTTAAATAAGCAAGCAACGCATTGATATTGTGATTAGGTGTGGAACGAGAAATAGGGCGTTCGATAAATTGTGCTTGTCCGCCTTCACGATGAGGGGGGATAACCAGTATTCGGGCAATATGATTGGCAATTTTCACACCATATAATTTACGGACAATAGAAAGGCAACAATCCATGGAAGCGGCCGTTCCTGCAGAGGTAATCAGTCGATCTTGTTCCAAATAAATGGGATTTAAATCCCATTTCACCTGCGGAAAACGATTAGTAAAATCACTATATCCCAGCCAATGTGTGGTTGCTTTTTTGCCGTTAAGTAGGCCACTGCACGCCAACACATAGGCGCCATAACATAAACCCACTACTGTCGCACCACGTTGATACGCTTGCCGTAATGCTGTTAATAAAGCCTCACTCGGCATCACTTGAGTATCATGCCATCCAGTCATCACAACAATATCGGCATTCTCCAACCATTCTAAACCTCCATCTAAATGTATGTGAAATAGCGAGTTTGTCAGGTTGTCCGAATCGTTAACGATTTTACAGTTAAATAACGGCTTGCCGTTTAAATCCGACATAGAAAAAACGGAATATGCCATCGCAAAATGAATGGGCATTATTTGTTCATACACAATCAAAGCAACTGTGGGTGTATTCATTTTATTTCTCCTACTTTGATATGAGCATAGCACAAAATGACCCGATTATTACGTTTATTGATTTTTTATCTATTTTTGCGCAATTTTGTTCTCACTATAATATGTTTATTCATTCAATAACGTACAGAAAAGGAAAAACAATGAACTTAAAAACCTTAATTAGCATTACAGCATTGGCTATTAGCGCAAATACTTTCGCTGTAGATCTTGCCTCTAAAAACACTGATAGCTACCAACATATCCGAAATGCCACGGGTCGCCTGAACTACGCAGGGAAAACTTTTTTAATTGATCCGATGCTTGCTGAAAAAGGACGTTATGCAGGCTTTGAAGGGACATTAAATAGCCATTTGCGTAATCCACTTGTAGAATTGCCGATGAAAGCAGAAGATACTTTCAAAGATGTTGATGCCATTATTTTGACTCATACACATGAAGATCATTGGGATGAGGTTGCACAAAAAATTTTACCTAAATCCATCAAAATTTTTGTGCAACATGAACGGGATGGCGACTTACTCAAAGTGCAAGGTTTTACTAACATAACCAGTTTATCGCTAGAAAAACCGGTGGAGTTCGAAGGTATTATTTTAAATAAAACCGGCGGTTCTCACGGCACAACGGAAATGTACGCTGTACCACAATTAGCTGAGATTTTAGATGAGGCGATGGGTGTAATATTCCAAGCGAAAGGTCATCCAACTGCTTACTTGGTTGGTGACACAATTTGGACTGCCGAAGTAAACAAAGCCATTAATCGTTATAAACCTGATGTAATGATTATGAACACCGGTGATGCGCGTACCTTAGCTTTTCCGAATGACGGCATTATTATGGGGTTACAAGATGTTGCCCATGCTCGCCAAATGCTACCAAATACAAAACTTATCACAGTGCACATGGATGCGGTAAACCATATGTCTGTTTACCGTAAGGATTTACGCCAATTTATCCAAGCAAACAAGCTTGAAAATGTAGTAATTCCAGAAGACGGTGAAACAGTGAAATTTTAAAATAAGCACTTGTTGCAAGGCAAAAAACACATGCTTTCGCTTACTTGGAATGCGCCGATTGAAGCATTCACCCGCAAAGGTGACTTCTTCGAAGGTAAAGGTGTGGATGCTTTATATATGCACTTCCACAAACTCAACGAGTTCATCGGTTTGAACCGTCTGCCGACATTTTTATGTAGCGACGTGATTAAAAATCCACAAGTAGAACAATACTTAACCGATTACCAAGCACATTTGGAAAAAGTATTTGGCTAATTGCAAACTATTAGTTTAGAAGGTGAGCATTTGGGCTCACCTTTTTTATTTTTCTATCATCAAATCTACAGGCAGGGAGAGAGAGGAATATCATTAAATATAATTTTTAACGTCTTGGAGGAGCTTTTTTTCAAAGGCAGTTAGATTATTTAAAAGCTCAAGGTCTAATTTAGATAAGTTATCTATTGCAATATCCAATTTCCCTTCTGGGTTTAATTTATTTTCTATTTTTTCAGCTAATGGCAATGGTAATCCATACTCATCTAATGCGATCAAGGCTGGATCTTTAAATAGGTTTTCAACTTGAGTACAAAAGAAAGAGTAATCTGATTTTTCTATTCCTAATCTCTCTGCTAATTCATTCTGAATACGAGAAACAGCCATTGCAAATCGAGGAAAGTGGAATTGAGCCCACTGTCTGATAAAGTTTAATGTATTTTCTACAGCATCATCAGCCTCAATACCTTGGCTTATTTCATTTAATATAATCTCTTTAAGTTGGTTATGCTTTAGCTGATTTAACTTAAATGCCAGTTGTTTTCCTGAATAAATATCAGAATAGCTTTTCGAATGAATAAAATGATCCCAAATTAAACAACATAATACTTCCAATTGTTCGTAACTAGGATTTGAGATAAAACTTAATCCTTCTAAAATATATTGATGTTCCAATAAATATTTTGCGAGCTCAATTTGATAATCTGGGTTTATTCCTGAATTACTACGCAATGTATCAATACTTAAAATAGATTGGTTATGATACTTCTGAATACGCTTCCAAGACTCCATTGTCATATCATCTTTATCAAGCTGAATTAAAAGAGAATCCGTGGTATTAGATTCATCTTGAGAAAAAATAGGAATATCAACTAGAGGAAGTTCTTCTTGGGGAGGGTTATTAAACAAATATACATTTCCAATAAAATGTTTAAACATTCGTCCTGAGCGACCTTTTATATTATTAAAAGTAAAGAAATCATACTTATTTCTGGCAATTTTGTTATCAAAAATAATTACATTTTTTGCTTTTGTATTTACTCCTTCAATTAACGTTGAAGTACAAACTAAAAATTGTATCTTTTCTTCATTGAAATTTTTAACACATAAATATGCTATGGCTCTAGGAATTTTTCCATGATGCATACCAATACCTTTTCTTAATCCTTTAACTAAAGTCCAGTCTGGGTGATAATTTTCTGCAATCCAGTTGGCTTCATTATTTAGATAATTATCTTTTAACTGCGAGCATTTTTCAGTAAGTAGTCTTGTAATCTTTCTTGCTTTATTAGGAGATGCACAAAAAATTAGTGTTGAACCTTTAATTGAATTACATAAATTTATCAATTCATCAAAATGATCTTTTTGAGGATGGATATGGATTACTTCAGTCACAACTGTCGAATAGTCTGTTTTAATAAATTTACACTGGAAGCGTTCGGGTAATCCATTAGGTATGTTGTTTATATTTGGACCTAATAAATAAAATTGTTTGGATTTCTTATACAATTTATAGAAAGCAAGATTTAAAGTCATCGCTCTTTCGGAATCCTCTCGAGGATCTAATTTGTAGAATTCATCCAATATAAAAAGATCGAAATTAGGAAGATCAGGAAAGTCAATTGCTCGTTCTTGTGTTAGTATAAAGATATTTTTCGATAATTTTTCCTGTGAAGCATGTGTAATAACTTTATGTTCTGTTTTTAGAGAGGATATCCTTCTTCTAGTTTCATCAATAAGTGCAATTGTTGGCACAATAATAATAATATTTTCAAATTTTTGACTTTCAATTAAAGAATCTATTAAAGTACTTTTTCCAAAACTAGTTGGCGCACTTAGTATAATATTTTCCCCATTTATTAGATGTTGGAAAATTTCAGATTGTACTTTGTGGAAGACTATCCCTTCATTACCTGAGTTATTTTCTGTCAATAGAGATGGTCTATGTAGCTCCCTTACAAAAGCATCTTTTATGGTAATATTATCAGTGTCTAAATAAGGATATAAGCCAAAATGACGAACAAGGCCATTTAAAGCATCACTAAAAGAGTTAAATTCCTCTTTTCTATCTAAAATTCTAAGAAGAAGCTGTTGAGTGCTGTTATCTTCTATATTATTAGTATTTGCTAGGTAATACATTGATTGAAGAATAATAAATGCAGTATCAACATTAATAGGATTACTATTTTTGAGAATCTTCTCTATATCATTTCTTGTAAACATTATTGTAACCTTTTTAATTCTTCATCTAATTTTTTAATTAACACTGATTTTTCTTGAAGAGGTAATAGAAAAACATGAAGTTTAATTGGTATAGTTAGATTTGATATTTTATTTTTAAAATCATCAAAAACTTTCATTACTTCATGTTCTAATTCAAGATTAAATTCTTTAGTTGTTTTTGTGTGTTTCTTTAAAGTTTTACTATCGTAAGTGATAAGAATTGGAATACAGGCACAATCAAATAATTCATCTAAAGATGTATTAGGAGCAAGTAATTTTGATAAGATAGGATAAAAAGGTGATTTTGGGTCGATATCAATTTTATTCAATAACAGCATCTTTTCATTTTTTAGATAATCTTGTTTAGTATGCTCCTGAATTTCACCTATTACATCATAAATAGCTTGTCTAGCATTGTTATAAAACTTAACTTCTCCTAGCCATAATTCAAATGTATCCTTTGTATCCTTTGTATCCTTTGTATCCTTTGTATCCTTTGTATCCTTTATATTAATGATATGGACTGCATCAAAACCTTTTACAGTATTATTAACTGCGTCTTTAAAATAAATCTTACTGATAGCAGGAATAGAACTATAAATCTGGCGTAATATTATATGTAAGAAAAGTTCACCAAACTCGCCACGGTTTTTATATTTATCTGTTTGGTACACTGATTGTGCAGCTTTTCTAATCATTTTTAAAGCATTACTAGAAGTGATACTTTTCAATTCGTTAGCAGTTAGGCAGAATTCAGGTAACCATTCCATAGCATGTTCAGCTAATTGAGAAGATCTCCACTCTCCACATTCATAGCCTGCACACAGAGCAGATATTGGCGGGGTTGAATCAAGATTATGAATTTTTAGTTCTAAAAAAGGTTCTGGATGTTTTGGATAATCCATAATAGGTTACTCCTTATCTATACGAATAATAAGTCAAATTATTACATAAATTGATATTACAATATTTCCATAAAAATAAAAGTTAAACTGTTGTTGATTCTATCATTTTATCAAAAGAACATATAGCCAATTATTGGTTGGATGATGATATAAGCAAACTAGATATTTTACTCATCGTATTGATAGCTATTTATTGGAGATATTACAAGGAAAATTAGCAGGGATGTTGAGTGATTTCTTGTGTGATCCTTATCTAAAATCAGGGCAGCTTGTTCGCTTGTTTCCTGAAGTGGAGATTCAAAAATGACAACTGTTTTTATACCGTCCATACGAAACCGTTACGCCACCAAGGGGCTTGAAAGACTTTGAAATACTGGAAGGAATTTTGAAAAAGGAATTTGAGAGATAGTCAAGCGGTCAGATCATAATGAGCGATATTCATCTTTTATTCTACGAGCTTGAGCAAGCGACAACTCAGGGTAAATACCTAAACTGATATTTTTACGTTTTTTAGTGAAAGGATGATAATAATTAAAGATCCATAGCTTAGAACCATTAGTTTTAACTCTTAAGGATAATCCATTGCCATCGGAAAGGTTGTATTCCTTTTCAGCCGGCTTTGCTCTGTCTATTTCGGTGTTTGTTAAAGATTTTGTTGTTCTTGGCATAGCAGAATCACCTGTCATTTAAGAAATATAAGAAGCGGTAAAAGCCTTGCAGCACAAGGTTCTTAATGCTTGTAGTAACATCGGTTTAAGTTATTTTATTATGGTGTTACTATCGGTGTTACTAAAATCGTTGGATTAGGTTGGAATGGATAGGATTAAATAGGACAATAAAAAAGCCTTGGGCTTTATATACCAAGGCTTTATCGGACTTTATAACACTTGTTTGGAATTCAATTTGGTGGAGCTGGCGGGAGTTGAACCCGCGTCCGAAATTACTCTACCTTCAGCACTACACGTTTAGTCTAGTCTTTAATTTCACCTACCGCCAGCGGACAGACACGCAAGTGATAGGCTAGTTTGATTTAATTTAGTGTTTCGATCCTCAAACGGCGGCGTCCACACGATCTCGTTTTGGGTGACTTATCGAACTCCTCGTCTTACGAGCGGAAGCTGAGGCGATAAGGCTTTAAGGCAGGTTATTAAGCTGCTAAAGCGTATTGTTCGTCGTTTGCGACTATTTTTTTGCGGTTTGTTTACGAGGCCTACCGCACCTCGACGTGCACCTTGGGCTTCGCTAATCCCGTCGAATCCAGAATCAGCCCCAAAAAGTTTGGAAATTTTAAAGGAAAGCGGTAAGATCTGCAAACATTTTTGCAAGTCTCCCGCCGAGACAAAATAAAGAGACGCTTATGAATAAATATGATGAAGATTTGATTGAAGATGCAGAAGTGATTGAATCGGAAGAGGCTGAGCCTATTCATCCTGATGAATTAGAAGCATTGGAAGCAGAGAAAGCCGTTCATCCAGCATTGCTTCAAGGCGGTATGCCTGTTCCGCAAGGAAATTTGGATAGCTATATTCGCATCGCTAATCAATATCCGATTCTAAGCGCCGAGCAAGAAAAAGAACTTGCGGAACGTTATTACTATGATGAAGATTTAGAAGCTGCAAAACAGCTGATTTTATCGCATATGCGTTTTGTCATACACATTGCCCGTGGGTATTTGGGCTATGGCTTACCGCTCGCGGATTTGATTCAAGAAGGGAATATTGGGTTAATGAAGGCAGTAAAGCGCTTTGACCCAAATGTTGGCGTGCGTTTGGTTTCTTTTGCCGTACACTGGGTAAAAGCAGAAATTCACGAATATGTGCTGAAAAATTGGCGTATTGTGAAAGTGGCAACCACGAAAGCACAACGTAAATTGTTCTTTAATTTGCGTAAAAATAAGCATCGTTTGGCATGGTTTAATGAGGACGAAATTCAGAAAGTTGCAGATGATTTAGGTGTTTCTCCGCAAGAAGTGCGAGAGATGGAATCTAGAATGACTGGGCAGGATTTAGGTTTTGATTTGCCAGTAGGCGAAGATGATAGTGAAGCCTACACTCCTTCCATGTATTTAGAAGACAACAGCTCAAATTTTGCAGACGAACTGGAAGATGAAGAGCAAATGGGGGAAGCAACCGCTCAACTTGCTTATGCGCTTTCGACGCTTGATGAACGTAGCCAAGATATTATCAAAACCCGCTGGTTAGATGAAAATAAAGCGACGCTTCAGGAACTTGCGGATAAATATAACATTTCTGCCGAGCGTGTGCGCCAGCTAGAAAATGCAGCACTGAAGAAAATTAAAGATGCCGTTACGCTAGACTAATCACAAGCGGTCTGATTTTGCAAAAGTTTATAAATTATGTGGCTTTGCACAAATTTTTTATCAGTTATATTTTACGTAGTTCTTATAGAGATGGGAGGATTTTTTTCAAATAAGATAATCGTATCTTATTTTGTGAGATCAAATATATGTTCAGAACTTTTTTAAGTTAAATTTACAGACTTTTTAAATTCTTTTTTATGAATCAACTTCGCAGTAATTTTTGCTAAAATAGTCTTGAATTCCTATTTTTTCGAGGCTATTTTTATGCAAGACAATCAAATCACCACTCAGGTACAACAAATCGACCAACTTTTCAAAAATCTTAAACAAGATGAAACTCAAAATGCATTGGCAGAAAAAGCAGAAAATGCACTTTTTGCCAATGATGAGGCGAAGAAAAACACTTTTCAAACCATCAATGCCTTTTTAGATGATTATTTGGCTAGCGGTCGCCATCAACCGATTGATCAGTGGCTGAAATTTCGTTTTGACCTATATCCTGATATTTGGGAAAGTGAGCAAGAGAAAATCGACACGGCAAATACCATTATTAGCACGATTGAAAACCTTGCAACCAATCAAGTAGCATTAGAAAAACATCTTGAGAAAAGAGGCAAAACTGTAGAAGGTTTTTACAAGAATAAGATCAATGAAATTGCACAAGAATATCAGCTTGATGCAACGGAATTAGCCCAAAAAATAGACAGTTCTTTGGCGGAGGCTAACCGTAATCAATTTGGTACGTTAACAGGGCAAGTGATTGATCTTCCTGTTGAAGAGACTACGATTGTAGAAAAAACTATTAAGAGGGCAAAATTAAACGCTCAATTAAACCTGATGGGGTGGGGTTTAAAAAGTGCTACTGCTCGTTTAGTGAATTCGTTTTTGGGTAAGGAAAATCTTTCGCACGAAGAAGAATTGCAGAAAATTATTCGTGGCGCGGTGGATAGTGCTGAAAATAAAGGTGTGCAAATTGCGGTTTCAGGTGGTGTGGTAATTTCTGCCAAAAAAGGTTGGATTAAAGATGCCTTTGCAGGATTAGATAAATTGGAAGAAGTTGCGGGTAAAGCAGGTGCGATTTTAAGTCGCGTGCAAGATCTTACCTTAAATGTGGCAAATGGTTGGGACGATATTCGCTTATTTGATAAAGTTGAGCAAGGTGTTATTTCTGCAACAGAGGCAGTCGCAGAAAAAGCAAAATTTGTGGCAGCTCAAACCATTACCAATTTGGAGCAAAAGGCGGATCTGTTTTTACGCCAAAATGGGACGAAATTAGGAACAAAATTAGGTGCGATGGCAGGTTCACTTTTTAGCCCAGCAGGTGCGGCAATTGGCGGCATAGTTGGTGGTTTTCTTGGAGAAAAAGCAGGTGGTTGGGTTAGTGGCAAGGTGGTTAAACCAATGGCAGAAACTGCAAAGAAAGTTGCGGATAAGGCAATTGATTCAGTAAAAGACGCTATAAAAACAACGATTTCTAAGGGAAAAGAGGTTTGGGATGCAGTAAAAGAAAGTAAATTAAATCCTCTTAATTGGTTTTAATAGGAAAAGTGTGTAGATTTGAGTAATCCACATACGTATTGCAAATATTCTTTAAAAATAAACCGCTTTCGTGCGTAAAATTTCATTTCATCCCCCACTATGAATAAATATGAAAGAACAAAATTTAACACAACAAATTATTGATTATATTCAAGCAGGTTACACGGCCTTTTATTTAAAAACGAGCGAATTAGCTCGTGCGGATAGATTAATTGGTGAGGTGGTTAATCAGCTTCGATTTAATGTGATCGAATATAATTTAGCTTACGGCAGAGTGAAATTTGAGAATAAAGAAAGTATTGATGACAGCCTAACCAGTTTTGAGAAGATATTTAATCATCTTCGCTACGAAGATTTAGAAAATAATCTCATTTTAATTAAAGATGTTAAATTAGGATTAGAAAATAATCCTGTGGCATTAGCCCGTTTAAAATATCTATTAGATACCTTGAATGATTATAAAGGCGAGAGTGCAGTAATTTTACAATCTGCCGATGTGTATTTGCCGAATGAAATTGAACCGCTTATTACGCTTTTAGAATTAACACTGCCTGATCAAAATCAAATACAAGCGGTGTTAAAACAAGAAAAAATTGCAAATGAATTAACGGTTCGTCTAAGCACCGCACTTTCTGGTTTGAATGAATTAGATATTCAGCAATTATTAAATTTACTCAAAAATAAACATGGAGAATTAAACGCAGAAAATGAAAAAGCCATTCTTGCCGAAATCCAACAACAAAAAGAGCAAATTATTGCCAAAAGTGGCGTGTTGGAAATGGTGAAGGTGAATGAAGAAATTGAGGATATTGGCGGTTTAGAAAAACTCAAAGCGTGGTTGCAAGATCAAAGCTATATTGTGAAAAATCTTCAAGCGGCAAAAGAGTTTGGCGTAAAAGCTCCAAAAGGCACGTTGATTGCGGGGATGCCTGGTTGTGGTAAATCGCTTACGGCAAAAGCAGCGGCAGCATTATTTCAACAACCGCTGTTGCGTTTAGATATTGGCTCGTTGCTGGGTAAATATGTGGGCGAAAGTGAAACCAATATGCGAAAAGCGTTAGCAATGGCGGAGAGCATCAGTCCGTGCGTGTTGTGGGTAGACGAACTGGAAAAAGCCTTTATAGGGATGACTGGTAACAACGCTTCTGAAGTTAGCTCGCGTCTGCTCGGCTATTTCTTAACGTGGCTACAAGAGAAAAGTGCTCCTGTGTTTATTATCGCTACTGCTAATGATATTACCGCATTGCCACCTGAATTATTACGCAAAGGGCGTTTTGATGAGATTTTCTATGTCGGCTTCCCAACCAAAAAAGAGCGTAAAAAAATCATTGAAATCCATCTTACCAAAGCGAAACAAAAGGCAAGCGAATTTGATATTGATGTCCTTGCCAGCGAATGTCGCGACTATGCGGGGGCTGATATTGAAAATGCGATTTTTGAAGCGGTGAAAAAAGCGTTTATTAGCAATAATAAAATCCTTACACAAGATTTATTATTAGAAGCCATCCGCAAAACCACGCCACTGCGTAAAACTTTAAAAGATAAAGTGGGCGAATATGAGAAAAAATTTGATGAACTCTATTTATCGCCAGCGTCTGAGAATGATGGATTGAGTATTGCTCAAATGGTAAAAATGGCAAAAGATCCGAACTATCTTGTGCGTGTTAAAGTAGCTCAAGATGAAAATGTTACCGAAGAAATTCTAGAGCAACTGGTTAAAGATGAGGACAGTGATGTCTATGAAGCCGCATTTAGAAATCCAAATTGCCCAACTAGATTATTAGATGAACAATTATCTTTAGATAAAGAGCACGATGATTATAATGAAGATTTATTAGATATTATTTATCAACATAAAAATATATCGTTTGCGTTAGCGTTATCTTATTGGGCTGATGGAGATAAGAAATCAAGAATTGATGACTTATTTAAGAATAATAAAATTGATCTGTTGGAGAACCAAGAAGTTATATTAGAATATGGGGCGAATTATCCTAAAATACTTCTTGCTAAAAATAAATGTATGTTTTCTGAAATAGTAAATAAATTAGTCCTAAGTGAAAATCGAGAAATAAAAGATGCTTTAATAAGAAATACGGAATTGAATAAAAAACTTATTTTTGTTGGTAGTGATGACGATAGAATTATAGAAACTAACTGGCTTAGTAAAAATGGGGAGTTTGTATCTAAAGGTGATTTAATATGTAGTGTTAGGAAAGCATTTAAGAAAAAACGACGAAACTCTTCGCTAGCGTGGGGAGTAGAATATACGCAAGAAGTGACGCAAGCTATTTTTGCTGAATACAGTGGGATTTTGCTTACTAGTTCAGGGGTAATGCATTCGGAAAGATTTTTAGGTGCAATTATTCAATAACCTAAAGTAACTAGATTATAGTATCTATAGTCCTTTTCCTTTGAAGGCGGTCGTTTTTCGCAAAATTTTTGCTGAATTTAATCGCTTGAGTTCACTAAATGGTAAACTAACCTTATATCTATACTTTACAAGCAAAAATAGGATTGCAGTATGTTATTAGATCAGCATATTGAATTTAAAAATGTAAAGGGAGTTGGCGATATTAAGTTACAGCTCTCTAATAAAAAAATGAATGTGATTATTGGTTCTAATGGAGTTGGTAAAACAAAAACGTTGGAATCTCTTTACACGCAACTATTATTCTCGAATAAATATGTGGCGAATAATTTTTATGTTGATTCTGCCAAAATTGTATTTGAAAAGGCATTGGTTAATAAGACTCAGGTTTCTGAATTTGTCCGCAAAGATTTATATATAACAATAGCTGATGCTATGAAAATTAAAGATTTTCATGATTTCCCCGTAATTTATTTAGCTGCACAAAATCGTGGGGAAATTCAACAAAAACAGGGTAATGTTGATGGGGCAATAGGTGAATTTAAGGCAAGAAAAGAAGCTTATATAAAATCTGTTATTAATAAAATGCAACATGGTTTTTCTACCTTAAATATGCAAGGGTCGATTGATGAATGGTTTATCCAAAGAGCAAATTCATCTAATCGGTATCAACTTCGTGAAAATAATCGTGAAGTGGAATTGTTAGCTGTATTGCGAATTTTAAATCAGATCGATGCTCGCATTAGTGCTGATCCTGAAGATTTTAAATCGCCAGATGGGGAACGTGTAACCATTAAATTAGATGGAAAAACGCATTATTTGAGTGAATTAAGTAGTGGGTTTGCTTCTTTAATTAAAATTGTTCAATCTATTGTTGCAGGCTATTCTTACTTTACGAATGCAGAAGATATTGAACAAGTAGAAGGTTATGTTTTGATTGATGAAATTGAAAGCCATCTACATATCGAATGGCAAACAAAGATATTGCCGTTGCTGACCAAAATTTTTCCTAATACCTATTTTGTGATTACCACTCACTCTTCCTTGGTATTAACTCAACTTGTTGATGGGGCAGCTTATCAATTAGTTCGAGAAAATGATGTTGTGGTCACTAAACCTATTCAAAATGCAGGGCAAGCCGCGTTAATTGATTTATTAGAAGAAGCATTTGGGGTAAACCTTAATAAATTACGACTTGAAAATACTACAGCAGAAAGCCAATCTGATATGAAGAAGGCGTTATTATATCTATTAGGAGCTTAATATGTCGGTAAGTCAAGCTTCTTCAAACAATAAAGTATTATTAGATGCGAATATCTTAATTGCGGCAATTAAAGATAATCAAAGCCTAGAAGCAGAGCTTTTACGTAAGTTGTTATCAGATTCGCAAAATGTTGTTTATATTACACCACTTATTTATTATGAGGTATTGCGTGGTGTTGATTGGGCGGATATTCCTAATTACGAAAAACATCTTGAGGTATTAAATAGCCTAAGCAATTTGAATATTGATAAGCCGATTGCAGATTTGGCGGCTGGACTATTTCGATATGAAAGACGTTTGCGCCAAGATAATGGACAAACGCCAAAGAAAATTAATAAGCATAATTTTGATATTATGCACTTTGCCACAGCTAAGCAGAATGGGCTTATGTTAGCTTCTGAAGATGAAGATATTGCTGCGTGGGAATCGCTTTATTCTGAATTTACGAATCAATAGCGCGATATTATATATCTTAACCAATTTTTTGACGAACGATAAAGTTCTTAGGTTTTTTCAACCTCATTTTAGAAAATTGGTATACCAGTTAATGTTCCAAATGATTAAATTTAGTAAAATTTTTACTGAATTTGACAGCGTTCTTTTTAGGTTTCTAGCAAAATATATGCTAACTTTTAAGTAACCTAGGCACATAGATTCAGTTTAACAGATATCTTAAGGTTTTTAATTGGTTTAGAACATTATAAAAAGGCATACATAATGCTGCAAAAGTTTGACAAAATCAGACCGCTTGTTTAGTGATTGTGGATAAAACTACTGCGCCATTTTTTGTGCAATAGTTAAGAAACCATCTGCAGTGCTAAAAATTTCTTCAAATCCTTGTGCTGCAAGGATTTTATCTGACACTTCTCGAAATGCGCCTTCACCACCTGCTTTTTCTAAAACCCAGTCCGCTTGTTGCTTCACATAATCGTGAGCATTGCGAGTAGCAATCGCTAAACCGCAAACTTCAAATGCAGGTAAATCAAGGGTATCATCGCCGATAAATGCGGTTTGTTCAGGGGTTACGCCTGCGGCTTCCATCAATTCAAAACATGCCGTGCGTTTTTCCATTTTGCCTAATTTGGCAAAATTCACTTTTAACACTTCAAGACGTTTGCGTAATAGTGGATGATCCCCACCTGAAATGACGCCGACTTGAATGCCACAAGTTTGGAGCATTTTCATGCCAAGTCCGTCATGTACATGAAAACGTTTCATGACTTCACCTTCTGCGGTGTAATATAAACCGCCATCAGTGAGTACGCCATCGACATCAGTGATGACTAATTTAATCTTGGTTAAATCCATTCTGTCAGTTCCTCAATATGATAAGATGACACTATTATAATTTTAGGAGGGTAAAATGTCGATTTCACAAAATTTAGCGCAAATTCAGCAACAAATTGAATCACTTTCCGCGCAGTTTCAACGTGAAAATGTGCGCTTATTGGCGGTATCAAAAACTAAGCCAGTCAGCGCTATTGAAGAGGCAATTCAAGCAGGGCAAAAAGCCTTTGGTGAGAATTATGTGCAAGAGAGCGTGGAGAAAATTGCTTATTTTAATCAGCAAACCGACCTAGAATGGCATTTTATTGGGCCACTTCAATCAAATAAAACCAAATTAGTGGCTGCTCATTTTGATTGGATTCAAACGGTGGATAGACTTAAAATTGCTCAACGTTTAAGTGAGCAACGCCCAGCTGATAAGGCGCCATTGAATGTGCTGATTCAAATCAATATTAGTGATGAAGCTTCTAAGTCTGGTATTGCGCCAGAAGAAATGCTGCCGTTAGCCAAAGAAATTGCGTTATTACCAAATTTAAAACTGCGTGGTTTAATGGCTATTCCAAAACCTGAACATGAACCAGCGCAGCAAAAAATCGCACTGAGTAAAATGCAGCAACTTTTTAACCGCTTGCAAACAGAATTTGAAGGAATAGACACGCTTTCAATGGGAATGAGTGATGATATGGCGGCTGCAATTGAATGTGGTTCAACGATGGTGCGTATTGGCACTGCCGTTTTTGGCGCCAGAGATTATGGCGTGAAAGCTGAATAAAGAAGCGTTATGCCAGATGGAATACAAAAGATTTTGATTCTGTAATGACTAAAATGCCCGCAAACAAGCGGGCATTTTTTATCGAGATTTTACAAATTATTGAATAAGTACATAGAAATTTGCGCCATCACGCACGATGTTAAGTGCAATTGCAGATGGTTTTGCATCAAGGGCTCTACGTAAATCACTGATGGTTTCAGTTTGGGTGCGGTTAATACCGATAATCACATCGCCTTTTTTCAAGCCACGTAACTCTGCAGGTGAACCTTTTTCTACTTTAGAAATTTCTACCCCTTTTAAGCCATCTTTACTGTAATTGCTATATTGTGCCCCAGTTAATGCAGGTAACAAGTCAGTTGCGCTTGCAGTTGGTGCATCGCCATCAGATTGTAATGTTACTTTCGCTTTTTCCACTTTTCCATCGCGTAAGTAGGTTAATTCAAACTCTTTACCTGCGCCTGCCGTAGCAATTTTGGCACGTAATTCAGCAAAGCTACGTAATTTTTGACCGTTTAATTCGGTAATGACATCGCCTGCTTTTAAGCCAGCTTTAGATGCTGCAGAGTTTGGTAAAACTTCGCTAATGAATGCGCCTTGTTGTGCATCAATATTGAATTCTTTCGCAAGATCGGCGTTAAGTTCGCCTCCTTTGATGCCAAGCATACCGCGTTTTACTTCACCAAATTCAATGATTTGTTGAATTAAGTTATTTGCCATGTTTGCAGGAATTGCAAATGCAATACCCGCATTGCCACCGCTTGGCGAAAGAATAGCAGTGTTAATACCGATCAATTCGCCTTTTAAGTTAATGAGTGGGCCACCTGAGTTACCTTGGTTAACCGCAGCATCTGTTTGAATATAGTTTTGGTAGCCATCATCAATATTGCCCGTTGAACGACCTAATGCAGAAACAATTCCCGAAGTCACGGTTTGTCCTAAGCCGAATGGGTTGCCGATAGCCACCGCAAAGTCACCCACGCGTAATTTGTCTGAATCTGCAAATTTAATTTCAGTTAAGTTTTTCGGAGATTGAATTTGAACTAATGCAACGTCTGATTGCGGATCTGCACCCACTAATTTTGCTTGGAATTCACGGCCATCTTCTAACTTAATGGTAATTTTATCCGCATCTTTAATCACGTGGTTATTGGTAATCACATAACCTTTTTCTGCATTGATAATTGCGCCAGAACCTAATCCTCTAAATTGACGTTGTGGAGCGCTACGTTCAGATGATCGGCTGCTTTGACCACCAAAAAATTCATTAAATAAATCTTCTAAATCTTCTGGAAGACCGTCTAAACTATCACGGCTAGAACTGCGGCTTTGGCTAGTTTTGGCTTTGCCTTCTACAGAAATTGCAACCACAGCTGGGCGGACTTTATCTAACATATCCGCTAAAGACGGTGCTTGTTCTTGTGGGTTGTTTGAGAAAAATGGAAGGCTGATTTCTGCTTGTGCTTGTATTGGTAAGCTAGCCATGCCAAGGCCTAAAATTGCTGCAGATAAAATAGATTTTTTAAATGTTTTCATTATGTTTCCTGTTTATGTTTGTGTTGTACAAAATCAAGCGATGCCACTTGGGGAACCAAGCGCGTTTGCTTGTGTCGATAAGACAGACTCATTTTGAGATTGGTTCATCAAAATGTAAATAAATGAATGAAAAATAGTCAATAAAAAATTTGCAAGCGGTTAAATTTTATGACTAGATTGCAAATGTCAACTTTTAAAAGCTCTTTGACATTAGAAACAAATTGATAGAGCATACACGCTTTATTATAAGGAAGAAGATTATCTGAATGCATAGTACAGAGAACTTGATTGAGGTAAAAAACCTCACCTTTAAGCGAGGTGAGCGAGTCATTTACGACAATCTGAATTTGCAAGTGCAGAAGGGAAAAGTCACCGCCATTATGGGGCCTTCAGGGATTGGGAAAACCACCTTGCTCCGCTTAATTGGCGGCCAGTTAATTCCTAATGCCGGCGAGATTTTATTCGATGGCGAAGATGTCGTGAAAGCCTCAAATAAACAGCTTTACCAAATTCGCCAGCGAATGGGCATGTTATTCCAATCGGGCGCATTGTTTACCGATTTATCTACTTTTGACAATGTGGCATTCCCGATTCGTGAACATACCAATTTACCTGAAGCAGTGATTAGAAAATTGGTGTTGATGAAATTAGAGTCAGTTGGATTAAGAGGCGCAGCAGATTTAATGCCCTCTGAGCTTTCTGGCGGGATGGCACGTCGTGCAGCATTAGCACGCGCGATTGCGTTAGATCCAGATTTAATTATGTACGATGAGCCTTTTGCGGGCCAAGACCCAATTAGTATGGGCGTTATCGTAGAATTGATTAAAAAATTAAACCAAGCGATGAACTTGACTTCTATTGTGGTTTCGCACGATGTAGCAGAGGTGTTAAGTATTGCCGATTACGCTTACATTGTGGCAGATAAGCATGTGATTGCAGAAGGTACACCACAAGCATTGTTAGCCAGCCAAGATGAGCAAGTCGTGCAGTTCTTGTCGGGTAAAGCAGATGGGCCGGTTCGATTCCATTATCCGGCGAAAGATTATACAGAGGAGCTATTTAATGATTGATTTTATTAGTCGAGTTGGCGCTTCTGTCATTCATTTTATTCGCGCCTTCGGACGTTCTGCTTTTATGCTTTGGGGCGCTTTGGTTGGCAAACCTAATTTCCGTAAGCACAGCCCGCTTTTAATTAAACAGCTATATTCAATAGGCGTACAATCTTTATTGATTATTATGCTTTCCGGCTTGTTTATCGGCATGGTATTAGGTTTACAAGGCTATGTGGTACTGGTTGATTTTGCCGCAGAAACAAGTTTAGGAACCTTAGTTTCACTTTCTTTATTGCGTGAGCTAGGGCCTGTGGTAACGGCATTATTGTTTGCAGGTCGAGCAGGTTCGGCATTAACGGCAGAAATTGGTTTGATGAAGGCAACAGAGCAGCTATCAAGCCTTGAAATGATGGCAGTTGACCCACTACGCCGAATTATTGCACCGCGTTTTTGGGCAGGTGTGATTTCAATGCCTGTATTAGCAGCAATTTTTACGGCTATTGGTATTTGGGGTGGCTCATTAGTTGGGGTCGATTGGAAAGGCGTTGATAGCGGTAGTTTCTGGTCGGTAATGCAAAACTCCGTTAATTTAAGCGACTTAACTAATGGCTTTATTAAAAGCATTATTTTTGCGTTCGCAGTAGTTTGGATTGCTTTATTTAACGGTTATGACTCAATGCCAACTTCAGAAGGTATTAGCCAAGCTACAACTAAAACGGTGGTAAACGCCTCGTTAGTGGTTTTAGGATTAGATTTTATTTTAACAGCCATTATGTTTGGCGGTTAATTCACAAAAGGAAAAGACAATGCGTCAATCAATTAAATATGAATTTTGGGTCGGCTTATTTGTACTATTAGGCTTAGCAGCTCTTGTATTTTTAGGCTTGCGTGTCGCGGGTGTGCAAGGATTTACTTCCGAGAAAACTTACACTCTTTACGCAACTTTCGATAACATCGGCGGACTAAAAGTGCGTGCACCGATAAAGGTCGGCGGGGTTGTGGTAGGGCGTGTTGAAGACATTCAATTAGATGCACAAACCTATACACCGAAAGTAGCATTAGCAGTGAATCAAGATTTTAATAAAATCCCAGACACTAGCTCACTTTCAATTAAAACCGCAGGTTTATTGGGTGAACAATATATTGCGTTAAACATCGGCTTTATGATGGAAGGCGAAACGGAATATATGAAAGAAGGCAGCAGCTTTACAGATACCAATTCAGCTATGGTATTAGAAGATTTAATCGGTCAGTTCCTATATGGCGACAAAAAGTCATCGAATAGTGAAACTGAAAAAACTGAGGCGTCGAAAGCTGAATAATACACGCTATTTTGCGTGCCTATTCCCCGAACTTCGGGTAAAATGAAACAATTTCCTGCATATGGCATTTTAACTGCCGTATGCAATTTTCTAAGACATATTGGAGTTTATTCAATGTTCAAACAAATTAAAAAAATTATCGCAACCGCAGTGGTTGCATTTTCAACTTTTGTTTCTGCACAAGCTTTCGCAGAAACTAGTCCTTATGTATTGACTCAACAAGCGTCAGACAAATTATTTGGCGATATTAAGGCTAACCAAAGTAAAATTAAATCAAATCCAGAATATTTACGTACTATTGTGCGCAACGATTTAATGCCACATGTGCATGTCAAATATGCAGGTCAATTAGTGTTAGGTAAAAACCTTTCATCTGCCACTGAAGCACAACGTGAAGCATTCTTCAACGCATTTGGTCAATTTGTTGAACAAGCTTACGCGCAAGTATTAACACAATACACAGACCAAAAAGTACAAATCGAAAGCGAAAAACCGGTTGATGGTAAAACTATCGTAAGCATTCGCGTGAATTTAGTACAAAATAATGGTGCACAGCCAATTAAATTAGATTTTAAATGGCGCAAAAACAGCAAAACTGGCGAATGGCAAGCTTATGATATGGCGGCTGAAGGCGTAAGTATGGTTGCAACGAAACAAAATGAATGGAGTGGTGTGTTACGCCAACAAGGTATTGATGCGTTAACAAACCAAGTTGCACAAGCAGCAAAACAACCTATCAAATTAAGCAAATAATCGTTTTATGCAATCGGAAAAAACATTACAATGGGCGGTCTCTCAAAACAATGAAAGTGTAGTGGTAACGCTCATTGGTGAATTAACCCGCAACACGTTGCTTCCTCTTTGGAAGCAACGTGCTTCTTTTTTATCGCCAAGCGGTAACCAACAGATTTATTGGGATTTAGCAGGGCTAACCCATCTAGACTCAGCAGGATTTACCTTACTTGCTGAAATGCTCAATCATTATGGCAAACAAACGGCCAATCACTTAATTCATACACCTAAAGTTATTTTTACTTTGGCAGAATTATATGATTTAGATGAGTGGTTAGCGCAATATACCCTCTAACGAATATTTTTAAGGATTGTTTCAATGGAACCTAAACAAATTGAAGAAATGCTCAAGCAAGCATTCCCTAACGCTTCAGAAGTTCACGCACAAGGCGAAAACTCGCATTATGGCGTGATTGTCGTCAGTGATGAATTAGCACAGTTGACTAAAGTTAAACAACAACAAGCAGTTTATGCGCCGTTAGCTGAGCTATTTTCGACCAACGCTATCCATGCATTAACCATTAAAGTGTTCTCGACCGAACAGTGGAAGAAAGAACGCTTATTAAATATCGTTGGCTAATCATTTCAAACAAGCGGTCTATTTTGCAAAATAATCTGCAAAATAGACCGCTTGCATCTTATAAAAAGAATTAAAGGTAGGATTTAGATGGAAAAATTCCGTGTGCAAGGGCCGGTTACTTTAAGTGGAACGGTTGATATTTCGGGCGCAAAAAATGCTGCGTTACCCATTTTATTTGCTGCAATTTTAGCGCAAGAACCCGTTACTTTAACTAATGTACCTGATTTAAAAGACGTTGATACTACATTCAAAATTTTACGCCAATTAGGTGTGGTTGTTGAACGTGATGAAAAAGGTGCGGTACAAATTGATGCAAGCAAAATCGATCACTATATTGCGCCATATGAGTTAGTGAAAACCATGCGTGCGTCTATTTGGGCGCTTGCGCCGTTAGTGGCGCGTTTCCACGAAGGACAAGTATCATTACCAGGCGGTTGTACTATCGGAGCTCGTCCTGTAGATATGCATATCTCTGGTTTAGAAAAAATGGGCGCTGCGATCGAATTAGATGAAGGTTATGTGAAAGCAACTTCAAATGGTCGTTTAAAAGGCGCGCGTATTTATATGGATAAAGTGAGCGTAGGCGCAACCTTATCTGTCATGATGGCGGGCACCTTAGCGGAAGGAACAACCGTAATTGAAAATGCAGCGCGTGAGCCGGAAATTGTCGATACTGCAGATTTCTTAAACGCCATGGGCGCAAAAATTTCAGGTGCGGGTACAGATACCATTACCATTGAAGGCGTTGAAGGATTAGGTGGTTGCTGTCATCGCGTCGTTGCAGACCGTATTGAAACGGGAACCTTCTTAGTTGCGGCAGCTATTTCAGGCGGCAAAATTACTTGTCGTGGTACAAAAGCAGATACTTTAGACGCAGTGATTGAAAAATTACGTGAAGCTGGTATGGAAGTGACCGTAACGGAAGACAGCATCACTTTAGATTCTAAAGGACAACGTCCGAAAGCAGTTAATATCCGTACAATGCCACATCCAGGTTTCCCAACGGATATGCAAGCGCAATTTACTTTATTGAACGTAGTGGCAGAAGGCACCAGTCGCATTACGGAAACCATTTTCGAAAATCGTTTCATGCACATTCCAGAGCTCAATCGTATGGGGGCAAAAGGCGAAATTGAAGGCAATACTGCTATTTGCCAAGGCGTGGAAAAATTAAAGTCTGCAGAAGTAATGGCGACTGACTTACGTGCATCAATCAGCTTAGTGTTAGCAGGTTGTATCGCAGAAGGGGAAACTATCGTAGATCGTATTTATCACATTGACCGCGGTTATGAGCATATTGAAGAGAAATTACGCGGTATTGGTGCAAACATCGAACGTTTTCGTGCCCCGTTTGAAGGGGAGTAATTTCCTAGTTTTGAAAATGGCCGCATTCGCGGTCATTTTTTATTCGGATAGATGATGAATAATTTTATTAACCTCGCAAATCAATTAGGAAAAGCACGCCAACCTTTTTTCTTTTTAATTGATTTTGAACAGGAAAAACCGCTGATTATGTCGGTTGAAGAGGCTACTGCAAGCGGTCTATTTTTTGAATTCGATTGCAAAAAAAATGCTGAGTTGCCTCAGCCGATAGCGCCTTTTCATTTTGAAATGAGACCGATGCCATTTGTGCATTACGAGCAAGGTTTTTCGTTAGTGCAACAAGCGATTCAGCTCGGCAATAGTTATTTACTGAATTTAACTTATCCAACACAAATTGAGATGAATTACAGCTTGGCGGATATTTTTGCGGCAACAAGTGCGAAATATAAGCTTTATTTGCCAGATCAGTTTGTCTGTTTCTCACCAGAAACCTTTGTTCGTACCCAAGCAAATAAAATTTATGCCTATCCAATGAAAGGCACCATAAATGCTGAACAGCCCAATGCACTGACAACGCTTATGGAATCTGATAAAGAACAAACCGAACATAATACGATTGTGGACTTAATCCGAAATGATTTGGCGTTGGTTTCTAAGCATATCGAAGTAACTAAATACCGCTATGCAGAATTAGTCCAAACCCATCGAGGCGCTATTTATCAAACCAGTTCGGAAATTTGTGGTGAATTAGCTGAGAATTGGCAAGCGGAAATTGGCACAATTTTAGCAAAACTACTGCCTGCCGGCTCAATTAGTGGCGCACCGAAAGTGAAAACGGTAGAGGTGATTCAGCAGGCAGAGCAAGGAAAGCGTGGCTATTATACAGGCGTGTTTGGCTATTTTGATGGAGAAAATCTCGATAGCGCCGTTGCCATTCGCTATATTGAGCAAATCAACGGTCAGTTCTGGTTTAGAAGTGGCGGCGGGATTACAGCTAAAAGCCAATTGAAAGAAGAGTATCAAGAGTTATTGGAGAAAGTCTATGTCCCTATTTCCGCTGTTTGAAACCATTGCGATTATAGATGGTAAGCCTCAAAATCTAGCTTATCATCAGGCTCGATTTGAACATGCTATGCGCAATTATTTTCAAATTGAGCCGAATCTTCAATTAGCCGAAGTGATTAAAGTTCCAGCTGAGCATCAGCAAGGGCTTGTTCGTTGCCGAATAGATTATTCGGCACATCATTTTGAATTAACGTTTTTTCCTTATCAGCCACGCCAGATTCAAACCTTGCAATGTGTTTATGTTGATGAGATCGACTACCGCTTTAAATATAGTGATCGTAGTCAACTAGAAGCGCTGAAAAATAGCCAAAGTGATGAAGTCGTGATTGTTCATCAAGGTTATGTGAGCGATTGCACGATTGGTAATTTATTGTTTTTTAAAGCAGGACGCTGGTATTGCAGTGAGGATTATTTACTTAAAGGCACGCAGTTAAGCAAATTGTTAGATGAGCAAAAAGTAGAGCTGATTAAGCTTCCAATATCGGATTTATTTCGTTACGAAAAAGTGATGATCATTAATGCACTAAATTTATTTGAAAATGGTCATATTTTACCCATTTCTAATATAAAATTATAAAAATTGATAAATATCCAATCATTTATTGACTAAAAATTAAACTTTTCATCCACTATTTTGGTGCTTAGATCAGCAAACGATCCTAAAAAGTCATTTTGTGCTCATAAAATAAGCATAAAATGCTTGAAACTGGATGGTAATACACTATACTAATGTCCAGTAAATGATGCACAAGCGGTCATTTTTTCCAAAGAATTTACTAAAATAAGGAGCCTAGCATGGCAGCAGAAAAGAAAAACCAAAAAAATAGTGTTGTAAAACAAACCGATCCTGAACAACGCGAGAAAGCACTTTCCGCTGCGCTTGCTCAAATTGAAAAACAATTTGGTAAAGGCTCAATTATGAAACTGGGGCAAACGCAAAGCTTAGATATTGAAGCAGTTTCAACAGGATCAATCGGTTTAGATATGGCTTTAGGCATCGGTGGTTTGCCAATGGGACGTATCGTTGAGATCTTTGGACCAGAATCTTCTGGTAAAACAACATTAACCCTGTCTGCGATTGCACAAGCACAAAAAGCCGGCAAAACATGTGCTTTTATTGATGCCGAGCACGCACTTGATCCAATTTATGCACGCAAATTAGGCGTAGATACTGATGAGTTATTGATTTCTCAGCCAGATAACGGTGAGCAAGCTTTAGAGATTTGTGATGCGTTAGTTCGTTCAGGTGCAGTAGATGTTATCGTGGTGGACTCGGTGGCGGCATTAACACCAAAAGCGGAAATTGAAGGCGATATGGGGGATTCTCATATGGGCTTACAAGCTCGATTAATGTCACAAGCACTACGTAAATTAACCGCTAACATTAAAGCAACCAATTGTTTGGTGATTTTTATCAACCAAATTCGTATGAAAATTGGTGTTATGTTTGGTAACCCAGAAACGACAACGGGTGGTAATGCACTGAAATTCTACTCTTCTGTACGTTTAGATATTCGTCGTACAGGCGTAGTAAAAGATGGTGATAACATTATCGGTAGCGAAACACGTGTTAAAGTGGTAAAAAACAAAGTTGCTCCACCATTCCGTGAAGTGAATTTCGATATTATGTATGGTGAAGGTATTGCGCGTACTAATGAATTATTGATTTTAGCTGAAGCGAATGATCTGATTAAGAAATCAGGCGCGTGGTTCTCCTATGAGGGTACCAAAATCGGGCAAGGTAAAAATAATGCCGTGAAATGGTTAAAAGAGAATGCGGATATTGCGCAAAAAATTGAACAAGAATTGCGTGAGAAATTTAGCAACAACACACCAACAGCATTAGTTTCAACTGATGAAGATGTGTTAGACGATGACAATTTCACAGAAGACGACGATTTTAACGACGAAGATCTATAAATAAAAAATGCGGTTTTCTAAACCGCATTTTCTTTATGAGAAATTTATGGACAAGCAGTCAACACAGAAATACAGTGCGACAAATTACTTGCTTTATTTACTCTCAAAACGAGATTATAGTGAGCAAGAATTGCATCGGAAGCTGAAATTGAAAGAATATTCAGCTGAGGAGATCGAGCAAGCTATTGAAACTGCAAAAGCGCACAATTGGTTAAGTGATGAACGATTTTGCCAAACTTTTATCCGTTATCGCGCTCAACAAGGTGTGGGGCCTCGCCGATTAAAGCAAGAATTAAAGATGAAAGGTGTGGCAGATTGGCTGATTAGTCAATGCCTTGAAGTTGCAGAGGCTGAAGAAGGGTTAGATTGGTTTGAACTTGCCGAGCAGATTTTTGAAAAAAAACGTCCGCGAGTTTGGGATTTGAAGGCCAAACAAAAAATGTGGCGTTTTATGGTCAGCCGAGGTTTTTACCAAGATCATTTTAGCCATTTGCTCAATCAAGATTATGATGAAGATGAGTAACGTGGATGAGTTTATTTAAATCAACTAAACAAGCGGAGTTTTGCCCGCAATGTCAATCGCCGTTACAACTAAAGCGCGGTAAACAAGGGCTTTTTTTAGGTTGTAGCGCTTATCCTGCTTGCGATTATATTAAACCGCTGCATCAAGAAAGTCGCATTATCAAAGATTTAGCTGAAACTTGCCCAGAATGTGGGGCATTTTTGCAAGTCAAACAGGGGCATTTTGGTATTTTTATTGGATGTAGCCAATATCCAAATTGCCATTTTACCGTACATGAAGAGACACCAGCAGACAGTGAAGTTGAATTTGATTGTCCAGAATGTAAAACGCATAAATTAGTCGCGAGAACAGGCCGTGCAGGTAAGGTATTTTACGGATGTAGTGGCTTTCCGCAGTGCAAATTCACGTTAGCGAGTAAGCCAATTTTAGCGCATTGTCCGCAATGTGGCGGGACAATTGCCTGTGAAAAAAAAGTGAAAGGAACGCGATATTTACAATGTGCGAATAAACATTGTCAGGCAATCTTTGAGGCAGAGATAGAAAATGAGTAATTTAGATGAAATTATTGCCCGCTTGCAAAACAATGAAGTGGTCGCTTATCCAACGGAAGCCGTTTTCGGTTTAGGTTGTAATCCGAATAGTGAAGCTGCCGTTCAAGCATTATTAACTTTAAAACAACGGCCGGTAGAAAAAGGTTTAATTTTATTGGCTTCCGATTTGCGTTATTTACGTCCTTTTATTGATGAATCTTGTTTAACTGAAAAAGAGTGGCAAAGTCTAACGCAAGTTGGCACACAGGCGATTACTTGGGTCGTTCCTGCAAAAAAATCTGTGCCGCGCTATTTAACCGGGCAATTTGACACTATCGCTGTACGGCTTTGTCATTTACCCGCAGTAGTGATGCTTTGTGAAGCTGCTGGGTTTGCGCTGACTTCAACCAGTGCCAATTTAACAGGTCTGCCTCCTTGTCGAACCGCACAAGAAGTTTATGCCCAATTTGGCAACGATTTTCCTGTGTTAGAGCAGGCAACTGGTGGGGCAAAACAACCCTCTGAAATTCGAGATATTTTTACCCAACATATTTTTAGACAAGGATAAGCATGAATCAGTATGCCGTATGGGGCAATCCGATTGCTCAAAGCAAATCTCCTCGCATTCATCAGTTATTCGCTGAACAAACTGGTCGAAATTTACAATATATAGCGAAATTAGGGGATGAAACTAATTTTGAGGCAGAACTGGCAGCATTTTTTACGCAAGCCAAAGGTGCCAACATTACGGCACCGTTTAAAAACCGTGCATTTGCGATAGCGACACAATACAGTGAACGCTGTTTGTTGGCAGAAGCTTGTAATACATTGAAAAAATTAGCAGATGGGCAACTTTATGCGGATAATACAGATGGGGTGGGTTTATGTGCCGATCTTGCTCGTTTAGGTTGGTTAAAACCAAATCAGAAGATGTTAATTTTAGGGGCGGGGGGCGCAACGCAAGGTGTGTTATTTCCTTTGTTGCAAGCCAAGCAGCAGATTACGCTCTACAATCGCACGCCAGAAAAAGCGGTCATTTTAGCGGAAAAATTTGCAAATTACGGACAAATTCAGACCGCTTGTTGGGAAGAATTGGTGAATCAATCATTTGATGTCATTATCAATGCAACATCTTTAGGGTTACAAGGGAAATATGTTCCAGTCCCAGCAAGTTTATTAGCATCATCCGTGGTTTATGATATGCAATATGCTCCGCATCAAGATACGCCATTTTTGCGTTATGCTAAAAGCCAAGGCGCAAAACATTGTAGTGATGGTTTAGGGATGTTGGTCAATCAAGCGGCTTTTGCTTTTGAATTATGGGAAGGTGTGTTGCCAGATGTTGCGCCAGTACTTGCCCAGCTTCAAGCGGAAATGGAAGCTGGCAGTTAATTTAGTACAAGAAAAAGCTATCGTTTTTTTAGCAAAATGTTGAATCTGTAAGCAAAAAGACAGAAAACAAGACTTTTTTGCAAAAAAGTATTTGACGAGGTTAGTCAAAATCAGCATAATACGCCTCGCAAAGCCGATATGGTGACGCAAAATGGCTACATAGCTCAGCTGGTTAGAGCACAACACTCATAATGTTGGGGTCGCAAGTTCGAATCTCGCTGTAGCCACCATTTGCGGGACTGGCGAAATTGGTAGACGCACCAGATTTAGGTTCTGGCGCCGCGAGGTGTGTGGGTTCAAGTCCCTCGTCCCGCACCATTTATCGATTTGCAAATCAGTAGTTGGGGTATCGCCAAGCGGTAAGGCACCGGGTTTTGATCTCGGCATCCCTAGGTTCGAATCCTAGTACCCCAGCCACTTCTTATCTTAGTAAGCTAACCAATGGTTAGTTTTTTCTTTTGGGGTATCGCCAAGCGGTAAGGCACCGGGTTTTGATCTCGGCATCCCTAGGTTCGAATCCTAGTACCCCAGCCATCTTTCTTCTATTTATTCATTTTCTTCAGTAAATCTATTCAATAGCCTATTTCTTCTTTAGATTTCTTTCAAAATTTATTAGAATTTACGCATTATGAGGGATTTTTCTCCCGTTACTAACGATTTCTAAGCACTGAAGGATATGTTATGAAAAAAATTAACCCGACCCAAACAGCCGCATGGCAGGCATTAACTGCACATCAAGCTGAAAACCTAACTATTGCCCAATTATTTCAAGCAAACCCACAACGTTTTTCACAATATCATGTCAATTTCGAAGATCAAATTTTAGTCGATTTTTCTAAAAATGCAGTAAATGAAACCACTTTAGCGTTATTACAACAATTAGCTGAAGAATGTGGCTTAGCGCAAGCGAAAGAGGCTATGTTTAGTGGAGAGAAAATTAACTATACCGAAAATCGCGCGGTATTACACACTGCATTGCGTAATCGTAGCAATACGCCAGTATTGGTTGATGGTAAAGATGTAATGCCTGAAGTCAATGCTGTTTTAGCTAAAATGAAAGCATTCTGCCAACGAGTCATTTCTGGCGAATGGAAAGGTTATACGGGTAAGGCAATTACAGATGTCATCAATATTGGTATTGGTGGTTCTGATCTTGGTCCTTATATGGTGACAGAAGCATTACGCCCTTATAAAAATCATTTAAACGTGCATTTTGTGTCAAATGTGGATGGCACGCATATTGCCGAAACGCTCAAAAAAGTAAACCCAGAAACAACGTTAGTATTAGTGGCTTCTAAAACCTTTACTACCCAAGAAACCATGACGAATGCGCATTCGGCTCGTGATTGGCTTTTAGCGGCAGCAAAAGATGAATCTGCGGTTGCTAAACATTTCGTAGCGCTTTCTACCAATGCAAAAGAAGTGGAAAAATTTGGTATTGATACGGCCAATATGTTTGAATTCTGGGATTGGGTTGGTGGCCGTTATTCTTTATGGTCAGCGATTGGATTATCTATTGCTCTTTCTATTGGTTTTGAGCAGTTTGAACAATTGTTATCTGGCGCGCATGCGATGGACAACCATTTCAGACAAGCACCAGTTGAGAAAAATATTCCAACCATTTTAGCGCTTATCGGCATTTGGAATAGCAACTTCTTAGGTGCAGAAACAGAAGCATTATTGCCATATGATCAATATTTACATCGTTTTGCGGCGTATTTCCAACAAGGCAACATGGAGTCAAACGGAAAATATGTAGGGCGTGACGGTAAAGTGGTGAATTATCAAACTGGCCCAATTGTTTGGGGTGAGCCGGGTACTAATGGCCAACACGCATTTTATCAATTGATTCACCAAGGTACGAAAATCATTCCTTGTGATTTTATTGCGCCAGTGCAAACACACAATCCATTAAGTGATCATCATGAAAAATTGTTGTCTAACTTCTTTGCACAAACCGAAGCCCTTGCTTTTGGTAAATCCAAACAAGCAGTTGAAGAAGAATTCTTAGCCGCAGGAAAATCACTTGAATCGGTTAAAGAAATTGTGCCGTTTAAAGTATTTACGGGCAACAAACCAACTAACTCGATTTTATTGCAAAAAATTACGCCTTACAGCTTAGGTGCATTGATTGCCATGTATGAACATAAAATTTTCGTACAAGGTGTAATTTTCAACATTTACAGCTTTGACCAATGGGGTGTTGAACTTGGCAAACAACTTGCTAACCGCATTTTACCTGAGTTAAAAGGCAGTGAGTCAGTTGAAAGTCACGACAGCTCAACCAATGGTTTAATTAACCAATACAAAGCTTGGCGTTAAGTTTAGCTTTTTACAAGCGGTAGTTTTTCATCAAACTTTTGCAAAAATTACCGCTTAGTCTTACATTATGAAACCAATTTTCCTTGAAATCCGTCATTTACGTACGTTAGTGGCAATTAAAGAAAGCGGCAATTTGTCATTAGCCGCGAAACGCTTGCATTTAACGCAATCGGCTCTTTCTCACCAAATTAATGTGTTAGAAAGCCAATATGATTTAACGTTGTTCGAGCGTAAAACTACCCCGATTCGTTTTACGCCGGCAGGGGAGCGTCTTTTAGCGCTTGCCTATGAGATTCTGCCTAAAATTCGTGATGTTGAACGGGATTTAGTGCGTGTGAAACAAGGTGAGCTAGGCAATCTTCGCATTTCAATTGAATGCCATACTTGCTTTGATTGGCTGATGCCTGCTATGGCGACTTTCCGTCAAAGCTGGCCGTTAGTGGAGCTAGATATTGTTTCTGGTTTCCATACCGATCCAGTTGGCTTATTGCTGAGCGATCGTTCAGATTGGGCGGTGGTCTCTGAAATGGAAGATAATCCGAATGTGATTTATAAGCCGTTATTTTCTTATGAAATGGTCGGCATTTGTGCGAAAGATCATCCTTTGGCAACCAAACCAATTTGGACGGCGGAGGATTTCAAAGAAGAAACCTGGATTACCTATCCCGTTCCGGATGATATGTTAGATTTACTGCGCCAAGTGCTTAAACCAGCGGGGATTTCACCTAAACGCCGAACGACTGAACTCACCATTGCGATTATTCAATTAGTGGCAAGCAAGCGAGGTATCGCAACCCTACCTTATTGGGCGGTGAAACCTTATTTAGAGTTAGGTTATGTGGTAGCCAATAAAATTACTGAACAAGGCCTGTATAGTAATTTATATGGTGCGATTAGGGCGCACGATGCGCATAGTGCCTATTTAGAAGATTTCCACAATACAGTTAAAGCACAAAGCTTTGCCACTTTACCAGGGTTGATTGTATTGGATTAAGGAGATAAAGATGAAAATGCTCCGCTATGAAGATATTTTGCATAAACTGCCTAAACGACAAGCTGATTCGCATAAAGGGGATTATGGTAGAGTTTTACTGATTGGTGGTAATGCGAATATGGGTGGAGCAATTATGATGGCAGCGAAAGCTGCTGTGCATAGTGGTGCGGGTTTAACTACAGTGGCAACCGACGCTTCAAATCATACCGCATTACATTGCTATTTACCTGAAGCGATGGTGATTGACTGGGAAAATACCGAGTTATTGCTGGAAAAGCTTCATCAATCAGATGTAGTACTTATTGGCTGCGGTTTAGGGTTAAGTGAACAAGCTACGACATTATTAAGCCTAGTGCTGAGCCATTTACAGCCATCGCAAAAGCTGATTATTGATGGCGATGCCATTACTTTATTTGCCAAATATTCACAGAATCATTATGAATTTCCCATTTGGGCAACCCCGCATCAAAAAGAGTGGGAACGCCTTTCTGGTTTAGCGATTGATGCGCAAACGCCAGCCAACAATTTACACGCTGTCAGCCAATTACAACTTAATGTGATTCTCAAAAAACATGGTACAACGCTTTATTTGCTCAATCATGAGCCACTTTGTATTGATGTTGGAACGCCCGCCATGGCAACAGGGGGAATGGGAGATACACTTGCTGGCATGATTACAGGGTTGCTTGCGCAATATCCAAAACAATCGGAACAAGCCGTTTGCACTGCCGTTTATCTACATAGCTATATTGCTGAGCAATTAGCGAAAACTCGGCATGTCGTCCTTCCTACTGAGATTATCGGTGGGATTTCTTCTTATCTTAAATTAGTGATTTAAGTTTTTCTAAAAGTAAGCGGTCGAATTTGCAAAAAAATTTGCGAATTCGACCGCTTGTGTTATGAGTCATTAACGATTTGCTAATGCTTGTTCAATTTTTTGTTTGATACCTGCACTATCTAATCCAAGCGCTTCATAGGCTTCTTGTTGGGTAGATTGTGGGATAAATTCATCTGGAATACCAAGCATGACAAGCGGTTTGATTTTGCCAATTTTTTGCAAATATTCATTTACCGCAGAGCCAGCACCACCTTGGATAGCATTTTCTTCTAGCGTTACTAGTAAATCATGGCTATTCGCTAATTCTTGGATTAAGGCTTCATCAAGTGGTTTGACAAAGCGCATATCTACTAAGGTATAGTTGCCTGCTTCGGCAACTTTTTGAGCTTCAGTTAAGAAAGTGCCAAAGTTGAGAATAGCCACTTTTTCGCCTTGACGGATAAGTTTGCCTTTACCAATTTCTAAAGACTGCATTGGCTCAAGTGCCACACCTTTAGCGTTACCTCTTGGATAGCGTACTGCAGTTGGCGTATTCATCTGATAAGCCGTATATAACATTTGACGCATTTCGTTTTCATCGCTTGGTGTCATAATAGTCATATTCGGAATACAACGTATAAAGCTTAAGTCAAACGCGCCTTGGTGGGTTTGGCCATCAGCACCAACAATACCCGCACGGTCGATAGCAAAAATCACAGGTAGATTTTGAATAGCCACATCATGAATCAGCTGATCGTAAGCCCGTTGTAAGAAACTAGAATAAATAGCAACGACCGGTTTGTAGCCAGCAATCGCTAAACCTGCCGCAAAGGTAACCGCATGTTGTTCAGCAATGGCAACATCAAAATATTGTGCAGGGAAGCGTTTAGAAAATTCCACCATGCCTGAGCCTTCACGCATAGCAGGGGTAATGCCGATGAGCTTAGTATCTTGTTCAGCTGTTTCGCATAACCACTGGCCGAAAATATCGGAATAGGTTGGAATACTTTTTGCTTTTGGAAGTTGACCGCTAGCAGGATCGAATTTTGGTACGCCATGATAGCCGATAGGATCGTTTTCTGCGGGTTGATAACCTTTCCCTTTTTTGGTGCGAACATGTAAGAATTGCGGGCCTTTGAGCTCACGCATATTTTTAAGTGTTTTCACCAATTCTTCGATGTTATGCCCATCTACAGGTCCGATATAATTAAACCCAAGCTCTTCAAAAAGCGTACTGACAGGAGAAATTACTCCTTTCATATGCTCTTCGGTTTTTTTCATGAAGTTTTTAATTGGAGAAGGGACTTTATCTAACACCTTTTTACTGCCATCACGCACGGTGGTATAAAGTGAACCAGAGAAAATTTGGGCGAGGTGGTTATTCAGTGCGCCAACGTTTTCAGAAATAGACATTTCATTATCGTTGAGAATAACCAACATATCTGTGTGCAATGCGCCCGCATGGTTTAGTGCTTCAAATGCCATCCCCGCAGTAATAGCGCCATCACCAATAACACAAACGGTTTGGCGACCTGCATTTTCTTTTTGAGCTGCGACCGCAATGCCTAAACCGGCACTGATAGAGGTTGAGGAATGTCCTACGCTTAACACATCATAAACGCTTTCTTCGCGCCATGGGAATGGATGGATACCGTCTTTTTGGCGAATAGTTTTAATTTGATCGCGACGACCAGTTAGAATTTTATGTGGATAGGCTTGATGTCCGACGTCCCAAATAAGCTGGTCGAATGGGGTTTGATAAACATAGTGCAAGGCGATAGTCAGCTCAACTACCCCTAAGCCAGAGGCAAGATGCCCGCTACTTTGGCTTACGCATTTTAATAAGTAAGCTCGAAGCTCGTCAGCAAGCGGTTGTAATTGATCTTTATCGAGCAAACGGAGGGCTTCCGGCGAGTCAATTTGGCTTAATAGGGGATAATTTTTTTGCATAATGTTTATCTTTTATCAATAGAAACTCAACGCAAGGCGGTTAGGTCGGTCACTCTAACATTTTTGCAACAAAGTGGAAATAATTGACCGCTTGCAAATTCCTAACCGCGCTGATGCGTGATTAACCTTTAAGATCTTCAGTTAAAGTGGGTTGAAGTGCGTTTAAGATTTCTTTAACCACACGTGCTGGGCCTGCCACTACGTTACCAGATTTTAAGTAATCGGTGCCACCAACAAAGTTACATACAATCGCACCAGCTTCACGCGCGATTAAATCACCTGCTGCGCAATCCCATGGTTTTAAACCAATTTCAAAGTAACCATCAATGCGATTTGCTGCAACATATGCTAAATCAAGCGCGGCTGAACCTGTACGGCGGAAATCTGCTACGCCTTGGTTCATTAAGCCTTCAAGCATATTTAAGTGCGCTGCACGATGTTTAGTGGCTTTAAATGGGAAGCCGGTCGCTAATACAGTACCGCTTAGATCACGGCGGCTGCTATCCACGCGTAGACGGAACTCATTGAGTTTTGCGCCTTCGCCACGCACAGCAGTGAAAAGTTCATTACGGATAGGATCGTACACTACGCCGACAGTGGTGCGGCCATTTTCACGAATAGCAATCGACACACAGAAATGTGGTAAGCGTTTAACGAAGTTGGTTGTGCCATCTAGTGGATCAATTACCCACTGCACGTTTTTATTTTCGCCATCTAAAATACCAGATTCTTCCGCTACGATAGCGTGGTCTGGGTAAGATTTACGAATGACTTCGATAATCGCCGCTTCTGCCGCTTTATCAATTTCAGTCACATAATCATTTGTACTTTTTTGAGCAACTTCAGTCTCGCTTGGCGCTTGCTCATAGCCTTTTGCAATAATATTGCCTGCTTTTCGTGCAGCACGAATAGCAATGTTTAACATTGGGTTCATATTTCCACCAGATTTTAAAGAACGAATAAGGGGTTTGATTATAATGAAATTAGCAAGATAAAGGAATAACTAAGCGTAAAAATGCAGTAGAATAGCGCCTATTGTTTTGATAAAACCTATTGCTATGCAAAAAAGTATTTACGACACCCCCATTTTTTTTGAGCGCTATCAGCAGCTACGCCAAAATCCGATAAGTATGAATGAAGTGGTCGAAAAACCGATGATGTTTTCACTTTTACCGAATCTATCTGGTAAACGGGTGCTGGATTTAGGCTGTGGCACGGGCGAACACTTAGCACATTATTTAGCAAAAGGGGCTCGGCAAGTCGTGGGTTTAGACCTTTCAGAACGTATGCTAGAAGCGGCTGAAGCACGTTTACGCGCGCAGACATCAACTGCAGAAATGGCTTTTTATGCTTTGCCAATGGAAAAGTTAGATGAGATTGCTGAAAACGAATTTGATGTAATTACTAGCTCATTTGCTTTTCACTACATTGAAGATTTTCCTGAGCTGTTAGCAAAAATTTCTGCAAAATTGACCGCTTGCGGCACGTTAATTTTCTCGCAAGAACACCCAATTGTGACGTGTTATCGACAAGGTTATCGTTGGGAAAAAAATGCAGAAAAGCAGCAAGTGGCTTATCGCTTAAATTATTATCGCGAAGAGGGTGTGCGTGAGCGGGCTTGGTTTCAACAATCGTTTAAAACCTATCATCGCACGATGGCGACGATTCTTAATCAACTTATTGCTGCAGGCTTTGAGATTGAGCAGGTTGAAGAGCCTATGTTAGCTAATCAAACGCAATGGCATCAGGAATTTAAAGATTTACAACACCGTCCGCCATTGCTATTTGTTAAAGCGAAAAAACGCTAGGCTAGCCCTTTTTTGACCCAATATTGATAAGGTAAGGTTTCAGTTTGACTAGCCAGCAGCTGGTGATCCATAAAGGCACAAAAGCTAGGGATATCGCGGGTTGTAGCAGGGTCGTCAGCTAAAATATAAAGTACATCGCCATCATTGAGGTGGCGAATTGCCTTACGGGTAAGCATCACGGGCTCTGGACAGCGAAGCCCAACGGTATCTAAAGTTTGACTAATTTCAATCTCTCTCATGGTTTTCCTATGCTAAAACAAAATGATTTATCACAACGGTTTTCCGAACATTTAGCGCAGCTACAACAGCACGTTAGACAAATTCTAGAAAGCCATTTTCTTCAAGGTATTTGGATTCATGCAGGGGTGAGTTATCGCTATTTTCAAGATGATTTAACTGCACCGTTTAAAATTAACCCGCATTTTAATTATTTTTTTCCGTATGCTAAAGCGGAAAATAGCTGGCTTTATTTAGATGGCGTGAATAAACCGAAAATTTATTTCTATGCGCCGCAAGATTATTGGCATTGTGCGCCTACACCACCCACGGAAGCATTTTTCAGTGAAGCATTTGATTGGGTGATTTTTCACGATGCCCAAGACATTGCAAAATGGATTGAAAATCCGACCGCTTGTTTATTTATTGGCGAAGATGAAGAACTCGCAAAATCTCTTGGTTTTGGTGCAATTAACTCACAAAAGGCGCTGAATATACTGCATTTTGCACGCTCAATCAAAACGGAATTTGAGATTGAACAACTCTATCAAGCGCAATTTCCCGCATTAAAAGGGCATCATGCCGTGAAACAGGCTTTTTTAGAAGGTCGCAGTGAGCGAGAGATTCATTTAGCTTATTTGCAAGCGAGTGGGCAACTTGAAAGTGAACTGCCATATGGCAATATTGTAGCATTAAACGCGCATGCGGCTATTTTGCATTACACCGAGCTTGAACTTTTCGCGCCAAGTTCTCGCCACAGTTTTTTAATTGATGCTGGTGCAACGCATCTCAATTATGCTTCAGACATTACGCGGACTTATGCAGCTGATCCGCAAAGTGAATTTGCGGCACTGATTAAAGCTGTTGACGGTTTTAAACATGAAATTATTCAGCAAATGCGCGTGGGCGTGAATTATCTACAATATCATACACAGATGCATCAATGGATGGCGAAATTGCTTCACGATTTTGATTTTGTGCGGTTAAGCCCGGAACAGATTTTTGAAGAGGGTATTTCAAGAGCATTTTTCCCACATGGGCTAGGGCATTTATTGGGCTTGCAAGTGCATGATGTTGGCGGTTTTATGCAAAATGCGCGGGGCACACAAAAACGTCCACCTGAAGCTTATCCAAGTTTGCGCTGTTTGCGAGATCTACAGCCAGGTATGGTGTTAACGGTTGAACCCGGTTTCTATTTTATTGAGATGTTATTAGCGCCATGGAAATCATCACATTTAGGCCATACATTTAATTGGCAGAAAATTGCGGATTTTTCGGCTTATGGTGGGATTCGTAGTGAAGATAACATTGTTATTCGCCCTGAAGGTGCGGAGAATTTAACTGAAAAAGCGTTGATAACACTCAACGCTTAAGGAGGAATTATGCCGGTTTTATGGGGATTATTAGGCATCATTTTTTACATTTATTGTGAGATTTCGCTATTAGTAGAAGTCGGTAGTGCATTAGGGGTATTGCCAACGCTATTATTACTCATTGTAATTTCCTTTGTTGGATTATGGTTTGTGAAATTACGCGGGGCTTATACCTTAATGGCTGTGCGTCAGCAGCTAGCAAAAGGCGAATTACCAACGGATGCAGTAATCAATGCCGTGCTATTCATTTTGGCGGGGATATTGCTCATTATTCCTGGGTTTCTCAGCGATATTTTAGCGGTGCTAATGGTACTGCCGATTACTCGGACACTGTTTAAATTATGGTTTTTCAAATTTTTCAAAAATCGTGTACGCTTTACCCGTTTTACACAATTCCGTTCGGAACAAGGCGCTGAGTCTGAAGTGTTTGAGGCAGAATTTACCCGCGAACAGGATAAAAACAAATGGATAAAATAAGCCCCAGTCACTCAAGATTTGGCACCAAGCAAGCGCGTTTTAAAAGCCCTACTGAGCAAAATCGTGTAGGTAAGCGTTGGCAAAAAAAAACAGAAAAACGACCGCTTGTTCCTCGCTTAAGCATTGAAGATACAGTGGTTATTCTGTTTAACAAGCCTTATAACGTGCTTACTCAATTTACTGATGAGCAAGGGCGACATACGTTGAAAGATTTTATCCATACGCCTGATGTTTATCCGGTTGGGCGTTTAGATCGAGATAGCGAAGGGCTGCTCTTGTTAACGAATAATGGCTGGTTACAACATCGTTTATCGCATCCGAAATTTGAGAAGCGTAAAACTTATTGGGTGCAAGTAGAAGGTGTACCTGATGAAGCGGCGTTAACAGCTTTACGAAAAGGGGTTCAACTTAAAGATGGACTTACATTACCTGCGACAGCGAACCAGATTGAACCACCTGATTTTAATTGGTCAACCGCACCGAAAATCCGTGAGCGAAAGACGATCCCAACAAGTTGGTTAGAAATCGGGTTACATGAAGGTAAAAACCGCCAAGTACGGCGCATGACTGCGCATGTTGGCTTTCCGACATTACGACTTATTCGAGTAGCACTGGGCGATTATCAACTGGGGGATTTAGCCAGTGGCGAGTCTAGAGAATTATCGCTTGCAGAAAAACAGCGACTCTTTAAATCATTAAAATAATAAGGCAAATATGAAACAGGCATATTGGATTATCACCAAAGATTTTGATGTGGCATTAGTGAATGGCGAAATACCGTTTGGTTGCGCAGATGAAGTGCAATTAAGCGGGCGAAATTTCTTAACGATTGGTGAATTAAATGGCTTTCCCGTGCATTTAGTGCAGGCTGACGCGCGTGATGAAATGCGAAATTTTGCTTTTCTACGCACGTTAATTGCTAAGCCTGAAGCGAATTTATTGCATCGTGCAGTTTCTTTGTCCCAATTTTTACAATCTCACCGTTTTTGTGGGCGTTGTGCTGCACCATTGCATTTAGCTGAATCTGAAATAGCTTTGGCGTGTGAGGCTTGTGGGCACCGAATTTATCCCACTATTTCTCCGTCTATTATTGTGGCGGTGCGGAAAGGGCGACAAATTCTTTTAGCCAATCATCAGCGCCATAAAGGCGGAATTTATACCACGCTGGCTGGATTTGTTGAAGCAGGCGAGCCGATTGAGCAAACCGTGCAGCGCGAAGTTTGGGAAGAAAGTGGATTGAAAATTCGGAATGTTCGTTATTTTGGTAGCCAGCCGTGGTCGTTCCCGCATTCGTTGATGTTAGGTTTTTTAGCTGATTATGATTCAGGCGAGATCAAGCTACAAGAGAGCGAACTTTGTGATGCAAGATGGTTTGATTGTGATGAGCCATTGCCAGAATTACCGCCTAAAGGTACGATTGCCTTAGCATTGATTGAAGCCACTCTTGCGCTGTGTCGTACAGAAAGCCCGCTATAAATTATGCCAAAATTACGCTATAATCTCCCAATTAACTGAATAACAGAGAACACTATGAAAAGTCGAATTTTAGCAACGGGCAGCTACTTGCCAAAGCAAGTGCGCACCAATGCAGACCTAGAAAAAATGGTCGAAACTAGCGATGAATGGATTTTCACCCGCTCTGGCATGAAAGAGCGTCGCATCGCCGCAGCAGATGAAACGGTGGCCACAATGGGTACCGAAGCTGCTAAAAAAGCCTTAGAAATGGCGAATATTGATCCAAATGATATTGAACTCATTGTGGTAGGAACCACGACTAATTCACATGCGTACCCAAGTGCTGCGTGCCAAATTCAGGGTGCATTAGGCATTCGTGATGCGATTGCTTTTGATGTTGCTGCGGCTTGTACAGGCTTTATTTATGCGTTGAGCGTCGCTGATCAATTTGTGCAATCAGGTAAAGTGAAAAAAGCGTTAGTGGTTGGTGCAGATCTAAACTCGCGTGCATTAGATGAAACCGATCGTAGTACAGTCGTTCTTTTTGGTGACGGTGCGGGCGCGGTGATTTTAGAGGCAAGCGAACAAGCAGGGATTTTATCGACCCATTTACACGCATCTGCAGATATGGATTATATGCTAGCCCTCCCAGCTCAAAAACGCGGTGAGGAAAAATCAGGGTTTATCCAAATGCAAGGTAATGCAACTTTCAAACTTGCAGTAGGCCAGCTTTCAAGTGTTGTAGAAGAAACTTTAGAAGCGAATCAATTAGACAAGTCTGATTTAGATTGGTTAGTGCCACATCAAGCTAATATTCGTATTATTGCAGCCACTGCAAAGAAACTCGAAATGGATATGTCACAAGTAGTATTAACGGTTGAAAAATACGGTAATAACAGTGCTGCAACTGTGCCAGTGGCATTAGATGAGGCGGTGCGAGATGGTCGTATTCAACGTGGGCAATTATTGCTATTAGAAGCCTTTGGTGGCGGTTGGACATGGGGTTCAGCTTTGGTGAGATTCTAAGGTAAACCGATGTCAGAAAAACAAACTTTTGCAGATAAAAAGCGTAAAACCGTAGAACAAGCCGAGTTTACCGAAGATGGTCGCTATTTGCGCAAAGTGCGTAGTTTCGTGTTGCGTACTGGTCGCTTAAGTGATTATCAGCGCGATATGATGAATAGTAACTGGGCAAATTTAGGGTTAGATTATCAGCCAACCCCATTCAATTTTCGTGAGATTTTCGGCAATGATAACCCAGTCGTATTGGAAATTGGTTTTGGGATGGGGCGTTCATTAGTTGAAATGGCAGCACAAAACCCAGATCGCAATTATATCGGCATTGAAGTTCATACCCCTGGTGTGGGCGCATGTATTGCTTATGCGTTAGAAAAACAGGTCAAGAATTTACGAGTGATTTGCCATGATGCGACTGAAATTCTACGTGATGCGATTGCAGATAATACGTTAGGTGGCTTACAGCTTTATTTCCCAGACCCGTGGCAGAAAGCGAAACACCACAAACGTCGTATTGTTCAACCAGCATTTATTACGCGCGTATTAAGCAAATTGAAGAGTGGTGGCTTTATCCATTTTGCCACAGACTGGGAAAATTATGCGGAGCATATGTTAGAAGTTTTACGTCAGTTTGATGCTGAATTGGAAAATACTTCCGCTACTAATGATTTTATTCTACGTCCAGATTTCCGCCCATTAACCAAATTTGAAGAGCGAGGGCATCGATTAGGGCATGGTGTGTGGGATCTCTATTTCATCAAGCGATAAAAATAAAGTCGTTTATCTTGGATAAACGACTTTTTCTTTCATTATACTTCAATACCAAATTTTGCTTTGACTAAGGCTTGGAAATCGGTGCAACCTCCAACATGCTGATTGTCCAAAAAGATTTGTGGCACGGTTGCGACAGGTTTTCCTACTCTTGGTTCCAAATCTTCTTTTGAAATGCCTTCTGCAATCATATCAATGAATTTAAAATCAAAATCAGCTAATTCGCCTTTCATTTTTTCTGCTAACGCTTTCGCTCTTACACAGTAAGGGCAAGTTAAGCGGCCATAAATTTCTACAAACATAATTGTTCCTTTTATTTTTCCGGCTTGCGCGGGAGAGGGTACAAGCGGTATTATTTTACCAAAAATTTACTAAACCATGACAGAAAAGCAGTACTTTTGAGCCAAGTTATTGCACAAACTTCATGTTTTTATTTTTTCCAACCTTTTAACGCATCAGCAAAGGCATTATTCGCAAATTGGTTGCGAGATGGTGCAGCTGATTTTTCTCGTCTAGGCTCAGTTGCCTTTTGTCCAACAGGTTTAGATTCCGCTTTATCTTCTAAGCGCATAGTGAGTGCAATGCGTTTACGAGCCACATCAACCTCTAACACTTTGACTTTCACTACATCACCCGCTTTAACCACTTTGTGTGGATCTTCAACAAATTGGTGGGAAAGCATGGAAATATGCACTAAACCGTCTTGGTGAACCCCAATATCGACGAAAGCACCAAAGTTAGCCACATTGGTGACGGTTCCTTCTAAAATCATTCCGACTTTGAGATCTTTGATATCTTCTACGCCATCCATAAAAACAGCGGTTTTGAACTCACCACGTGGGTCACGTCCTGGTTTTTCTAATTCTTTGAAGATATCCAGCACGGTTGGTAAACCAAACTGTTCATCTACGAAGTCTTTAGCTTGCAGTTGATGAATTTGACTACTATTGCCCATCAATTCCTGTAAGGTAGAGTGAGTAGCTTGTAAGATTTTCTCTACGACTGGATAAGCTTCTGGGTGAACACTTGAAGCATCAAGTGCATTTTTGCCCCCTAAAATACGCATAAAGCCAGCACATTGTTCAAAAGCTTTTGGCCCTAAACGAGGGACTTTTTTCAATTCAGAACGGCTAGCAAAACGTCCATTTTCATCGCGATAATCAACAATATTTTGCGCTAAAGTTTTACTCATACCTGCAACGCGAGCAAGTAGGGCTGCAGATGCGGTATTTAAATCTACCCCAACGGCATTTACACAATCTTCTACTACCGCATCCAGTTTGCGAGCTAATTGGCTTTGGTTAACATCATGTTGATATTGCCCAACCCCAATCGCTTTTGGTTCAATTTTCACTAATTCAGCAAGTGGATCTTGCAAACGACGGGCAATTGACACCGCACCACGCAAAGATACATCTAAATTTGGGAACTCATTCGCTGCAAATTCAGAGGCTGAATAAACTGATGCACCGGCTTCACTAACTACCACAGTTTGTGGAATGAGCATATCTGGTTTAGAGGCTTTAATTTGCTTAAGCACATCTTTCGCAAAACGTTCGGTTTCACGTGATGCCGTTCCGTTACCGATGGCAATCAATTCCACATTATGCTGTTTAATCAATTTATAAAGCGTGACTTCTGCAGCAGCTTTGCCGGTGGTATGCGGGTAAATGGTTTCGGTATCGAGCAATTTCCCCGTATTATCAACCACTGCCACTTTCACCCCTGTACGTAAACCTGGGTCAAGCCCCATAGTATTGCGTGCGCCGGCAGGTGCGGCCATTAACAGTGCTGAAAGGTTACGCGCAAAAACATCAATCGCTTCTTCTTCAGCTTTTTCACGTAAGCTTGCCATCAATTCTGTTTCAAGATGTAGTGCTGCTTTAATTTTCCACGTCCAGCTAATGACTTGCTCACGCCATTTATCGGCAGGTTGCTGATTGAAAATTACCCCTAAATGTTCACGAATGATCGTTTCACAGTGGTTTTGTTTGCTGCCTTCTTCAGCTTCTGGATCGGCATTTAAACTTAGCGCCAAAATACCTTCGTTTCGACCACGGAACATTGCTAAAGCACGATGAGAAGGAACTTGTTTGAACGGTTCGCTGTGCTCAAAATAATCACGGAATTTCTCACCTTCGCTTTCTTTTCCTTCAATAACGCGGCTTTCTAACGTTGCGCAAGCGGTCAAATATTGGCGAAGTTTTGCAAGTAATTCGGCATCTTCACTGAAGCGTTCCATTAAAATATAACGTGCGCCATCTAAGGCTGCTTTTTCATCTGCCACCCCTTTTTCCGCATTGACGAAGGCTCTTGCAGCTTCTTCTGGGGTTAAAGATGGATCTTGCCAAAGCATTTCAGCTAATGGTTCTAGCCCTGCTTCAATCGCGATTTGTCCGCGGGTGCGACGTTTTGGCTTATAAGGAAGATAAAGATCTTCTAATTCTGTTTTACTTTCACAAGAGAGAATTTTTTCTCGTAGTGGATCAGTCAATTTGCCTTGTTCTTCAATCGATTTAAGAATAGTTTGGCGGCGATCGTCTAATTCGCGAAGATAAATCAAGCGTGTTTCAAAATGACGCAGTTGCGTATCGTCTAACCCGCCAGTGACTTCTTTACGGTAACGTGCAATAAAAGGAATGGTGTTGCCTTCATCGAGTAATTGCATTGCGGCAAGGATTTGATGACTGCCGACATTCAGTTCGCCAGCAATAATTTGGCTGATTTGGAGATTAAGTTCTGACATGGGGTTCCTATGAATAAAATCTTATCGTTAAATCACTAACGAAGTGTTGCTGCGCGAGCTTGATCAAGTTTTTCTAATTGAGCTAATGCTTGTTGCATTTTTGCTTGATTCGGCTCAGCTTTAGCGCATAGCACGATGTTTTCTAAACTATCGGCTTGGTGATAATAAGGTTCAGGGCTTTTAACCGCTTGTTCAAATTGCTGATAAGCCTGTTGAAACTGACCTTGTTTACATAAAAAAGTGCCGTAATTATTTAGCACATCTGGGCGAGAATCACTTAAACGCAACGCTTGCTGATAGGCTTGTTCTGCTGAAGTTGGTTCGCCGATTTGCTGATAGTAATAAGCCATCACCGAATAAGGCAGATAATCATGAGTATCATGTTGATGGGCTTTATCGATATTCTCTTTGGCTTTTGGGTAATCTTGCTGTTCAAGATAGGCAAGCGCTAAGTTCAATCGAGCTTTGACTGCTTCTGAACGAGGTGCTTTTTGTGGCGGGGATGAAGTAGTACAGCCGACAAGCAGAATAATTAAACTACAAGCGGTCAGATTTTTCAGAAATTTTACAAATAACATAAAGCGCCTTGATAAGAGAGAGGTTACCAATGATTGCCTTGCTATCATACAAGCTTTATTACGAAGTGCAATGGCAAGAAAGCGGCAAACTGCCGCTCTCTTTATTCAATTTTTATGAGTAGGCAATTACTGATTTTTTACCGCAATGCCTTGCCCAAATTTTCGTTTTTCTAATGTACGTTTGGTTCGGTCAATAACTTCACCAGCAAGTTGTCCACAAGCCGCATCAATATCATCGCCACGTGTTTTACGAACAATAACAGTAAAACCATATTCCATTAACGTTTTTTGGAATCTGTCCACTCGGCTATTAGAACTTTTACCGTAAGGGGCTTCAGGGAACGGGTTCCATGGAATTAAGTTGATCTTACATGGCGTATTTTTTAACACTTCAGCTAATTGATGAGCGTGCTCAGTGCCATCATTAACATGATCAAGTAACACGTATTCTATGGTGACTTTACCGTGGTTCGCGTTAGACACTTCTAAATATTTATGCACTGAATCCATCAACATTTTAATGTTGTATTTTTTATTGATTGGCATGATTTCATCACGCAATTCATCATTCGGCGCATGCAGAGAGATTGCCAATGCTACGTCAATTTTCTCACGCATCATATCTAATGCCGGCACAACCCCAGAGGTTGAGAGTGTGACACGGCGTTTAGATAAGCCATAAGCAAAATCATCTAACATAATTTCCATCGCAGGAATTACGTTATTCATATTTAACAATGGCTCGCCCATGCCCATCATCACTACATTCGTAATTGGACGAACACCCGTGACACCAAAGTTACCGATGATTTTAGAAGCACGCCAAACTTGTCCGATAATTTCAGACACTGTTAAGTTACGGTTAAATCCTTGTTGCGCGGTTGAACAGAACGTACAAGCCAGCGCACAACCTACTTGCGAAGAGACACACAGCGTTGCGCGATCGGCTTCAGGAATATATACGGTTTCAATTTGTTGGTCGCCAACCTGCATTGCCCATTTAATTGTGCCATCGGCTGAACGTTGTTCTACTGCCACTTCTGGTGCTTTAATTTCCGCGACTTGTTTAAGTTTTTCACGCAATACCTTGTTGATATTGCTCATATTATCGAAATTATCTTCACCGAAATGGTAAATCCATTTCATTAGCTGATCCGCACGAAACGGTTTTTCGCCCATTTGTGCAAACAACTCGCGCATTTCTTGGCGGGTCAGATTCATTAAATTTATTTTTTCTGCTTTAGCAGGCTGTACAGATGCATCTTTCGCCTCTGCTTGAAGAGTTTGAGAAGTCATTAAAATAGCCTCGTTATTACACGCTCGTTAAAGAACGAATTATGGCAAAAGGATTAGTTTTGCAATGAATAAAAGAAGCGAATTTTACTGTTCTCCCTTAATTAAGGCTAGCGATTTTTCTAGAAAATCGGAAGTTTTTTCTCACGGATTTTCGAGCTAGATCGCAAAATTTGTAAAATCTTGGTCAAAATAGACCGCTTGTTGGCTTAATTTTTCAGCATTTTTGTTATACACTAACGGCTTTTAAATAGAGGACAAAAAATGACATTTCCAGCTTGCCCACAATGTAAAGGCGAAAATACTTATCACGATTCTATTCAATTTGTTTGCCCAGATTGCGCTTATGAATGGACTGGTGAAGAAGTTGCTGAAGCGGATGAAGATCAACTTATCGTAAAAGATAGCAATGGCAATTTATTAGCTGATGGCGATGATGTGCTGTTAATCAAAGATTTAAAACTAAAAGGCTCATCAGAAGTATTGAAAAAAGGGACAAAATTTAAAAATATTCGCTTAGTAAATGGTGATCATAACGTAGATTGTGGCAAAATTATGCTGAAATCAGAGTTCTTGAAAAAAGCGTAATCAATGATTTTTCGGGTAGATTGGCTACCCGATTTTTTTAGGAAATAGGGCGTTAATATATAAAATAACCACGTATAACAAGCGGTCTTTTCTGATAAAAAATTTGCAATTTTGCCTAAATTGGCGTATTCTTCGCCACGTTTTTAAGGTATGAACCTTATCATTTCTTAACGCATTCCTAATCTAACGAATTCATTTTTTATCAAGTAGTTTTATTCCTATGCATCTTACTCAACTTAAAAATCTTCCTGTTTCGGAATTAGTCGAAATGGGTGAAAACCAAATGGGTTTAGAGAATCTAGCCCGTCTGCGCAAACAAGATATTGTGTTTGCAATCCTTAAACAACACGCAAAAAGTGGCGAAGATATTTTCGGTCAAGGCGTGTTGGAAATCTTACCGGATGGTTTCGGTTTCTTACGTTCGGCAGACAGTTCTTATCTTGCAGGGCCGGATGATATCTATGTTTCGCCAAGTCAAATCCGCCGTTTTAACTTACAAACGGGTGATAAGATTGAAGGCAAAATCCGACCACCAAAAGAAGGCGAACGTTATTTTGCGTTACTAAAAGTCGATTTAGTAAATGATGACAAACCGGAAGTCTCCCGCAGTAAAATTCTCTTTGAAAACTTAACCCCATTACACGCCAATTCTCGCTTGCGTATGGAACGCGGCAACGGTTCAACCGAAGATTTAACCGCTCGTATTTTAGATTTAGCTGCGCCAATTGGTAAAGGCCAACGTGGTTTGATCGTAGCCCCTCCAAAAGCAGGTAAAACGGTTTTATTACAAAATATTGCACAAAGCATTACCCATAATTATCCGGAATGTGAGTTGATTGTCTTGTTAATTGATGAGCGTCCAGAAGAGGTAACGGAAATGCAACGTACGGTGCGCGGTGAGGTTATTGCTTCCACATTTGATGAGCCAGCAACTCGCCATGTTCAAGTTGCAGAAATGGTAATTGAGAAAGCTAAGCGTGCGGTTGAACATAAAAAAGACGTTGTGATTTTATTAGACTCTATTACACGTTTAGCGCGTGCTTATAATACTGTGACGCCAGTTTCAGGTAAGATTTTATCTGGTGGTGTGGATGCAAACGCATTACATCGCCCTAAACGCTTCTTCGGTGCGGCACGTAACGTAGAAGAAGGGGGTAGTTTAACGATTATTGCAACAGCGTTAATTGATACTGGCTCGAAAATGGATGAGGTTATCTTTGAAGAGTTTAAAGGAACCGGTAATATGGAGCTTCATCTTTCTCGCAAAATTGCAGAGCGTCGCGTATTCCCAGCAATTGACTTTAACCGTTCTGGTACACGTAAAGATGACTTGTTAATGAGCCCAGAAGAGCATCAAAAAACGTGGATGTTACGTAAAGTTATTAACCCAATGGGTGAAGTAGAAGCGATGGAATGGTTGATTGATAAACTTGGTGTGGCAAAAACCAACGAAGAGTTTTTCGAAATCATGAAACGTGGTTAATCAATGCAAAAAAGGAAGTCAATCGACTTCCTTTTTTCGTTTTTAAAGCATGATTAGCCCAAAATTTTTGCTAATTCAGCGCTTACTTCTTCAACAGGTTTAGTACCATCTAAACGCTCATAGCGAGTGTTACCTGCTTCTGCTTCTGCTGTGTAGTAAGCAATTAACGGTTTGGTTTGTTTGTGGTAGATAGATAAACGTTCTAATACGGTTTCTGCTTTATCATCTGGACGAATGATTAAATCTTCACCAGTAACATCATCTTTTCCTTCCACTTTTGGCGGATTGTAAACCACATGATAGGTTCTGCCTGAAGGTTGGTGAACACGGCGTCCACTCATACGTTCAACAATCACTTCGTCTGCCACATCAAATTCTAAAACGAGGTCAATTTTCACGCCAGAGTCTTTTAATGCATCTGCTTGTGGAATAGTGCGTGGGAAGCCATCTAATAAGAAACCATTTGCACAGTCTGGTTGTGCAATACGATCTTTTACTAACGCAACAGTTAATTCATCCGGCACTAATTTACCTTCGTCCATTAACGCTTTTGCTTGTTTGCCTAATTCAGTGCCTTCTTTAATCGCTGCGCGGAACATATCGCCGGTTGAGATTTGTGGAATGCCAAATTTTTGCATGATAAATTGCGCTTGTGTGCCTTTACCTGCACCTGGTGCGCCAAGAAGAATGATTTTCATAAGAACCTCTTAAAAACGAGAATAAATAGGCATTAACCTTACCGATTACTGCCTGAAAATGCAAATTTTTTCGTGTTGCTTGGCGGAATTTGCAAATTTTTGCTTGAATTAGACCGCTTGTTTGCGGTTAAATGCAAGGTATTCTGCCAACAAGCGGTCATTTTTGACTAAAGATTTGCCAATTTTGAGAGAAGAGAGTTTGCAATGAAAGCCCAATCTGCTAATGAAAAATCCGGTGTACGCCTAGATAAGTGGCTTTGGGCGGCACGTTTTTATAAAACGCGTTCTATCGCAAAAGCGATGATTGAAGGGGGTAAAGTTCATTATAATGGTCAGCGTGCTAAAACCAGTAAAGAGGTGGAAGTCGGCGCAACGATTAAGCTAAGACAAGGTAATGATGAAAAAGAAATTATCGTCACAGCATTAAGCGACCAACGCCGTGGTGCGCCAGAAGCTCAGCTACTTTATCAAGAAACGGAAAAAAGTGTGAAGCAGCGTGAAGCTATTGCGTTAGCGCGTAAAGCGAATGCACTTTCAATGCCACATCCAGATCGTCGCCCGAACAAAAAAGAGCGCCGAGAGTTAGTGAAATTTAAAGATCACATCTTGTAATTTTGGCACAATATCTCCATATTAAAGCCAACATTGATTCCCCCTCATTGAGGGGCTTTTTATTTGAGGAATTCCATGAGTTATCAACAAGACAACGACAAACTTTATCGTTATTTATTCCAAGACCGTGCTGTACGTGGTGAATGGGTTCGTTTAAACGAGACTTTTACTGAGACACTTAACACGCATAACTATCCAAAAGCCGTACAAAACCTATTAGGGGAAATGTTGGTAGCAACCAGCTTATTAACGGCAACCATGAAATTTGAAGGCACGATAACCGTGCAAATTCAAGGTGATGGGCCATTAAAATTAGCGGTTGTTAATGGTAATGATCAACAACAATTACGCGCTTTAGCTCGTGTTGGTGGAGAGATCTCTGAACAAGCGAGTTTAAATGAAATGATCGGCAATGGTGTGTTAGTGATCTCTATTATGCCAATTGATGGCGAACGCTACCAAGGCGTGATTAGCCTTGATAAGCCAACTATCCGTGAATGTTTGGAAGATTATTTTGCCCGTTCTGAACAGCTACAAACACACTTGGTGATTCGTACTGGCGAATATGAAGGTAAAGCTGTAGCAGGTGGAATGTTGTTGCAAATTATGCCAGATGGTACAGGAACACCAGAAGACTTCGAGCATTTAATGACATTAGCTGAAACGGTAAAAGATGAAGAGCTGTTTGGATTAACTGCTGAAGAGTTGCTATACCGCTTATTCCATGAAGAAAAAGTAGAGGTTTATCCTGCACAAGCCACAGCATTCCATTGTGGTTGCTCGCGTGAACGTTCAGGCAATGCGATTTTATTAGTTCCAGCAGAAGAAATTGAAGAAATGTTAGCGGAAAAAAATGGCGTAATTGATATGCAATGTGAATGTTGCGGCACGCAATATTTCTTCGATAAAAAAGCGATTGAGGACTTTAGAATCGAAGCAGAAAAATTAAGCCAGTTGAATTTACATTAAGTTAGAAAAAGTGCGTGCGATACGCACTTTTGCAAACTTTTTCCAAAAAAAGACCGCTTGTAGCAGCTGCTTACAAGCGGTTAAATTTTAGTGGCGAGTTACTGTTTCTTCATCAAAGTCGAAATCTTCATCGGTATCTTCATCAAAGAATTCGCCATCTTCACCATATTCGTCTTCTTCGCCGTTTGGATCTTCAAAGTATGTTCCCCAACCTTCGTATTCTCCACCGTTTTTCTCAATTAGTGGGAGTAACTCTTTTTGTTGTGCGCTGATGAGATCAGCATTTAGATGAATCTCACTGACGATATCGCAGACGAAAAAGACTTTTCCATCTTCTTCAACTTCTTCTGCTTCAGAAATTTCATAGCCAAGTTTGAAAGCATCGACCACTAATTTTTCTAATTTATCAAAATCATGGTGTGCGACATGATGCTCAATAATATAAAGTGAATCAGGATCAGAACCATCATCGAGTAAGTTTTGAATAATCTCATCGGTTTCTTGGCGTAGTGCATTGAAATCGGTCATGTTAAGCTCCTTGTAAGGACGTTGCAGGGGAGAACCAGGCATTTAGTTTGGCAGAAAGTTTATCAATGCCGATTTTTTTCAGCGCAGAATAAGCCTCTACTTGAATGTCGCCTTGGAAGGGAAGAATCGCTTCACGTACCATTTTCACGGTTTTACTACGTTCTGATTGGCTCAGTTTATCTGCTTTAGTCAGTAGTAATAACACAGGAAGATCGGCAGATACTGCCCATTCAATCATTTGTTGGTCTAAATCTTTAAGTGGGTGGCGAATATCCATCAAGATTACCACACCGCCTAAACATTCGCGTTTTTGTAAGTATTCACCCAAAGCTTTTTGCCATTGGATCTTCATTTGTTCAGGTACCGCAGCATAGCCATATCCTGGTAAGTCAACTAACTTACATTGAGGTTCTACTTCAAATAAATTAATCAGCTGCGTGCGCCCCGGTGTTTTAGAAGTGCGCGCTAAGTTTTTTTGGTTAGTTAATGCATTCAATGCAGTTGATTTTCCCGCATTAGAACGGCCAGCAAACGCAATTTCAATGCCGCTATCTTCTGGTAAGTGGCGGATATCCGGCGCTGAAGTTAAAAAATGGGTTTTATGATAATTAAGTTGAATTGTGTCAGTCATAATGTCTCTGTAAACAGCTGTATGCTGTTATTTTAAGCTCAGCGAAAGCCCTTTTTCGCCGTATAAATTAGCTTGGCTCTCGCCTTTAAAAAATCCCCATTCAATCGTAATGAGGGTAAATATGAGCATCGGCATAAGTAAGCCAATAAGCCAGTATTCTGTACTTTGTTGCGGTAGGTAACGTGCGGTGATTAAGCAAATGAACGGCACACTTAAAATGAGTGCATTTTTGCCTGAACGTCCACGGTCGTGTAATCTTTTAACACCAATAGTGAGTAAGCTATAACCGCAAATAAACAGTGGCAAGAAAAATAACGGCTGGAAAGCGGTCAGATTTTGGGAAAAATTTGCAATCAGAAATAAAATAATAAAATTAAATCCAACGCCAATCCAAAAGCCCTGTCGATTTAATCTGCCTTTTAAACTGAAGAGAAGATTATACCAAATCATAATAAATTACCCTAATGCTACATCTAAAATCATCATTACCACAAAGCCGAGCGTTAAACTTAATGTGGCAGTATCGGTGTTACTGAGGCTTATTTGCGATTTTAGATTATTATAAAAATTATCGTGCTGCAGCACAGCCTATTGCAATGTTGCTTAAAAACTTTCTTAAATGTGGCTGATTTTTACAAATTCTGTGTGAAATTTCTAGTTAAATTTAAGTGCTTGAACGGGTATAATCAAAACAGTTTATTGCATAAAAATAATTAAATGACAGGAGTTATTATGGCAATTTTAGTAACAGGCGGTGCAGGTTATATCGGTTCGCATACCGTTGTTGAGCTGTTAAATAACCAACAGGAAGTCGTAGTATTAGATAATTTATACAATTCTTCAGAGATTTCTTTAGCAAGAATTGAGCAAATTACTGGCAAAAAAGTAAATTTCTATAAAGGTGACATTCTTGACCGTGAAATTTTGCGTAAAGTGTTTGCAGAAAATCAGATTGAATCTGTCATTCACTTTGCGGGTTTAAAAGCAGTTGGTGAAAGTGTGCGTGAGCCGCTGCGTTACTATCAAAATAACGTAACGGGTTCTATTATTTTAGTTGAAGAAATGTTACGTGCGAATGTGAATACTATTGTATTTAGCTCATCTGCAACCGTTTATGGTGATCCAGAAAGTTGCCCGATTAAAGAAACTTTCCCAGTTGGTGGTACAACTAACCCTTATGGGACTTCAAAATACATGGTGGAACGTATTTTGGAAGATACAGCAAAAGCTTTTCCGCAATTTAGTGCAGTCGTGCTACGTTACTTTAACCCAGTTGGTGCGCATGAAAGTGGTTTAATTGGAGAAGATCCGAATGGTATTCCAAATAACTTATTGCCTTATATTAGCCAAGTGGCAGTAGGTAAATTAAAAGAGCTTTCTATTTTCGGTAGCGATTACGAAACCCACGATGGTACTGGCGTGCGTGACTACATTCATGTGGTAGATTTAGCGTTAGGTCATTTAAAAGCACTACAAAAACATACTAATGATGCTGGTTTCCACGTGTATAACTTAGGTACAGGCGTTGGTTATTCAGTGTTAGATATGGTAAAAGCCTTTGAAAAAGCAAATAATGTTCCAGTACCATATAAATTAGTTGATCGCCGTCCGGGAGATATCGCAGAATGTTATTCAAATCCGCATAAAGCTTTAGTGGAGTTGGGTTGGAAAACTGAGCGTGGTTTAGAGCAAATGATGAAAGATACTTGGAATTGGCAAAAGAAAAATCCGAATGGATATAAAGGCTAATTCACGGAGTATTCCACTATAAGAAAAGCGGTTGCTAAGCAGATGTTAGGGTAAGTTTTTTATTCTTGAATCTACTTATGCTTTGCTAGGCTTAGCAATCGTTCTTTCATCATTTCATTCTAGTTTTGCAAAACACGGGAGAAAAATGACCGCTTCCACTTCTCAGCCTTCCATTTGGCAACAGATTTTCTCTAAAAATATGTTGCTCTGTGTTTACACGGGCTTTTGTTCAGGCTTACCGTTTTTTGTGTTGATTCAGCTGATGCCAGCATGGTTTACTAAAGCAGGATTAGACATTAAAACCGTAGCAGCTTTTACGCTGACCTCTTTGCCTTATACTTGGAAATTTCTTTGGGCGGCATTATTAGACCGTTATTCTCCACCATTTTTAGGATTGCGTAGGAGTTGGATTTTTATTTCTCAGCTTGGGCTTTTGGCGATTTTGTTTAGCTTTGGCTATTTGAATCCAGCTGAAAATCTGAAAATTATCGTTTTATTATCTATTGCACTCGCCTTTCTTTCTGCCACCCAAGATATTGTCGTAGATGCTTTCAGACGTGAGATATTAACCGATAATGAACTGGGTTTAGGCAATTCCATCCATGTTAATGCTTACCGTGTTGCGGGCTTGATTCCGGGTGGGTTGTCACTCTATTTGTCCGATCATTATTCATGGCAAACAGTATTTGTGATAACAGCAAGTTTCATGTTGCCATGTTTGCTTATTACTTTGTTCACGAAAGAACCAAATCACCGCCCCGTTGATCGCACTCAACCGTTTTATATGGCATTTGTTTCCCCGTTCCAAGAATTTGTGACTCGTAAAGGGATGTGGGGAGCAATAGGGTTAATTTTATTTATTTTCCTCTATAAATTAGGCGATTCTTTAGCCACCTCTTTGCAAACTCGTTTTATTTTAGATATGGGGTTTACCACATCGCATATTGCAGCTGTCGTAAAAACGACATCGCTTTGGTGTAGCATCGGTGGTGGAATTTTAGGTGGAATTGCCATGTTGAAACTAGGGGTAAATCGTGCCTTATGGTTATTTGGCTTTGTTCAGTTGATTACTATTTTAGGTTTTGCTTATTTGGCGAGCTTTGGTAAGTTTGAAACGGCTTCAATTGGCATGCTTGAGCTCATTAGACTTGGCGTGGTGATGGCAGGTGAATATCTTGGCGTAGGGCTTGGCACCGCTGCTTTTGTGGCTTTTATGGCTCGCGAAACGAATCCAATGTACACGGCAATGCAATTAGCGATTTTTACCAGCTTGGCGGCAATACCAAGCAAACTGCTAGGGGCTTATGCAGGAAAAATGGTGGAAGCTGTGGGTTATTATGATTTCTTCTGGATCTGTTTCTTTTTAGCTATTCCTGGCATGCTTATGCTATTTAAAGTCGCCCCTTGGCAGGAAAAAACTAAGCAAGCTTAGGAGAAGAAATAGATGACAGAACGAACATTACCCACTATTCTAAAAGTTGAAACGGTCGCAAAAAGTCGTATTTTTGAGGTTCAAGCGGTTGATTTACGTTTTTCCAATGGCGAAGAGCGAACCTTTGAGCGTTTAACGCCGCAACGAGGCTCTTCTGTGTTGATTCTGCCCATTCATCAAAATGAGTTAATTCTTATCAAAGAATATGCCGTAGGATCGGAGCGCTATGAGCTAGGTTTTCCAAAAGGCATTGTCGATGCGGATGAATCGCCAGAAGTGGCAGCAAATCGTGAGTTGCAAGAAGAAATTGGTTTTGGTGCGAAAAAGTTACATTTTTTACGTTCACTTTATTCTTCGCCAAGCCATATGTATGGTTTAATGCATGTTTTTATTGCGCAAGATCTTTATCCTTCTCAATTAGAAGGCGATGAGCCAGAGCCGCTTGAAATTGTCCGTTTACCATTAAGTGAGATTGACCGTTTATTAGCAGATCCGAACTTTGCCGAATCTCGCTATTTATCTGCGCTATTTATGCTTAGGGAGTTTTTATGCAGCCATTAACCGATACTTTATTAAATACTGTCCGGGCTATCGCACAAGAAGCTGGCGAACATCTGAAAGCGTTCTATCAACAATCGCTTTCTCCGCACCTAAAAGCGGATAATACACCGGTGACTGAGGCAGATCTGTTTTTAAGTCGCTTTATTAGCGAGAAATTGCAAGCTTTGGCGCCGAATGTTCCAATTTTATCGGAAGAGCAATGTGATATTCCCTTAGCAGAACGCAGGCATTGGCAGGAATATTGGATTATTGACCCATTAGACGGTACGCAACAATTTTTAGATAAAACTGATCAATTTTCTGTGGTGATTGGCTTAGTACAAGCAAATCGTCCTGTCCTTGGTGTGATTCACGCCCCAATTCTCAATAAAACCTATTTTGCCAAACAAGATGGCGGTGCTTTTTTGCAAGAAAATCAGCAAATTCGGCCGCTTGTAGCCGCCTCTCAAAACTTACCTAAAACTTTAACGATTACAGTTGGCTCAACTATTTGTGAAGAACAAGTTTGCCGATTCCTCAATGAACCTTATCAAGCGCAATTTTTGACTTATGGTTCAAGCAGCTTAAAAGCGGGGTTGGTGGCAGAAGGCAAAGCGGACTGTTATATTCGCTTAGGCGATACGGGAGAGTGGGACACAGCGGTTGCTGAGGTACTATTACGGGAAGTTGGAGGGAAAATTTTTGATTTCCACTTCCAACCACTTACTTATAATCAGCGGGAAACGTGGATCAATCCCAATTTTGTTATGGTTGGTGCAAACTTTATATCAGAGCAAAAGGTTTTTTCATTTGAATAACCCTTTTCATCTGTCAATTTTATGTTATTCTCATTCGCCTTCATTCTTACACAAGAAAAACTAAAGGAAAGCTTATGAATGTAGAGAATTGCTGTATTGTTATTTTCGGTGCTTCAGGGGATTTAACTGCCCGTAAATTAGTGCCAGCACTGTATAACCTTTATAAAGTTGGTCGCTTAGGCAAGCATTTTTCTGTATTAGGGGTTGCTAGAACCGGACTTAGTGATGATGAATTTCGTCAAAAAATGCATGAAGCGTTAATTAAATTCGAGCAAGCAAGCGGTCCAGAATTAGAAGCATTTTGCGAACATCTTTACTATCAAGCGGTGAATACTTCTGATGCGCTTGATTATGCCAAATTATTACCTCGCTTAGATGAGCTGCATGATAAATATGGCAGCAGCGGTAACACACTTTATTACCTTTCAACGCCACCAAGTCTTTACGGCGTGATTCCAGAATGTTTAGCAGCACATGGTTTAAATACTGAAGAGTTTGGCTGGAAACGCATTATCGTTGAAAAACCTTTCGGTTATGACATCGAAACTGCCAAAGCTTTAGATATCCAAATCCACCGATTCTTTGAAGAGCATCAAATCTATCGTATCGACCACTATTTAGGCAAAGAAACCGTCCAAAACCTTTTAGTATTACGTTTTTCTAATGGGTTATTTGAGCCGCTTTGGAACCGTAACTTTATTGATTATGTAGAAATTACTGGTGCAGAATCCATTGGTGTGGAAGAGCGTGGTGGTTATTATGACGGTTCGGGCGCAATGCGTGATATGTTGCAAAACCACTTATTACAAGTGCTTGCAATGGTTGCGATGGAGCCACCAGCAATTATCAACGCAACATCTATGCGTGATGAAGTGGCAAAAGTGCTACATTGCTTACACCCATTAAGTGCAGAAAATGTAAAAAATGATGTGGTACTTGGGCAATATGTCGCTGGTACAGTAGATGGGGAACAAGTAGTCGGGTATTTAGAAGAAAAAGGTGTGCCGCCAGATTCTAGTACTGAAACTTTTATTGCACTGAAATGTGAAATTGATAACTGGCGCTGGGCAGGCGTACCATTTTATGTTCGCTCGGGCAAACGTTTGCCGACACGCGTGACAGAAATTGTTATTCACTTTAAAACGACACCACATCCCGTCTTTAGCCAAAATGCGCCAGAGAATAAATTGATTATTCGTATTCAACCGGATGAAAGTATTTCAATGCGTTTTGGTTTGAAAAAACCGGGTGCGGGCTTTGAGGCGAAAGAAGTTTCAATGGACTTCAGTTATTCTGATTTAGCTTCAACTAACTTGTTGACTGCTTATGAGCGTTTATTATTAGACGCGATGAAAGGCGACGCAACCTTATTTGCGCGTACTGATGCTGTTCACGCTTGTTGGCGCTTTGTTCAACCGATTTTGGATTACAAAGCGGCGCATGGTCGAGTTTATGAATATGAATCAGGCAGCTGGGGGCCGACTGAGGCTGATAAGCTGATTGCTAGACATGGCAAACTCTGGGGAAAACCTTCAGGGGCGAAGAAAAAAGCGAAATAGCATATATCACACAACAATAAGAAGAGCATAAAATGAATAAATTTATTTTTGAGACTGCGCAACAAGCGGTTGAAAAAATCGCACAAGAATTCAAAGCTTATAGTGAAAAAGGCACTCCTGTGCATATTTCACTTTCTGGCGGTTCAACCCCGAAATTGTTGTTTAAAGCTTTAGCCCAAGCGCCTTATGCTAATGAAATTCAATGGCAAAACTTGCATTTTTGGTGGGGTGACGATCGTATGGTGCCACCAACCGATGAGCAAAGTAATTATGGCGAAGTGCAGAAGCTATTGTTTGATCACATCAATATTCCGGCTGAGAATATTCATCGTATTCGTGGTGAAGAAAATGTAGAAACTGAACTTGCAAGATTTTCGCAGGAATTGACCGCTTGTATGCCAGATTTAGCATTCGATTGGATTATTTTAGGTATGGGCAATGATGGGCATACAGCTTCACTTTTTCCACATCAAACAAACTTTGATGATCCTAATGTGGCGGTCATTGCCAAACATCCAGAAAGTGGGCAAATCCGTATTTCAAAAACCGCAAAACTAATTGAGAAGGCAAAACGCATTACTTATTTAGTGACTGGGGCTGCGAAAGCAGAAATACTGAAAGAGATTGAAGAAACACCAGCAGAAAGCTTGCCTTATCCGGCAGCGAAAATTCAGGCACAAAACGGTGTGACTGAATGGTATTTAGATAAAGATGCGGCAAGGTTATTATAATTAAACAAAGGGCGTACCGAGGTACGCTCTTTTTTTTGCCTATGATTTTAAATGCTTAGCAGAAGGCATAAAGCTAGGTATCAAGCCATTTTTACAAAGTTTATTTAGTATTTTTTTATCACAAGTAAAAGTATTTACTATCACTTCACAAATTATGATTGTAATTTCAATTATTTCCAGTCATAATTGACTAAAAGCGATGGTTTTTGCCTGTATTTTCGAGTATTTATGGTTATCAGTATTGTCTGGAAATTTGCAGGGTCAAATAAGCGGTCAGATTTTACGAATTTTTTGCAAATCTTCTTTTAGGAATTTATAACATGAAAAAAATTATTCTTCTCTCACTATTACCACTCACTGCAATGGCTGCGCCATCGTTAAAAGGGTTTGAAAAGACTTATCAAGACTGGGATTTGATTTGTGATAATACTGGCACTTGCAATATGGCGGGTTATCAAGAAGGCGATGGTTCTGAACATCCTGTTTCAATTTTATTTACCCGAAGTGCGGGTGAGCAAGCACCTGTGACCGCACAGTTGGCATTATTACCTGAAGATGTTGGTAATAAAACGGCTGAAATTATCTTAAATGGTCAATCACTCGGTATTGTTCCAAATATCTCAGAAGAGGGGAACGCAAAATTAAGTGAAAAACAAACGACTGAATTACTCACGGCGCTAAAAGGTAATGCAGATATTGAAGTGGCTTTTGGTGAGTTTAAGGAAAAAGTATCTGATAAAGGTGCAGCCGCTGCGATGCTCAAAATGGATGAGTTTCAACAACGTTTAAATACGCCTTCTGCACTTATTCGTCAAGGTCAAGAAAAACATGCGGTATTAGCGCCACAGGCTGCACCCAAAATTGAGGCAGTAAGTGTGAATAACCGCCAAACCACGGAACTAAAACGCGGTGAAAAACAATTTGATGCAGTATTAGCTTTATTACGTAAAAGTAATAGGACGAATAAAAACTCAGAAAATTACTGTTATGCACTTCATAAAGATGATGTATGGAATGAACAAATTACACTTTACCCGCTAACGAAAGGAAAAGTACTAGCTGAAGCGATTTGTCTTGCTGGCGCCTATCAATCCACTTATTACTATGCCGTATTAGACGAAAAATTAACCAAAATTGAACAAGTGCTAGCAAACCAGTATAACTATGCTGATTATGATAAAAACACTCATGTTTTAAAAGTAGAAGGATCATTTAAAGGGCGTGGCATCGGTGATTGTTGGGCTGGACAAGAAGCTGTTTGGAATGGCAAAACCTTTATCCGTACTGAAGAACATACCTCTGGCTCTTGCAAAGGGTTTGCAGGTGGAGCTTGGGGCGGATTGCCGATTTTTGTGAGCGAGATGAACGTTAAATAAAAACCGCTGCCCACTTGTAAGCGGGCAGATTTCTTCTATTTTTTGCAAATCTTCTTTTAGGAATTTATAACATGAAAAAAGTTATTCTTCTCTCATTATTA
>NZ_ALJP01000008.1:0-10749 GCF_000287615.1 Haemophilus sputorum HK 2154
AAGGTTTTGAGGCTTGTTTTTGGTTTTGAGAAGAAGAATAGATAAGATAATGAGATGAATCATGACCGGATATTCCGGCGACCATAGTGCAGTAGTTCTACCTGACTCCATACCGAACTCAGAAGTAAAATGCTGTAACGCCGATGGTAGTGTGGGGCTTCCCCATGTGAGAGTAGGGCATCGCCGGATTTTATTTCCTTAGTTTTCTTAAATAGAGAGAATTAAGGAAATAAAGGATTTGATTGATAACCATAGTGCAGTAGTTCTACCTGACTCCATACCGAACTCAGAAGTAAAATGCTGTAACGCCGATGGTAGTGTGGGGCTTCCCCATGTGAGAGTAGGGCATTATCAATCTACTAAATTTGCGGAGCGGTAGTTCAGCTGGTTAGAATACCTGCCTGTCACGCAGGGGGTCGCGGGTTCGAGTCCCGTCCGTTCCGCCACTTAATTGTAAGCGAGTCAATTACTCGCTTTATCTTTAGGGGCGTAGTTCAATTGGTAGAGCACCGGTCTCCAAAACCGGGTGTTGGGAGTTCGAGCCTCTCCGCCCCTGCCATTATTTTAGAATGCCGATTAGTTTTGCTAATCGGCTTTTTGTTTATTTGGCAATAGTTAAAATACGGTAAGGCTTAAAGATGAAAACATTAGATCCCATTATGGAACAATTTTTAGATTCTCTTTGGCAAGAACATGGTTTATCTGATAATACTGTGGCATCTTATCGTTTAGACTTAACGCTATTTTCGGACTGGCTAACACCGCCAGAAACATTTCTTTCTATTGACCATTCTGGTTTACAAGCTTTTTTAGCTTGGCGTTTAACGCAAGGTTACAAATCTAGCAGTTCAGCAAGAATGCTGAGCTGTTTGCGTAAATTCTTTCGTTTTCTTTATACGGAACATTATAGAGAAGACGATCCTGCAAGCACATTAACTTCGCCTAAAAAGGCTGTTCATCTTCCGAAATCGATTAGTGAAGCACAGGTGATGGCTTTACTTGAAAGTCCAAACACACTTGATCCCGTAGAACTTCGCGATAAAGCGATGCTTGAATTACTTTATGCGACAGGTTTGCGAGTGACAGAGCTAGTTTCACTAACCTTAGATAATATTAGTTTACGCCAAGGTGTTGTTCGAGTGATTGGTAAGGGAGATAAAGAGCGTCTTGTGCCAATGGGTGAAGATGCCGTTTATTGGATTCAAACTTTTTTTGAACATGCCAGAGCCACATTATTAGCTAATCAGCCTTCAGATGTTGTTTTCCCGAGTCGTCGGGGTCAGCAAATGACTCGCCAAACCTTTTGGCACCGTATTAAACATTATGCAGTGTTAGCTGGAATTGATACAGAAAAACTCTCTCCCCATGTATTACGGCACGCTTTTGCTACGCATTTGGTCAATCATGGGGCAGATTTACGTGTTGTTCAAATGCTATTGGGGCATAGTGATCTCTCAACCACGCAAATCTATACTCACGTGGCGAAAGCGCGTTTGAAATCGCTCCATCAACAATTTCATCCGAGAGGTTAACTCAATACACAAACGAGCTGTGCTTGCCAAAAAATTAATGGTGTGCGACTTCTTTCCCAAACAGGAATCTGCTGTGCTTGCCAAATTTTCTTCATTTGCTCACGGTGTGGTTTAGCATATTGCGCCACCTGGCCGCTATGGTGCAGTTTTACGGTTAATTCCTCATTTGCAAGCGCTGATGGTAAGGCATAATGCTTTATATCAGTGTCTGTTTCTAATCTGAGTTCAGCTTGTTTCCGCACTAAAATGCCAATATTATCAGGCAATTCAATCGTTTGGTTCGCCAAAAGCGTGGCATGAAAATGTCCAGTTGGCTCAAATGTACGTGTAAGAAAAAGTTGCTGTTGATAACGACGGAGCCATTTATCACCAAGTTGGATCTCTGGTTGCTTGTCTGATTTGCTCATGATCATTTGTTTGATGATCTGCAATAACTGCGCTTGACTAGGCATCATTTGCTGTTGCTGGCTTAACCAGAGGCGCAGAAGTGCTTGCTGTTTTGAAAGAGAAAACTTTGAAAAATCTGCAATATTTAACGCATAGTTTGTTGGGTTGATATATTGCGTTAGCGTTTCTGCTAGCAACTCATCCAATAATTGTTGCTGCTGATACAAATTTGCTGTTGCCCGATAAACCATTTCATCAAAATGTAGCCAACGTTCATTTAACGTGGGTAACACTGCATTTCGCAAAAAATTGCGATCATAAATTTCTGATTGATTACTCTCATCTTCCATCCATTCAAGTTGATGCTGTACAGCGTATGCTTGAATCATGTCTTTCTTGATAGCGAGAAGCGGTCTAAAAAGAGGCATATTTTGCCAAAAGCCTACCACTGGCATTGCCGCTAAGCCTTTTGCTCCACTCCCTCGTTTTAAGGCAAGAAAGAAGGTTTCTACCTGATCCCCCTGATGATGTGCCGTTACCACTGTTTCATCGGCTTGTCGCACTGCTTGAATAGCTTGATAGCGTGCATGTCGTGCGGCATCCTCAATACCTTTTGAACCTTGTACTGAGACTTTTTGCAAAATAAACGGAATATTTAACCGCTTGCATAGCTGTTCGCAAAAATCAGCCCAGCTATCTGCATTCGGACTTAATCCGTGATGGACATGAATGGCGCGTAAGTTTAAAGGGAGTTGACTTAATAGATGCAGTAGTACGACCGAATCAATTCCGCCACTTAATGCCACTAAAAAATGAGTGCGGTTAGGTTGGTATTGATCTAATTGTTGATGGAGATGTTGAAGTAGCGCAGGCATCGTTTTCCTTATGGTTTATTTGTCGCTTCGCTATGATGGATAGGCAAGAAACAAGCGGTCAGATTTTGCAAAAATTTTGCGAAATTCGACCGCTTGCAACGTTATTTACCAATACAGAATGAGCTGAAAATATTCCCGAGCAAATCGTCAGAGGTAAATTGACCGGTAATTTCACTTAATGCGTTTTGCACCATTCTTAACTCTTCGGCTAATAATTCGCCGGCGAAAAATTGGGTAAGTTGAACATGCCCGCGGGCTAAATGCTCAGCCGCTTCTTCTAACGCTTGTAGATGGCGACGACGCGCTAAGAATCCGCCTTCGGTTGAACTTTGGTAGCCCATTGATTTTTTCAAATGCTCACGCAATAAATCAACCCCAACTTTTGTTTGCGCGGATAAACGAATGAGCGTGAAATTCTCCAGCTGTTCCAAGCCTTCTGGTTCGCCCGATAAATCCACCTTATTGCGAATAACCGTAACAGGCATATTCGGTGGTAATTTGGCTAAAAATTCTGCCCATTCTGCTTTGAAGTCATCAACTTTTTGTTCTGTACTATCAATCATCAATAATACTTGGTCGGCTTGCGCGATTTCTTCCCAAGCGCGTGCAATGCCGATGCGCTCAACTTCATCGCTGGCTTCACGTAGCCCTGCGGTATCAATAATATGCAGAGGCATGCCATCGATATGAATATGTTCACGCAATACATCGCGAGTAGTGCCGGCAATATCTGTGACAATCGCAGCTTCTCGCCCAGCTAATGCGTTCAGCAAGCTAGATTTCCCCGCATTTGGGCGACCTGCAATCACCACTTTCATGCCTTCACGTAAAATAGCACCTTGTTTAGCTTCTTGGCGTACGCCGTTAAGTTGCTGAATAATATCGTTTAAATGGCCTTCAATTTTGCCATCAGCAAGAAAATCAATTTCTTCATCAGGGAAATCAATGGCAGCTTCCACATAGGTGCGTAGATAAATAACACTATCAACTAACTGATTGATTTTATTTGAGAATTCGCCTTGTAGGGATTTTAATGCGGAACGTGCAGCTTGTTCACTGGTAGCATCAATTAAATCCGCAATGGCTTCTGCTTGGGCTAAATCGAGTTTGTCATTTAAAAAGGCTTGCTCTGAAAATTCACCGGCACGCGCAATTCGAACTCCTTCTACTTCTAAAATGCGTTTAAGCAGAATATCTAAAATAACCTGACCGCCGTGGCCTTGTAGCTCAAGGACATCTTCGCCAGTAAAAGAGTTTGGTGCTTTAAAAAAGAGTGCAATGCCTTGGTCGAGTGTTTCGCCGTTGCTGTCTTTAAATGGCAAGTAATTTGCCATTCTCGGCGTTAAGGTTCTGCCTAGCACCGCTTCTGCGACCTTGCTGGCAAGTGGGCCGGAAACCCGTAAAATGCCTACACCACCACGACCAATCGGTGTAGCTTGGGCAACAATGGTATCTTTCATTTGGAATCCTTTGCTGACAAGCGGTCAGTTTTGCAACAAATTTTGCAAATTCGACCGCTTGGAATATAAGTTAAAGGCATTATAGCAGCATTTCGCTTTTGCTTCATTGCCATAAAAAGCCTAAAATAGCGCTATTCTTTTCCCTTTAGACAGGATCTTAATTTATGAAATTATATGGTTTAATTGGCGCTTGTTCTTTTGTGCCGCATGTAGCGTTAGAATGGGTTAAAGCGCATAGTCATGAAAATTATGAGTTTGAGGCAGTTAGCCGTGAATTTATTAAATCACCAGAATTTTTGGCGTTAAACCCTCGCGGTGCAGTGCCATTATTAGTAGATGGCGATTTAGTGTTATCACAAAACCAAGCAATTTTGCATTATTTAGATGAACGCTTCCCTGAAGCAAAATTATTTGGTAGCAAAACCATGCGTGATAAAGCCAAAGCTTCGCGTTGGTTAGCGTTTTTTAATAGCGATGTACATAAATCGTTTGTGCCGTTATTCCGTTTACCAAGTTATGCGGAAGGCAATGAGGCATTAACCAAAACCATTCGCCAACAAGCCGCTGAACAAGTTTTAGAACAATTAGCTGTAGCGAATGCGCATCTTGAAAGTCATATTTTCTTTGGCGAAGCGATTTCTGTCGCAGATGTTTATCTCTACATTATGCTAAATTGGTGCCGCCGATTAGGGTTAGACTTCAGTCATTTAACACAGCTTTCACCATTTATGCAGCGAGTTGAAGCAGATAGCGGTGTAAATGCGGTACGTTTAGCCGAAGGCTTAAAATAAGCTAGACAGAACAGATAAGCGGTGAGATTTTGCGGAAGATTTGCTAAACGTTCACCGTTTTTTATTTCAAGAGAAAATTCATGTTAAAACAAGTTTCTGAAAGTTTGCTTGCACCAAGCGGGCTTGAACTCTCTCATTTGACGCAAGTATTAGACCAATTTTCGGCACGTCAAATTGATTATGCTGATCTTTATTTCCAATTAAGCCAAGATGAAAGTTGGGCGTTAGAAGATTCCATTATTAAAGAAGGTGGCTTTTATATTGACCGTGGCTTTGGTGTGCGAGCCGTTTCAGGTGAGAAAACTGGTTTCGCTTATGCAGATCAAATTGGATTAGAGCAGTTAATGCAATGTGCCACTGCGGCGCGTTCCATTACAGCAGAAAGCGGAAAATTATTGGTAAATAATTTCAAAGAAACGACCGCTTGCAAGCGCTATGCTTCGATCAATCCGCTAGAAACATTAAGTCGTGAACAGAAAGTTGAATTATTGCATTTAGTGGATCGTACTGCGCGCAAAGAAGACCCGCGCGTGGTGCAAGTTAATGCCAGCATTTCGGCGGTGTATGAAGAGATGCTCGTAGCAGCAACAGATGGTACTTTGGCTGCAGATATTCGCCCGCTGGTTAGATTATCCGTTTCAGTATTAGTAGAAGAAAATGGCAAACGTGAACGTGGCTCAGCTGGGGCGGGTGGTCGCTACGGTTTAACGTGGTTTTTAGAGCCACAAGTCGTCAATGGGGAAATGGTCGGCTACAACCGCGCTGAATTCTTAGCAAAAGAAGCGGTAAGAATGGCGTTAGTCAATTTAGGCGCAATGCCTGCGCCTGCAGGTACAATGCCGATTGTATTAGGTGCTGGCTGGCCGGGTATTTTATTACATGAAGCGGTTGGACACGGTTTGGAAGGCGATTTCAATCGTAAAGAATCTTCACTGTTTACTGGTAAAATTGGTGAGCAAGTGACTTCACCGCTTTGTACTATTGTCGATGATGGCACAATTGAGAATGTGCGTGGTTCAATGACCGTAGATGATGAAGGTGTGCCTTCACAGCGCAATGTGTTAATTGAAAATGGGATTCTGAAAGGCTATTTGCAAGATAAACTCAATGCACGTTTAATGGGCGTGGCACCGACAGGCAATGGCAGACGAGAATCTTATGCGCATTTACCTATGCCAAGAATGACCAATACTTATCTGACTGAAGGCCATGATGAATTTGAGGCAATGATTGAATCTGTTGATTATGGTATTTATGCACCACATTTTAGTGGCGGGCAAGTCGATATTACTTCTGGGAAGTTTGTTTTCTCTACCGCAGAAGCTTATTTGATTGAGAAAGGGAAAATTACCAAGCCTGTGACCGGCGCAACCTTGATTGGCAGTGGCATCGATGCAATGCAACAAGTTTCAATGGTGGGTAAAAAAATGCAACTTGACCCAGGTATTGGCACCTGCGGTAAAGAAGGGCAAAGTGTACCGGTCGGTGTAGGGCAGCCAACGGTAAAACTAGATAAAATTACCGTTGGTGGCCGAGGTTAGCTTCATTATAAAATCAGCTCGAAAGAGCTGATTTTATATTTCTACCAAGCAAACTCTTCATCATCGAAATTACTTTTAGCCGTTTCTTCTGTACATAAAATGCTAGTCAGCAGCTGCCCTTTATGTTTTACATCGACGCCACTTTCAGTGGTGTGATCAATAGAATCCAAATTCACATAAACTTGGTAAATATATTCGCCTTTTTGGAATGACATTGTTGACCAACGTCCCCTGCCAGTACCAGTCCATCTTTCTGAGCGCCCAAGTAGTTCAGATTTTTTATTACGCAAAGTTAATTCATTCTTAGATGCCGATCCAAATTTATATTCATAAATATCATTATTTAGCTTGTTCACTTCAATGTATTTATTATTTGTGGTTTTACACGAGAAAATAATTTCAGCTTGTACTGATTGGGATAATCCGATTGCACCTAAAAATAGTGCAGTTAATGCTAATTTCTTCATAATTATGCTCCAGGCATGTATAAACTTTGTCCATTATTATAATACTGTGTAATAGATTAAACAGTATAAGGCAAAAGAAACTTCCCGTTTTTTGTTGAAAAACGCTAAAATACCCCATTATGATAAAATAAGGATAACAAGATGGCGTGGGTACAAATTCGTTTAAATAGCACAGATAAACAAGCTGAGCAGATCAGTGATTTTTTAGAAGAGATTGGGGCAGTTTCGGTAACCTTTATGGATAGCCAAGATACACCGATTTTTGAACCGCTTCCAGGTGAAACGCGTTTGTGGGGAAATACAGATGTAGTTGGTTTATTTGATGCGGAAACAGACATGAAAGCAATTGTTGAAGCATTGATTATTAGCCGTTTAGTTGACCCTGATTTTGCACATAAGATTGAACAAATCGAAGATAAAGATTGGGAACGTGAATGGATGGATAATTTCCACCCAATGCAGTTTGGTAAACGTTTATGGATTTGCCCAAGCTGGCGTGAAGTTCCAGACCCAAATGCAGTCAATGTGATGTTAGACCCAGGTTTGGCGTTTGGAACAGGCACACACCCAACGACGGCACTTTGTTTACAATGGTTAGATGGGCTTGATTTAGCGGGCAAAACTGTGATCGATTTTGGTTGTGGTTCTGGCATTTTAGCGATTGCTGCGTTAAAACTTGGTGCAAAACGCGCGATTGGTATCGACATTGATCCCCAAGCAATTTTAGCTTCAACGAATAATGCGCAAGCAAATGGGGTGGCGGATCGCCTTGAATTGTTCTTAGCTAAAGATCAGCCGAAAGATTTAGTTGCTGATGTGGTAGTAGCAAATATTTTGGCGGGCCCGTTAAAAGAGTTAGCACCAAATATCATTACGCTGGTAAAACCACAAGGCGATTTAGGCTTATCAGGGATTTTAGCGACACAAGCTACTTCTGTGTGTGAAGCTTATGCCGAAGATTTCAATCTTGATCCTGTGGTGGAAAAAGAAGAGTGGTGCCGAATTACTGGCGTGAAAAAAGCTTAAATACTTATAATAGAAAGGAAGTTTGGATTGATTCAATGACCAAACTTCCTTTTATATTTAGAACAATTCAACGACATTGATTTCAATATCTTTCGCTAAAAGTTCGCCAAAGGCTTCAACTGCTTGGGCGAAGTGTGCCTGCTTGGTATGTAGGTCTAAATCGGCATCGCTTTCCCAGCGTTCGATAAAGGTATAAGTGTTGGCTTTACCAGCCACTTTACCGCAGTCATAGCTTACACAGCCTTTATCTTGGCGGGATGCGTTCACTAAATTTTTTGCGACAGATTCAAACTCAGCTAATTTCTCTGCTTTCACTTCACAAATTGCATAAACTCCGATCATGATATTCTCCTATTTGATTTGCTTATTCGGAGAGAAAAAGCATAAATAAAAATGCAGAATTTTGCAAGCGGTTGAATTCTTACGATTTTTTGCAAAGTGAATACTTGAATGAGGAAAAAGAAGAGAGTAGCATTTCCGCATTATTTTCTTTCTATATAAAGTATGAAACCGACGATTCTTCTATACGATTCGGGCATGGGCGGGCTGACTGTTTATGATGAAGTGCGCAAGGCACTGCCGAATGCGCACTATTTATATTGCTTTGATAATGCTTGTTTTCCTTATTCAGAAAAATCAGAATCGGTATTAAATCATCGAGCGTTAAGCATTGTGCAAAAAATTGCGGAAAAATACCCGCTTGATCTCGTGGTTGTTGCATGCAATACGGCAAGCACCGTGGTATTACCGGCATTGCGCCAAGCGTTTTCTTTTCCTATTGTAGGAACAGTACCGGCAATTAAGCCAGCAGCAGAAATTTCAGAGACTAAGACAATAGGATTACTTGCGACGAAAGGCACCATCGTTCGACAATATGTATTAGATCTTATTGATAAATATGCGAAAAATTGTGTAGTGGAAAAAATAGGTACGACGGATCTAGTAGAAATAGTCGAAGAAAAACAACAAACAGGGATCGTTGATCTCGCAAGATTAAAGGCCGTAGTTACGCCTTGGATCGACAATAAAGATTTAGATACGGTAATTTTAGGGTGTACGCATTTTCCATTAGTAAAAACAGAACTACAAGAATTATTGCCTCAAGTGAAGTTTTTTGTTGATTCTGGTAGCGCGATTGCTAAAAGAGTAAAAAATTTATTATCTGAACAGATTATTGTTTGTTCAGAATCGGATAAAAAACCACAAGCAAATCTCGCTTTTTGTACTGCAAAAACAGAGAACTTTTTCGCCAGAGAAAAAGTCATGCAAAAATGGGGTTTTGCAAGCTTAATGGAATTGAACTGTAAGTGATAGAAAAACATCAGTTTTTGATAAAATTTGCGACATTTCGATTACAAATAAAACAAGCGGTAAAAAATTTAAATTTTTTTGCAAAAAAGGCTTGCAAGGATTTGAGATTTCTCTATAATGCACCCCACACAACGACGCGCTGTTGTGAATCTTCAGAAAAAGCAGTGCGTCGTTTATTTTTGTTCTTTAACAACATATCAGACAATCTGTGTGGGCACTTGTTGATTGACTTGATTTAAAAATATTTTTTAATTTTGAAGTCTTAATAGGTGCTAACTAGAAATTCATTATACTTTTTAAGTAGTGACATTTTATGTCAGCAGTATTGAGCGATTGAACTTGAATTGAAGAGTTTGATCATGGCTCAGATTGAACGCTGGCGGCAGGCTTAACACATGCAAGTCGAACGGTAACAGGAAGAAAGCTTGCTTTCTTTGCTGACGAGTGGCGGACGGGTGAGTAATGCTTGGGAATCTGGCTTATGGAGGGGGATAACTACGGGAAACTGTAGCTAATACCGCGTAATATCGAGAGATTAAAGGGTGGGACCGCAAGGCCACCTGCCATGAGATGAGCCCAAGTGGGATTAGGTAGTTGGTGAGGTAAAGGCTCACCAAGCCGACGATCTCTAGCTGGTCTGAGAGGATGACCAGCCACACTGGAACTGAGACACGGTCCAGACTCCTACGGGAGGCAGCAGTGGGGAATATTGCACAATGGGGGGAACCCTGATGCAGCCATGCCGCGTGAATGAAGAAGGCCTTCGGGTTGTAAAGTTCTTTCGGTAGCGAGGAAGGCATTTAGTTTAATAGACTAGATGATTGACGTTAACTACAGAAGAAGCACCGGCTAACTCCGTGCCAGCAGCCGCGGTAATACGGGGGGTGCGAGCGTTAATCGGAATAACTGGGCGTAAAGGGCACGCAGGCGGTGACTTAAGTGAGATGTGAAAGCCCCGGGCTTAACCTGGGAATTGCATTTCATACTGGGTCGCTAGAGTACTTTAGGGAGGGGTAGAATTCCACGTGTAGCGGTGAAATGCGTAGAGATGTGGAGGAATACCGAAGGCGAAGGCAGCCCCTTGGGAATGTACTGACGCTCATGTGCGAAAGCGTGGGGAGCAAACAGGATTAGATACCCTGGTAGTCCACGCTGTAAACGATGTCGATTTGGGGGTTGGGCTTTAAGCTTGGCGCCCGTAGCTAACGTGATAAATCGACCGCCTGGGGAGTACGGCCGCAAGGTTAAAACTCAAATGAATTGACGGGGGCCCGCACAAGCGGTGGAGCATGTGGTTTAATTCGATGCAACGCGAAGAACCTTACCTACTCTTGACATCCAGAGAACTTTCCAGAGATG